>JAIEOU010000013.1 GCA_019750255.1 Patescibacteria group bacterium
CATCGTGACCAAATTCTTGACCACATCAGTGAAATTGTAGAATTACTTGACCATGAACTCAATCACGAATGGAACCCTATCGAAGACCGTGGTGCCCAAATCACCTTTAGCCCCATTGGTAACACTGCCCCGGTTGAGATAAAGAAAACCTATGATCCTGACCGCAAGAAACGTGAGTCATTATTGGCACAAATTCCGTTTGCCTCTGAAGACTTGGTGGTAAAAATTGGTGGCTCAACCAGTCTCGACTACATCCACAAAGACCGCCACAAAGGTACTAATGTTCAAAAATTAATAGATTGGATGGGCTGGGATAAATCCGAATGTATTTACTATGGTGATGGACTGTATCCCGGCGGCAATGACGAAGCCGTGATTGGGGTAATTGATACTGTGCTCGTAGAAGATCACATTGATACCTATAAAAAACTGATAGCACTTTTGGCTAAATCCGAGTAAGTACCAGCCCCCCTCTTTACCTGGTACATAATCGGAGTACAGTTAATACAGAAAAAGGTTGATGGAGGACAGTCATGAAGGTACTTCTTGCCGCTCTAACCCTTGCTTGTTTTTGATGATTCCGCCACGAGCCACCGCAGAGGAAGTCGAACATCGAGTGCACGTGATCATTTCGTGGGACATGAGTCGCAGCATGCGCACTGATGGCCCAGTTGACTGGACTCATGCTGGCGCAGACTTCTTTGCCGAGTATTTTCCAACTATCAGCATCGTTGTCAGATACTGACGGTTGATTTGATATCTTGGGGACTACAGTCGCTGCCACCTGTGCGGGTCGAACTCACCTCGGCTGACGAAAGCGAACTGCTCGCAGACTATGCCAGTAAACTCACCCGGTTCAAACATGATGGTACCAGTCCGCGAGTGGGTATGTTATTTGCTAACAGCTACGTCACATCAGGCTTCGATAAAACTGTCATCATCTTTATCAGCGACGCGGGCCTCAATGGTGAAGGTAACAGCGAACTGTGGAATCTGGTCGCGCCGACCACAGGATTCTATGGCATTTCACTGAGTGACGACCTGGCTCGAAACTATGTCGGGCGACATATCGTTCCTGAGCACGGTCGGCACTTCCACGCAGAGAACGAACACCACTTTCGTGACATTCTGACCATGATTCTCGATAATATCGGGTACGATCACTGTCCAGTGAGTTGAAATAACCGCATCCCTATTGGGGTGCGGTTTAATTTATTTATATACACCCATTTTCTTTACACACACCACGTGCAGGCATACTCTAACAAGTGGGAGGTTCACACGAGTAACGGGGACTATCATGATGAACAAGTTTTTCATTATATTCATCCAAACTGTGTTGACCATGTTCTCTGCCAACTCAATACGTGCCGAGGACAGCACTGCACTCATCGTCATCGCTGCCGATCAGAGTGAAAGTATGTTCCAGAGTGAGCATAGTGATATCCAACGCGAGGCGCTCATCACCGCCTTTGCGAACTATATCGTTGACTGCAACAATCTCCAGGTAGACTACATCGCCTGGGGCGCAACGACCGCCGAACCTGTCTCGGCCCGACTCTTCAATCAAGCGGCCGTCGTTGACTACGCGCAGGCGCTCTGGCCCGTAAGTCACCGAATACTTGAAACTACCAATCACTCGCTTGGTCTGCAAGCAGCCATCAATCAGCTGACAGCATCAAGTGCGCAGAAGAAGGTTTTGATATTCACGACCGATGGTGTCTCGAACGAACCTACCAACTGGGGCCTGGGACGCACCATCCCAAGTGATATCAAGGTGTTTACGATTTCGCTTGGTTCAAAAGAAATCAGTGACTTTGTCGTGAAAAACATCCAGCCAGCAGCCGGCGGGGTGCACTTTCACGCGAACAACGCTGACGAATTGACGGCAAAGTTAGAGGAGGCCTTTGCCGCCGCCAAGACCGACTTGTGTCTGAGCTAGAAATGATGAACCCCCGCCAGCGATGGCGAGGGTTTTTTGTTTGTGTAATTACGACTCCCTAGCATGACGCAAACGGATAATTTCAGCCGTCTGACCATGAATGTTCTCGTCATAGATTTGCACCAACGCTGGTGCCTCAAAATGAGTCCATGTACCGGTTGGTCCGTCAAAATAAAATGCGTTGTAGTCAGACCTTGCTTCGTTATGAGGTTGCTTAAAGATTCCTACCTCGCTCTTGCAGTGGAACTTCCCGCGAGCGAAAAAACAATCCCCTTCCTGCAGACTTTCGAACGTTACAAATCCTGGCATAGCTTGCTCCTATCGGATTGTTCACATTTCTACTGAATATAATACGTATATAGAGTTTTATTTCAATTCTTTGCGGAAAGCTGGGAATAAGAAAGCCCCACGAGTTGTGAAGTCGGGGACTTCCTCGTGGGGCTGCGATTAGTTCATGTTGCCTGGCGAACCGACACCACCTGCCCTTGCACCTGCAAGGGAAAACATGCCGAGAACTTCTTCCAGGGTTGGCGGTTTGACGATACCGCCCCAGTCCTCACTCGGCTTAAGCTTGCCAGAGCGAACCTTGGTATAGATCTCACGCAGGGTGCGAATGCTCCCAGCAGAAATCTGAATCTCTTGGTGCTCCTCAAGATGAGTCGTATCACCGTTCGTCATCGGCGTGTGGAGGAGTCGATTCATTTCGACACGAGCCACCGCACCTTTGTGACGGTAAATCCCATCGTTTCTGAACCCAACATAGTGCTTGGTCAGAAACGTTACCTTCCGGACACTGTCTTTTGGGAAGGTCGGGAGTTCTTGTGTCGGGTCAATCGGATCACCCCACAACTGAACGTACGATGATTCCGTACCAGTCTCGAACGTGACCTCATGGCCACAAAATCGAGTGATGTCCTTCATCTCGCCGTACTTCTTTTCCTGTGTGGTGACG
>JAIEOU010000016.1 GCA_019750255.1 Patescibacteria group bacterium
GAATACTCATTCGTTTTCACCTCCTTTCATCATGTACATTATGACATAAAAAATACTTTTCAGCAATAAATTTTATTATCCACTCTGTATAAATAGTATAGAGCATGCTACCCTGATTTGCGGGAGGATCAGTCCGCAACCGCTGGAGATTCGCACACAATGTTCAAATACCTCTGTGAGACCATTCGCCTTTGGAAGTACGACTTCCCTTCTGCGGGCACTGAAATGTCTGCTGACCTTGAGCAACTGCACGAGGTCATCAGAAAAACGTAACGACCGGCCGGCTACGATACCCTTCGTGGCTGGCCGAGCTTTTATATACACCCACAACACTTAGTTCTAAACATTTTTAACGACGACCTACTCACAGTTTTCCGCCTTCCTCCACCCTGCCAATTTCGCTTCTGCTTCAGTACAGAACCACAGCTCACCGTTTGCTTCTGTTATTACCGTTTCGTCATAGTCAGCACAATAGACGGTGTAGTACAAACGATCGCCACTACCAACGGAAACATTGCCCTTAATGAGACAGGCATTCACCGTATCTACCGGAAAAGGAAGTGTCGCGTCCAGACCTAAACCATCACCCTCAAGAGGGGCACAGTCTGCACCCCACAATCCCTTCCCGTCCGCCTTAGCTGCGCGCTCGGCAGCGAGCAAGGTTTGGGTATACCGCACATCGGGTGGGTAGGTAGAAGCGTGTGCGTACCCGCCGGCCACGAGCGCTTCATTCACAAACTCCCCATCAACATATACATACCGCAATAAGCGCCCATACGCATCAATTTCGCTCATATCCTTTTCAAGGCGCACCCGCCTACCACTCACCAGCGTTGCATTTTTATTTCTCGCCTCAATTCCGAAGCAATCAGCCTGGCGGTTTGGATGTACTACTTCAGGTGTATTCATACCAATATATCTAACCCGACTGACCCCTCCACTCATGCGCACATCGATGGTATCCCCATCCACTACCGCCACCACGTCATAGGTATCAGCAGCCGGCGCGATTCTTCCAAAGAAATTGTCCAGTCGGGCTCGCACTTCGTCATCAAACTCTTCAACAAATGCCTCCGCACTTAGTCCTTGAACATCCATACTCACAGACTCAAGTACCAACGAATGAACGTACCAGATGATACTTCCAAGCATAATGACTACTAACCCACTCATAAGAAAAATGCAGGGCTTTTTCATCTTGATATTGTAGCGTGGGTACACCAGAAAATCCTTAGCACCATCTGACCAGGTCCAAACGAACAACGACCCGAGATGAACCCAGGTCGTCTTATTCGGTGGTCTGCACTGCCTCACCTATGGTGTACGTTTCTTAACCGCGAAAAGGGGTTGACGTAACTTCTAGTCGATCCCCTTGATGCCTAAAGCTATCCTCAAGCATCCCATCTATTCTCGGCATTATAATGCGCACGTTGCGGGTATTTGGATCCGGGAGATACACGTGTTCGGCTGCAATAGTTTCATGAGGACGAAGAGCTGCGGGTTCATGTGCACATCCGGCACACACCAGTACCAGCCCGACTACGATCTTTCTAAACATCAGATTCTCCAATCAAGATGGCTCCTCTATAAATGTACCGCACCCAAGAACGACGCGCACGAGGGAGACCTGTTGAAATAATAGCCACATCGTTCCGTAATATTGATATATGAATAAAAACACCATACTGCTGGGAGCTTTAGCCATTTTTCTAATCGGGGGTATCGGAGGCTTTGCCTTAAAAAGCGAATACATGCACAGCACGTACAGCGATGAACGAAGCCTGCAGCAGGACTATGGCCTCAGTAAAGCAAGTGGCGGCATGGGAATGATGGACCACAGTCAACATAGCATGATGAATCATGACAATCACATGATGGACATGAGTGTGGCGAGTGAACGCGAGTTTATTGACCACATGATTCCTCATCACGAGGAAGCCGTTACTACCGCCAAAGAAGTGCTCGCGCGCGGGGCCACCACCCCCGAGGTACGGTCTCTAGTAGAAGCCATCATTACCACTCAGGAAAAAGAAATTGCTGACATGAAAAGTTGGTACCAGGAGTGGTACGGTGAAGCCTACGCCAACAAGAACACCTACACACCAATGATGCGCGACTTGACCAAACTTTCTGGTGCCGAGCTTGATTCTGTCTTTCTGGAAGACATGGTGATGCACCATATGGGAGCCATCATGATGGCCCAAAGTGTGAAGCCACATATCGAACACCAAGAAATTACGACCCTTGCAAACGCTATTATTACCAGCCAGAGCGAAGAAATCGTCACCATGCGTAGCTTACGGAACACTCTTCCGTAACATGCACCCACTTAGAACACTGCCCTTTTAAAACAAAACGTACAAAAATGGCCGATGCTTGAGCATGGGCCATTTTTTGTCTGTAACAACTTAGTTATTGTGCTACGAGCTTTGCTGCTGCCTTTTCCTCTTTACGAATTGCCTTGATATCTGTGAGGAGCTGCAGGGCATGACTGGCCGGGTCCACATCTGGATATACCCGAGCAATCTTACCATCAGCACCAATGAGGTATGAGATACGCAGGGTACCCATAAAGGTTTTACCCATCATTTTCTTCTCTGCCCATGCGCCATAGGCCTGAATCATTTCAGTCGACTCGTCAGACAAAAGCGTGAACGGAAGATTGTATTTGACAGCAAACTTTTTGTGAGACTTTGAAGAGTCTTTACTGACTCCGATGACCGTGACGCCTAACTTTTTAAAATCTTTATATACTTCTGCAATTGCACAAGCTTCCTTCGTACAGCCGGGAGTATCATCCTTTGGATAAAAATATAAGAGCACGGAAGTTCCGGCATACTGCTTGAGTGTCTGCATCTTCCCTTCTTGGTCGGCTAATGTGAAAGCTGGTGCTTTTCGTCCTACTTTAAGCATACGGTTTACCTAGAATCTAACTGTTAACGGAGCTAGTATAGCACCACTCAGGTACAGGATGCATGACTGAATGTCTTCGAGCCAGTCGTGTCCGAGCCTATTCACAATCACCAGCCACTATCCCCTTTGGTCGCAACGGGTAACATGTTTGAATCATAAAATATTTCCCCAACTACCTCCTTAGCACGTCGCTGCCATTACTTTTTTCGTTGGGAAACTCAAAAGTAATGAAGCGATTGCATAAGGAAAATATAGTCGCAGCTA
>JAIEOU010000012.1 GCA_019750255.1 Patescibacteria group bacterium
TTCAATCACTGCACACGGGATGAATGGGTGGACCGAGACCGGATTGTAAACTGGGTGATTGATACCCTGAACGATGAGAGTAAGAAATCAAAAGCTATCTACGACAAATGCGTGGCTATAAACAATAAAATAAAGGCTCAACTTGAAACTAGCCTAGAACTGTTCGACACGTCACGAGATGGCTACATCAAACGTAATTACTAACTAAAGAAAATGTCGTCAGGGTATTATCCTTGGCGGCATTTTACATTGTAATACCTACTTTATCTCTAACGTATTTAGGTAAGAAGCAATAGTCGGATTCTATGATAGCGGTTCTAACTTCCCGCATTCCAGCGCACAAACTAAAAGGCCCCTCCTGGGGTCTTTTAGTTTGTGCGCCGGAGTGAGTGACTAAACGTCACTCACGTGAGGGATTCGAAGACCTTTTGAGCATTTTCTTGAGTGCGCGAATAGAAAATCCAAAAGGTGTACTGCCCATGTAAGGGGAGAAATTCCCTCCTGGCGCACTTTTAAAAATGAGCATCCACCTCGGTGGGTGCCATTTTTGTTAGTGCGCCGGAGCAAGCAAACAATTTTGCTTGCGTGAGGGATTCGCACCACAAGAGTATTTCCATTTTCATAGTCGCTCTGCTCCTTGAAAAATAGGTCAAAGGCGTATCGATGCTGAAGGCGAGCGGTGAAAAGCAATATTGAATTGCTTTTCACGGGTCGAGAGCACTTGTCTAGAATTGGAGCGAAGCGAACAATTCTAGCTAGTGACTCGTGACTGAAACTCCCTCCCGGCGCACTTTTTAGTAACAGTAATCAACTTTAGCAGGTGTTCTTTTATAGATCCGCCCCGAGAATGACGCGCGCGCCTCTCTTACTCATTGAATCGGTGTAATTATTTAGGTCTGAAGTACTATTGTATTTTGCCAAAAATATGACATAGTAAAATCTCAGACCAGGGCTGAACCTTGTCTGAGAGGGAGATATATAAGATGGCCTATGAATGTGGAGCTATCAGAGAAGTCCACAGCGACGAGAGGCGCCGTATTTCAGAGTTCAATGGAAGTAACTGTTCCGTTCAGAAATTCCTGATTTTCTCGGACAACCTACCCCTTGGGAGACACTTCCACCGAAACAAGGCTGAAACGTTCGTAATCCTGAAGGGCGGCGGCGTCGTTCTTCTCTGCGACACAGACCATGAAGGGAATCGCTTTGGCGAGGTGCGGCACCATGATTTATATCAGCATTCCGTCATCGTGATTGACCCGCGAACGGCACACACGTTCTACCTCACACCAGGCACAGAGATGTTGTGCCATTCCTCGACCCCCTTCGATCCAGACCAGCCTGACATGTACGTGACGAACTGGTTGGTGCGCGCGTAGGCGACGGCAGCTGTCCAAAGGACGGGCTCGCAGGGCCCGTCCTTAAAATAAGAACGCACTCTCAACCTCGGTTGATAGTGCGATTTTTTTAAAGCCAGAATTGATATTTTATATACATAAAGTTGGTAGTGACAGCTCACTCACCCCTGTCATTTGGCGCGTGTTAAATAGGTGACTTATACTTATATTTATATTTATTTATCATACCCACACGGGTTTCTTTTTTTTATGTTCCCTAGTTTTAGCAGCCAAAAAGAGCATACAGTAGCGGATGAATATTGATTCGTTGGGCAAAGTTAATCACACAGCAAAGCGGTACACACTTCATTCAAAGTTCGACCATACAGACAGATTGACTATCGAACGAACGTTCGATAGAATGACTGGATGACTAGTAAAGAAAAATACAACAAAATCTATCGCTTTACTCGACTGCGCGGCCGCACCCCCTCGTACGATGAGGTGTGTCAAATTTTTGACTACAAATCGAAAAGTTCGGCTCACTATTTGATTAAAAAGCTGATAAGGGAGGGTTATTTAAAAAAATCTGACAATGGTTCTATTCAGCTCCTTGAATGGTCGGATATCTCTATTCCCTTTTTAGGAATGATGCACGCCGGTAAGACGGTCGGCTTCCCTAGCCCGTCCGAGGAAGAGACGGCTGAAGTCATGACCTTGTCCGAGCTCCTTATGGTGGATCTTCATTCAGCTAAATTATTTAAAGTACAAGGCGACAGCATGATTGAAGCCGGTATTTTTGAAAATGATATTTTATTAGTCGAAAGCACCGATAAGTGGAGTGTCGGCGACATCGTTATTGCGGAAATCGATGGCGAAGAAACGCTCAAATACATTTTTAAAGATAAGGACGGTAGACCTTATCTAAAACCAGCCAATTGCGACATGAAGATAATGAAGCCAGAGGAGTATCTTAAGGTGAAGGCGGTCGTAAAAAACGTAATTAAGTCATATGGACGCTGAACTTAAATGTATAACCACGAGCAGTTTTCCCAAAGCCATTTTGCACGTCGACATGGATAGTTTTTTTGCATCGTGCGAGCAACAGCGAGATCCAAAATTGCGCGGCGTGCCGGTATGTATCGGCCAAGAGCGCGGGATAGCTACCGCCATGAGTAGTGAAGCCAAGAGCGCCGGAGTCACCCGCGGAATGCGCCTCGCTGACATCAAGAAAGTGTGTCCCGAGTGTATTATCTTGCCGTCTGACTACGAGACGTTTGGACTGTATTCGCTACGCCTGTTTGAAATAGTACGAAAATATTCAGATGATGTAGAAGAGTACTCCATTGATGAAGCTTTTGCGGATATCACTGGTATGAGACGGTCGCTAAAAATGACGTACGAAGAAATCATCACCCAGATTAAATACGAAATAGATACCAAAATGGGGACCGTGTGCTCAATTGGACTGGCACCCTCAAAGACACTGGCGAAAATTGCTTCCAAATGGCAAAAACCTAACGGGTTAACCATAATTTCCGGCAAGCGAGCGCAGTACTTTTTAAAAGAAGTGCCGATTGGAAAGGTCTGGGGTATTGGTGATAAAACCGAACAATTCCTTACCAGTAAAGGTATTCATACGGCCCTACAATTTGCCTATCTACCGGAAGAGTGGATTACGCGGAATCTTACCAAGCCCCACTACGAGACGTGGTGCGAATTACGCGGCCAGGCCGTGAAGACTCTACAAACCGAACCCATTGATGAATACCACACAATAAGTAAGACAAAGACTTTTACTCCGGCCTCTAATAACCAAAGCGAGGTTTTTTCACGGCTATGCAAAAACGTAGAGAATGCCTGCAGAAAGGCACGACGATACGGACTCGTCAGTAAACATATTTCTTTTGGTCTTAAAACACAAAACTTTATTCACCATGGCCGTGAGTTAAAGCTACAGTATCCCACCGCAGACCCTATCACGTTCATAAAATATATTGAACCTCTCTTCAGTGAAGTTTTTTCATTCAACTTGAAATACCGCACGACTCATTTTAGTCTACATGGGTTAGCTGCCGACGCTGGTCAGTTGGACTTATTTGGCAATCAAGTTGTTGAAACGAAGAGAAATGAAATGTACTCCGTGATCGACAAAATTTCTGCACAGCACGGAAAACACACGGTACACCTCGGGATTAGTGATAGCGCAATCCATAAGAAAGAACATGAAAGCCCTCGGAGCGAATCGGCATGGCGAAAGAAGCCCGAAAACTGGTTACCGGGCGAGACGGCACGGAGACGAGTAAATATTCCCTACTGTGGGTTTGTTAGATAAAGTCGTATGCATAATGCCAAAAGCCACACCAAGACTTTTGGTCTCATTAGCACTTGTGTTCCTATGTTCCTATACCGTGACTAATACTATTTCATGAAAACAGTAACGGACTGTCTTAAGGATAGAAACTATGTCTTTGTTGACGTTGAAACCACGGGAGCAAGCGCCATCAATGGCCAAATCATTGAGATTGGGATTATTCGGGTTGAGAACGGCAGTATTGTGGAAACGTTTCAGACGCTCATTCAACCAGACCGTCCCATCAGTAACCTCATCACTCAGATTACCGGAATAACTATTGATGATTTAGCGGGAAAACCCACCTTTGACGAGGTGGCGCTACACATACAAGAACTCCTCTCCGATGCAATATTCGTTGCACACAATGCGCGGTTTGATTATGGCTTTGTAAAAAATGAATTTAAGCGACTGAACATTGCCTGGGATGCAAAAACCGTCTGTACGGTGAAGGTCTCAAGAGCTTTATACCCAAACCAAAGAAGTCACAGTCTCGCAACCATCATTGCTACGCATACCATTCCAGTACTTGCGCGCCACCGGGCGTTTGACGATGCAGAAGTAATGCTCAAGTTTCTCCAAAGAGCCGAACTGGATCATTCCTCAGACACAGTTCGTGCGGTAATTAGTACCGCACTTGGTAGTCACAGCTTGCCCGCCACCATTGACTCTGAAATGATAAAGGCCCTTCCCCACGCCCCCGGTGTATACTTTTTCTACGATAAAGATGATGCGCTTCTGTATGTAGGAAAAAGCGTCGATATAAAGAATCGTGTCCGCTCACACTTTACGCAGGCGCACACGAGCACAAAAGAAGCGGTGCTCACACAATTAGTCTCACATATAGATTACGAAACCACTTCTGGTGAGCTGTCCGCCCTTTTACGAGAAGCGGCTTTAATAAAAGAACTTTCTCCAGCCTATAATCGGAGATTGCGCAAGATGTCGCGACTAGCTGTTTTTAAAAGAGGAACCGATGCGTCTGGGTATATGAGCGGGTCTCTTTTCTATCAGGATACGCTCGATATTGTAAACGTTGATTACATTGACGGAATATTTAGGACCATGGCCGAGGGCACGGCCGTAATTAATGGGGTCATAGAAGAGTTCCAGTTGTGTCCAAAGTTACTCGGATTGGAAAAGGGTAAAGGCTGCTGCTTCCAGTTTCATCTCGGCAACTGCAAAGGCGCATGTATAAAGGAAGAGGCTCCAGAGGAGTACAACAAGCGGTTCGTTGAAGCCTTTAAAAATATATGTCTCAAGTCGTGGCCTTTTCCCGGTCCTATTACCGTCGAGGAAGATCCTGGAGCCGAAGAGGGGTCAGCGTTTGTCATTGACCAATGGCGAATTTTAAAGAAAATTGACTACACCGCCGAGGGTTACTCGGAAACACATTTTGACCAGCCGTTTGACTACGACACTTACCGAATTCTGTCTAAGCATTTTATCAAGCACTGAAACTCGCTTGTACACAAATTTTAATTATGTATTGTGCACATCCATACTAAATCCTGCTGAACGGAACCCTATTCAGTAATCGGCGCAAGTAATCGGGGCTGCCTCACAATATTGACATACAACATTATATGTTGCTATATTTACTGCTAGTCACATAACCGACCGAAGGAGGATTCAGATGGAAGTTCAAATCAGTCGCTATGAGCAGCCTGGCGACTTCAAGGGTATGTGGGTCGTCTCCTGCAGGCTTCTCGGACAAGAGTTGTATCTGCACCAAGATGGCTGCTGGAGAGAAACTACGATGAGGAATGATGGTGCCTGGACGGGCTACCATCAGAGCGAAATAGAGGCAAGGAGTTGCCTGGCGCGCGTCGATCCGGCCAGCCATGATGACAACGTGTATTTTTTTTCGAAGCTATTGTCTCTCCAGGCGGAAGCGAAGCAAAGTACCATCCCCACAATTCGCGAAGCGGCCGAAGTATTGAGCATCCTCATTGTTGCGGTTAAGCGCGGAGAGGATTTTGTAACGCCCCTCGCGGATTCCGCCAGGGTCGTTGGTATCAACTTGAATCTCATATCGGCTACCTCAAAGCGGCGATAGACCACCCACCCAAGATTGCCACCTGGCTCTCGCGGGTTGGGTGGTTTTCTTAAAGAGACGCAACACGGTTGCAAATTATATAAATCATGTTATAATCTTTTGACCTGTTCCCTCCAGCACGAAGCAACGCGTCTCATAGCTTTCGGCTATGAGCTTTTTCATTTGTGTTTGAGCGGTACGTGAACGCGGTCTCGACATGACAAAACCTCAAAAAATTGCCTTCTGCATCCTCTTTTCTAGCCTCTGTTTGCTAGCGCCTCTTTTCCTGTCCGTTACTACCTTGCAAGCCGATAAAGACACCACCTGGGGGGTGAATTACTCAGAAAGCCAAGCGGTGTACCTAGGTCTCGATCCGAAAGAAACCTATTCGGCTATCATCCATGACCTCGGTGCCCGGCACATAAAAATTCATCTTAATTGGAACGCCACCGAAAAGGAACGTGGTGCGTTTGACTTATCCTCGCTTGACTGGCAAGTGGCCGAAGCAGAAAGGAACCGCGTGCAGTTAATACTAGTTATCGGTATGAAAACCGGCCGCTGGCCCGAGTGCCATACGCCAGAGTGGTTTACATCGGTGCCCGCAGCCGAGCGCGACGCCGAAATTATTCGTTACGTACGTACGATTGTAGAACGGTACAAGGACTCGGGAGCAGTGCAGTACTGGCAAATTGAAAACGAGCCCTTTCTTGAATTTGGTACCTGCCCCGACTGGTACTACGAAGACAATCGGGAGCGCGTCCGCGCCGAAATAGCGGCGGTCAGGGCAATCGACCCAGCGCGTGAGGTGATTGTGTCGGAATCAGGTGAGCTCTCTGACTGGACTGATGCCGCCGGTATGGCTGATATCGTAGGCGTTACCATGTACCGCAGTGCCTGGAACGATACTGTAGAAACGTTTGGTATTAACCCCTACAGCTTTCTCACTCCTAGCTTCTATGCACTTAAGGCTGAGGTGATTCGTCGCGTCTATAACAAACCGGTAATCAGTATTGAACTTCAGGCAGAGCCGTGGACAAGCTTACCGCTCGCTGAATCTTCACTTGAAGTACAGGCGCTTTCAATGAACCCGCAATTGTTTGAAGAAAATATTGAATTTGCTCGCCAGGCCGGACTTGGCACCTACTATTTCTGGGGCGCTGAATGGTGGTATTGGATGAAAACTACACACGAGGACCCGGCCATCTGGGACAGTGCCCGCGCACTGCTCGCTTCGTAACAGCGCAGCATGAGAACGACTAAAGCGCTTCTTCTTTGTACTCAATGAATCGTTTTTTACACCCCCACTCGTCGACGGTTTCCTCTGCATAGACACCGTACCTAAGTGTCGAAGTGGCTACCCAGGCAATATCAAAGGTTGAGCCCGCATACCCACAGCCGCCGCTTTGAAACGACTCATCTAACCGCGGCGTAATAGTTTTAACGACGGCGGGTATTTCTAAATCAATAACAGACAAGCTGGTATCAGTACTTGTAGGGGTGTCGACCCGAACAATGTACCGGCCGTCCAAGGTCGCTTTTTCACCAAACACAACATCAATCGCATATGACGTCGTGCTGAAACTTTTGAGTTCTGTATCGTAGGCGACAATGCCGCAGCAGCGACTCGTAGCTGCATAGAAGGTTGTATAGTACGCGAGCGGACTATCAACATCCTGATAAAGGAGCGTTATATCCAGCCCCGGTACCGGCGCGAACTCTTTAAACCGTTCTTTGATGACAGCGGTCTCATCAATAGTTGGCACTTCCCACACTGGACTTACCTCGATCGCATCACGGTACACCACCCGCTCAACCTCAAGCACCTCTATTGGTGCGAATTGGTACCCAACATAGACACCCAAAAATGGCAACGCAATAAACAAAGCCAAGGCCAGGTATTTTGATATGACCGTCACCCGATGTACCGGGTGCAGCACCTTTGTATTTACGGGAACGTTCGTTTCTTCATTCATAAGGTAATACTAGCACGAGGAATTAACGAAGGCCGTTCCCCGGGAGGAACGGCCTTCAAGCAACCAAACATCTAGTTGGCAGAGGGAGCCATCTCTCCCCCGCTCGTCTTCCAGCGGCGAAGGCCGTACGGGATATCTCGCAGAAATGCAAAAATCACAGTCCGGAGGCTTCCTTGGAGGACATGGTCGTCATTCATTGTACTGCTCCCCATCCAGATTCTGACCAGACTATTCCGGCCACTAAGAGTACTAAACAATTATTTGTAAGGAAAAGTTGCGTAGTGGTACACTGATAGGTATATGACTCCACCTTCAGCCAAGCCGATACTGCTTACGACTGTGTTTATTACCGGCATGGCCGTACTGATTGTAGAAATACCCGCCATCCGTATCCTTTCACCCTATTTTGGCACCTCGATGTTTGTACTTTCGAGTGTACTCACGGTTATCTTGGCGGCCTTGGCGCTGGGATACTTTTGGGGCGGTCGGCTAGCGGACCGCTACCCGCACCCGCTGCCACTCTACGGCATCCTCGCGATTGGCGGTTTTACCATCGCCCTATCTTTTGCTTTAAGTACGATTGTCATTCCTTTTTTATCCTCATTTATACCAATCACCTACGGACCTCTTCTTTTGGCGTTTGTATTTTTCTTCATTCCAGCCTTTCTTCTTGGTACCGACTCGCCATATGTTATCAAGCTTTTGACCAAAGATGCCGACCCCGCGACAGCCGGGGCCATAACAGGAAACACGTTTTTCTTTAGTACAGTGGGAAGTATTATCGGCAGTCTATCAGCGGGTTTTTTCTTTATCCCCTTTGTGGGGATTGAAGCAACGCTGCTCGGGGTGGCGTGTGTCCTCGCGGTAGGGGCAGCCACTGCGGCACACTTCCTTACCGGCCGTACAGAAATGGCCCCTGAAACTTCTCCGATTCGTCTTTGCCACCTTTATATTATTGCCCTTGGGACTATCTTGCTTACCGTACTCACCCTTTCACTACCACCCCAGAGTTTGGACAAAGAAAACCAGACCACTCTCTACGAAGCGCAAGGATACTACGGACACATTCGCGTCTACGAACAAGAGTTTTCACTTGTGCGCCCACCGGCGCGTTTTTTGCGTCGCGAAGTAAATGCGGAATCCGCAATTTTTCAAGATAGCTACGAGTATCCCTTTGAGTACACCCGTTTCTCTAATCTTTATCCCGACTTAAGGAACGGATCTACCACATCCTTTCTTCTGCTTGGCGGTGGTGCATACACCATACCCCGCACACTAGTGGCCAATAACCCCGACCTCATCGTCGACGTCGCTGAACTTGAACCATCACTGTTTCCCTTGGCACAGAAATATTTTGACCTTTCTGACGTAAGTCGCATTCGCAATCACGTGGTCGACGCTCGCGTATATGTTGAACAAAGTGATGACCAGTTTGATTACATTTTTATGGACACGTTTAATTCTGGCCTTTATATACCCGCCCACCTTACCACACAAGAATTTTTTCACAGCGTACGTGAGCGCTTAACGGACGACGGCTTACTCATGATCAACTTCATTGGCGCCCGAGGGCTACCAGGCACCACCCTTACTGACTCATTCACGGCGACGCTACAGAGCGTCTTCCCTAATGCCCGTGCTTACACCCTAAAACCTGAAGATATTGGTGGGATTGAGAATATAATTTTTATCGCTGACGCTACGGATGAACCCCTCGTCACCGAAGGTGTACAAGTCTCTACCATTCACGACGGCTTTGTTGCTATTGACGAGCTCGAGATTGCGCTCAATACCTCAGCCCCACATGAGCAGGTTATATTTACTGATGATCTTTCGCCGGCGGAATATCTTGTCGCCAAGCAAATAGCGGCCACGCATAACAAAACCCGCTTGTGCGGGTTTTGTTACTTACTTAAAAAGTAGCGTCTAAAACTACAGCGTTAACGATTCCTGTCGACGGGACTCTGGGCGGCGCTTTTGTATACTCGAACGAACAGGCCGGCGCTTTACGTCAAACACTAATTCGTCTTTCTTCATCGCCACGCGCACAATCCCACCCTGGAGCATACCCTCCCCGACCATCATGGTGGCAACCGGAGTAAGAATCTTGCTTTGGATAACACGCTTCAGTGGACGCGCACCAAACTTCGGATCGTACCCCTCACGCGCCAAGAAATCGAGTACTTCGTCAGTGACCGAAAGAAGAATCTGCTTCTTTTCGAGCCGCTTTCGGACCTCCTCAACCTGGATAGAGACAATACTCCGAATCGTTTCTTTCGAGAGAATGTCAAAGACGATAATTTCATCAAGACGATTGAGGAATTCTGGACGGAAGAAGAGCTTGAGACTATCCATAACCTTGTCCTTTGCCTGCGCGTACTGTGCCTTCTCGCCCTTATCGCTCGCAAAGCCAAAGTTCGACATCCGGTCGATATGCTCGGCCCCGATATTCGAGGTCATGATGATAACAGTGTTGCGGAAGTTTACCTTGCGACCCTTAGCGTCAGTGAGATGACCAGAGTCAAGCACCTGGAGAAGAATATTGAATACTTCCGGGTGCGCCTTTTCAATTTCGTCAAAAAGAATCACAGAATACGGACGGTGTCGCACCCGCTCGGTAATAGAACCCGATTCCTCATGACCAACGTAACCTGGAGGCGCACCAATGATTTTAGACACCGAGTGCTTTTCCATGTACTCAGACATGTCGATACGCACGATAGCATTCGGATCATTAAACATGAACTCTGCCACCGCTCGTGAGAGTTCTGTCTTACCAACACCGGTTGGACCAAGGAAGAGGAATGAACCAATCGGACGGTTCGGGTCTGCGATACCAGCGCGTGAGCGCTTTATCGCATCAGCCACTAGTTTAATAGCACCGTCCTGGCCCACCACCTTCTCGCGGAGCACATCTTCCATACGGGAGAGCTTCTGCGCTTCGGCTTCAAGCATGCGCGAGACGGGAATACCAGTCCAGCGAGCCACCACCTGAGCAATGTCTTCTTCGGTTACCTCCTCTTTTAAGAGACGGCGACTACGCTGCAGCTTCTTGAGCCGTTTGTGCTTCTCTTCAAGTTCCTTTTCTATGGACGGAATAGTGTCGTAACGAATTTCCGCTGCGCGCGTGAGGTCGGCGACTGCTTCAGCATTTTCCGCTTCATTACGGAGCTCGTCGAGCTCTTTCTTGAGCTTACTAATCTCGGCCAAAGCATCCTTCTCGTTATTCCACCGGGTTTCAATGGCGGCAGTACGCTCACGTAGCTCACCAATTTCGTGCTCAATCTGGCGAATACGGTCTTTATTTTGCTTTTTATGTTCGCTTGTCTCTACTTCCTTCTTCAGCGCTTCCCGTTCAATTTCAAGACGGCGGACCTGTCGATCAGCGTCAACCAGCTCATCTGGTTTATTCTCTAGAGAAATACGGAGAGCTGAAGCAGCCTCGTCAATAAGGTCAACCGCCTTATCCGGCAGAAAACGATCAGTGATATAGCGTGAAGAAAGGTTCACCGCAGCTACAATGGCATCATCGGTGATCCGGACACTATGGAAGAGTTCATATTTTTCTGCTAGCCCACGAAGAATCGCCACCGTATCTTCTGGTGACGGTTCATTTACAAATACTGGCTGGAAGCGGCGCGTGAGCGCTGGGTCGCGTTCGATGTGCTTCTGGTATTCCTTTAGCGTGGTGGCCCCTATCACACGTATTTCTCCGCGTGCGAGTGCCGGCTTTAGCATATTACTCGCGTCCATTGAGCCCTCAGCCTGCCCAGCACCAACAATGGTGTGGAGCTCATCGATAAACAAAATGATACGGCCAGCAGAACTTTCCACCTCTTTCATCACAGCTTTGAGGCGTTCTTCAAATTCCCCACGGAACTTTGTTCCAGCCACAAGTAGTCCGAGATCGAGTGAGAGAATTTCCTTATCGCGCACGGATTCAGGAATCTGTCCTTGCGCAATCATCTGTGCGAGACCTTCGGCGATTGCGGTCTTACCAACCCCGGCTTCGCCAATGAGCACTGGGTTATTTTTGGTACGGCGCGAAAGTATCTGAATCACGCGCTGGATTTCCATATCCCGACCAATAACAGGATCGAGTTTATTTTCCTGGGCGAGCTTAGTGAGATTACGAGTGTACTTGGCGAGAGTACGAAACTTCTTGGCAGGCTGTGAGTCGGTAGTATTGTGTTCGCGCACTTCCTTAATGGCACTCATGACACGCGGCTTTTCAATTCCCACGCGCTGTATCACTTCAGCTCCCGGACCAGGGTGTTCAAGTACGGCCATAAAGAGGTGTTCAACACCTACGTATGAATCACCCATCTGCTCGGCAAAACGACCAGAAAATTCGAGCGCCTTTGCAAGCTCTGGGGTTAGATACAGTTGATAAGACTGCGAAATATTAGTACTCACTTCTGGCATCTCGAGCGCTTCAATTAGTAGGTCGGTGAGAGCGATAACATCAATATCAAGGCGGTCGAGGATAGAAATAACGGCACTATCATCTTGCATTGTGAGGGCTGTAATGAGATGGACCGGATTAACGTGGTTTTGTCCACGCTCAATTGCCAGCTCATGAGCTTTCCGGATAGCCTCTTTTGCTTTCGAAGTGAAGTTGTGAAAATTAGGCATAATGCAAGGTAATTATACGGTACATATCAGTGAGTCGGACGTGGTGATGTGGGTCTAGTACCGTCTATTTATTACTACGTTCAGGATCTCTATATATTGCAACACAAAATCTATTTGGTCAATCAATTCTTATGTTCTACTGAGGCCATGAGCGCAAGGTGTTGCCTGAGTACGAGAGCTACCTGAAGGAAGTCTCCAACCGTCGTTTCTTCCCCGAGAGTGAGGCGAATTGTAGAGCGCGCGCGGACAGCGTCACCGGTAACAGCCTGTACTACAACACTCTCGCCTCCACCTGCCCCGGCGCAGGCACTTTTAGTACTCGCAGCAACCCCTGCGGTATCAAGGACCACAACCGCGTACTCGGTATCCACTCCCGGAAGGGAGATATTAATGTTATTTGCCACTCTTCCTGAACCGCGCGGACCGTTTAGTACGGCACCAGGCACGGTAGTGCATAAGTGCTCAATAGCGACATCGCGCACTTCCGCTACTCTGGTTGCCCGCGCTTTATATGTGGCTTGAGCGATAACCAATGCCGCCGCAATCCCAACGATACCCGGAACATTTTCCGTCCCCGGACGACGACTCCGCTCCTGACCTCCCCCTGACAACACTGGTACAAGTACGACATTCCGCCGCAGTGCCAGAACCCCGCTACCTTTAGGTCCGCCACACTTTCCCCCATCAAGTGTCAACATATCAACCGCTAGTGCCGGAAGTTGACACGGTAACCATAGCGGGGCCTGAGCCGCATCCAGGTGAATCATAATTACGACTCCGCTATGAGCACGTTCGTACGCACGCACCGCCCGCGCAAGCGCATGTGCGGGCTGCACAACACCAATTTCACTGTTACTGTAGGCAAACGTCACCAACACAGTCCTATATGACAGCACGGCGGTAAGAGCGGTTGGGGAAATAAACCCGTCACCATCGACAGTTACAGTCCTAACATTCACACCCCGCTGTGCCAGGCGCACTAATGATTCGCTCACCGATGGGTGCTCGATGGCAGTCGTTACCACCTCCATATCTGCCCATGATCGCCCAGACTCATGGAGAGCAGCGAGATATCCCTCTATTGCGAGAACATTCCCTTCAGTTCCTCCTGACGTAAAAATTACACCCTCCGGTCGTATATTCAGAATTTTAGCGACACTCGCCCGAGCAGTTTCAACCGCTTGCTTGGCGGTTCTTCCCTCACTATGGATGGCGCTTGGGTTTCCAAAAACGTCACCCAAGTACGGCATCATGGCTGCCACCACCTCGGGCCGCGCAGGCGTCGCAGCAGCGTGGTCGAGGTATATACGCCGAGTGTGGGCGATTCTTTTTTGAAACATTCGAAACATGAAAAAATCATGGCACGACCGCGCTTATAAGTAAATAGTACACAAGGAGAGTAACGAGAAAATACAAGGCGATTTTGTGGAATAATTGCCCCCACTATGCTAGAATGCTCGCACCTTTTATTAAACCCAGGCGCATATCATGCGCCCTTAGGTCGATTTTGCCATGAAAAAAGCTTCACACACCACCCCAGAGCCAACCAAACGACCACCGATTGTGGTGGTTATGGGTCATATCGACCACGGCAAATCGACCCTGCTCGACTATATTCGCAAGAGCAACGTCGTTGCCAAGGAGGCGGGTGGAATTACCCAGCACCTTTCGGCGTATGTGGTTCCCCATACTACAAAAGAAGGAGCCAAGGAAACCATCACCTTTCTCGACACCCCCGGACATGAAGCGTTCCAAAAGATGCGTTTGCGTGGAGCAGATGTGGCTGATATCGCTGTACTGGTCGTTTCGGCGGAAGACGGCGTAAAACCACAGACCCTTGAAGCGCTCGCCTCAATTAAAAAAGCCGGCATTCCGATGATTGTTGCCATCAACAAGGTTGATAAGCCAAGTGCAGACATTCCACGCACCCAGTCATCCTTAGTTGAAAACGAAATTTATATCGAAGGAATGGGAGGCGATATTCCGTGGGCGGCCATTTCCGCCAAGACCGGTCAGGGTGTTCCAGAACTGCTCGACCTTATCATCCTTGCGGCTGACCTCGCGGAGCTAAGTGGAGACACGAGCGCTCCAGCAACCGGTCTTGTGATTGAAGGCAAGCTCGACCCCAAGCGTGGCAGTACTGCTACCTTGATAATAAAAAACGGCACACTGCGCAGTGGTCAGTTTGTTGTTTCCGGAACAGCCTTTGCACCCGTACGCATTATGGAAGATTTTTTAGGCAAGCCACTCAAGGAGGCCAGTCTATCGATGCCGATTGGTATTATTGGTTTTACAGAAATACCCGCTGCCGGCGCCAACTTCTCGGTAGTTGCCTCCAAGAAGGAGGCCGAGGTCGTCGTTAGCGCCGCGCGCAATCGCCTCATAAAGAAGCAAAACGTCCGCTCAGACCTACCTACCATTCCGGTCCTCATCAAGGCCGACGTCCTTGGCACCATCGAAGCCATTGAACACGAGCTTGATAAATTCTCTTCTGACCGCATTGCCGTGCGCGTTATTGACGCTGCCGTTGGTGCCATTTCGGCCAGTGACGTACAAAACGTCAGTGCCACCAAAGATGCCATTATTGTTGGGTTTAATGTGCCTATCGAGCGACAAGCAATCGACCTTGCCGAACGCCTCAATGTTGAAATCGATACCTTCTCCATTATTTATGAACTTTCAGAGTGGCTCGATAAGGCGCTTAAAACTCGCACGCCACGCCTCGAAGAAGAGGTGGTGACTGGTAAGATTAAAATTCTCAAGCACTTCAGTACCCAAAAGAATATTCTCGTGCTGGGCGGTCGAGCAGAAGACGGAGTCATTAAGCTCAAGCAGCGAGTGCGTATTCTCCGCCGGGATATTGAAATTGGTAAAGGTACTGTAAAGAACTTACAGCAAATGAAATCAGACGTACAGCAGGTCAACGAAGGTGAGTTTGGAATGCAGATTGAAACCCGCGCTGAAGTCGCAGCCGGCGACCACCTTATTCCGTTTGATACGATCATTTCTTAGCTATGTCGGATCGTCACACCCGCGTCGCTTCCCTTCTTAAGGAACTTGCCGCCACCTACATCCAACAGGAAGCCAATACCGATCCGCTTATTACTGTTACCCGGGTTGAAACCTCTCCTGACTACCGACGTGCCACCATCTTCTTTACCACCCTTCCTGACGGTCGAGAAAAGGATGCTGAGGTATTTCTCAAGCGAAGCGGCGGCGACATCCGTGGCTTTATTAAGAAAAAAGCCAACCTCAAGATCATTCCCTTTTTTGAGTTTAGCGTTGACTACGGTGAACGCCATCGGCAACACATTGACATTGTTGCCCGAGAGATTGAAAACGAACACAAAACGCCTTAGGGCGTTTTGTGGTTAGCCCTAAAAATGATACAGTAGAGCGCACTTCCGGCCTGGTGGTGAAGCGGTAACACAGCGGTTTGCAAAACCGATACGCGCGGGTTCGATCCCCGCCCAGGCCTCCAGTGTTTGCTTGCAAACACTTTGTTGCCTGGGCGGGGATCGAAAAGCGAGCGATGTGAGGAGCGCCTTCAAAGCGCGACAAAGCAGCGAGCTGTGGTCAAGCGAATGAGGGAGTTGTGAGTCGTAAGACGAAACAACTACCCATGAGAGTGACCGATCCCCTTCCGTGCTTCGTGCCGGGATGGTGGAATGGTAGACACGAGGGACTTAAACTCCCTTGCCTGTTAAACGGTGTGTGGGTTCGAGTCCCACTCCCGGCACAAATGCAAAAGCCACCCTCTGGGTGGTTTCTTGCATTTGTGCCGGGAAGCAAGCAAACATTTTTTGCTTGCGGGTTGGACTCGAAGCCCCGGAGCTTGTGTTTTGTGACTCAAGGAACAAAACACGCGAGGGGCCGACCAGGAACGCGCGTCTCTTTATGAACGCAGTGAAATAAAGAGCCGCGATTCCGGGTCGAGTCCCACTCCTCCCGCACACGAGGGTA
>JAIEOU010000015.1 GCA_019750255.1 Patescibacteria group bacterium
TGGCCAAGTTGCACCGTTGCGGTACATTGTATCGACATTACGAGAGGTGGAGTCTCAAAGGTGTTGGACGAGTACAACTGATTGACGGCCAATGACAAGCGTGTTACTCTTCTCTCACCTTAGGATTCGCGTGCGGGGCTCTTAAGCCGCGAGATGGTGCCAAAGCGCCCCTTACTCTCAATACACTCCTGCACCCTCTAGAGAAAGAACAGAGGTGCATTGCCTTAATTGCAGTGTCGTAAGTTTCTTTACTAATTAATAAACTAGTGCTTTTTTCTATGTATCAACTTCCCCCAATGAATAATAACGAAGCTCGAGGACCACAACGCCGTTCTTCTTCGTTTAGTCGCCCTGGTGGCGGTGGCCAACGAAGCTCAGGTGGCGCATCGCGTGGTTATGTAGGTAATCGCCCACGCAGCAGCAGCGGTGGCTACAATGATCGCCGCCCATCAGGTGGTAGTTCATCATACGGTCGTAGCGGAGGCCAGCGCAGCTACAGCAGCGGTGGCAGCCGAGGTGGTCGCAGTGGCGGTGGCCGAGGTGGCCGTCAGATCTCGACCTTCGATGTTTCTAACTTCATCAATCGTAATCCAATCGTCACTGCAGAAGCAGCCTACGTCCCAACCCACACCTTTGCTGAGTTTGGGCTTGCTCCCGAAATCACCCGCGCGGTAACTGCGATGGGTATTGAAATCCCGAGTGCTATCCAAGACCAGGTCATTAAACCAATTCTTGAAGGACGCGACGTGATTGGACTCGCACAGACCGGTACTGGTAAAACCGCCGCTTTCTTACTACCCACCATTCACCACACCCTCGAAAACCGAAACCGTCTCACTCTTATCCTTACCCCGACTCGCGAGCTCGCCATTCAGATAGAACAAGAGCTTCGCAAGCTGACTCCGCACATGAAGTTGTTTGCTACTGTGTGTGTGGGTGGTACCAATATCCGTCCGCAAATTAGCGGCCTTAAGCGCAAGAACCATTTCATCATTGGTACACCAGGGCGTGTTCAAGATCTCATGGAGCGTGGCCACATCGACACCCGCCAGGTAACTACCGCCATTCTCGATGAAGCCGATCGCATGCTCGATATGGGTTTCATTCATGACATGAAGGCGATTTTGAAGGATGTACCGCAAGATGCCCAGACCCTTTTCTTCTCTGCGACTATGTCAAAGAGTATTGAGGGGCTCGTGCACGACTTCCTCAACGACCCGCTCACTATTTCCGTGCGAAAGAAAGATATTACCGAGTCAATCACACAGGACGTCGTCCGATACGAACCACATCATAAGTTTGACCTTCTCGTTACCCTCCTTAGCAAGCCAGAATTTTCACGCGTAATTATCTTCGGCGCAATGAAGCATAGTGTTGAAAAACTCGGTCAAGAACTCATGAAGGCCGGCATCACTGCGGAATCTATCCACGGCAATAAGTCACACCCACAGCGCCAGCGTGCCCTCACCCGCTTTAAGGGTGGCCAAGTAAAGGTACTCGTTGCTACCGACGTAGCTGCTCGCGGTATTCACGTTGACGATGTGTCGCACGTCATTAACTACGACCTTCCTGGTGCCTACGAAGATTACGTGCACCGTATTGGTCGCACCGGCCGTGGCGATAAACGCGGGAGTGCCCTCACCTTCGTGCCCGCCTAGTCTGGTATATACTGTAGTATATGCAGTATGTCATTCTGGCACTAGGATTGTTTATCCTCCTAGCGATTGTTAATGCGTTTCTAGGAGGCAATCCGTTCGGGGGTTAACATTCCGCAATGGAAAAGTACGTTGTACTTGAAAAGCCAGTTGGCGAAACACCGCTCGAAACCCTCGAGCGGTTTCGTGCGTCACGCGGAAGCGAACTAAGTGGTGTCCCTCTCACCTACGCTGGACGTCTCGATCCCATGGCATCTGGAAAGTTGCTGGTACTTATTGGCGAAGAGTGTAAACAGCAAGATAATTACCGAGGTCTTGATAAAGCTTACGACATTGAGATACTCTTTGGAGTAGCGTCCGACACTGGAGATGTTCTTGGTATCATTGAAGAGCAGCCATCGTACAGGACTGAATCAATTAATTGGCGTGCCATCACACCTACTTTGATTGGTGAGGTTACGCTTCCCTACCCACACTATTCAGCCAAGACGGTGCTCGGGGTACCACTGCATACCTGGGCAGTTACTGGTCATATAGATAAAATTTCCATCCCAGACAAAAACTCAACTATCCACGATCTCTCATTTAGCGGGGAGAGAACCGCTACCCGAAGCGAGCTTTGGCGTGATGCGACTACAAAGATTGCCCTCCTCCCTACCGTTACGGATGATCGTAAAGCCCTTGGCAATGATTTTCGTCGACCTGAAGTACTGGCGAGTTGGGAGCGGTTTAGTACGGCCGGGAATGCTGCTGATGTATTTGTAATTATTTCTTTCAGCTGCATATGCTCATCGGGAACCTATATGCGCACTCTCGCTGATGAGCTGGCGAAAAAGGCAAACACGAGGGGATTAGCCTTCTCCATCCACCGTACTCACATCGGAACCTACGAACAAGGGCACTGGATTACTCTCTATAACTAGAGACGACTGGAGGTGGGGTCATCGTTATCTAGTCTTTAAAACTGTGGTATTTCTCAAGATAAGCGTTTACTGTCAGCACATACTCGGCATGACTCCACATAAGGGGTGCCGTCGAGAGGTGCGCGCGCGTATTAGGATGCATCTGCTCTGCCAACATTCCACTATAGGCCGCATGAGAAACTGTCCACTCTAGCAGTTCAAGTGGGCGCTTGAGGTCGGTCAACTTGGTAGCGCGGCGTAGGTAGTACTGTGCAATCCACAACGTTGTGACTATCCAGGGATTAGGAGACTGTGCGTCGTGCATACGGTAATAGCCGTCCCCTTCATACCGCACAAAGCCTTTGCTCTCTGAGCCTACCTGAAGTTTTTCTTCAATAGTTTTGAGTGCGGCTTTTATCATGGCGTCATCCTCATCAAACACCCCGAAAAATAGTGGTCCGTAGAAACTACTCGTATCCAGCGTTTTGTCATAGACACGCTCACCGTCCGCATCAATAGTGACGTGCTTTACAAACATTTTTAGCTCGGGATCATAGAGCACGCTAGCGATGGCACTTTGCATGCGCTGAGCAATAGCTTGGTAGGTCCGCGCATCGTTATCTTTACCCAGGATTGTAGCAAAGCGCGCACAGGCCATAAGCGCAGCATAAACCGAAGAGGCCGTGTAGGTGGAAATCCCAAACTTCTCTTCCCACAAATCGTACGAGGGCTGCGGTAACCCGGTGGTTGGCTCAATAAAATCGCACATAAACTGTGCCGCTGGTTCAATAAAGGAATTATATAGGGACTCGATATATTCGAGGTCGCGTTCGTTTTCATAGTGGTGCCACAGCATGACGATAGTGGTTGCCGTTTCATCTTCTTGAATGGGCAAGCGAGCTTCTCCGCCATGCATCCACGGGTGCCAAGAGCTACCAAGTACCCCATCACTACGGTATTTATGCATGAGGTATCCACCAGGCTCAAGAACACGAGCAGCAAAACTATAGAACCGCTTAGCCACGTCGCCGTATCCAGTCACATCAAACGCGTGTGCTATCAGGGCCGCGTCGCGCGGCCATACGTAGGAATACGTATCACGCCCATGGTGGAGCATGTCAGTATCGGAGGAGGCAATGATGCCGCCGCGATTATCAGTGTGTACCCGCATCACCATGAGGGAACGTCTGAACAAGGTCTGCATTGCAGCCGGCAGAGGTGACAGGTCTCGCCCATCCTTCCCTACCCACGCTTGCCAATAGGCCTCGGTTGACGCCATCAAGCGCGTGGGTTCTTCTCGGAGCACATGAGCATCGAGCTCGTGTACCGCTGCTACCGAACTACCACACGCCACCCAGTAGGACACGCGGCACTGTCCACAAGCGGGTAGCACCTGCGCGACTCCAATTATAGAATCCACCGATCCATGCTCGATTGGATTGCGCTCGAGCACCCCATCAACCGCATCAAAATAAGTTCCTTCACGACCCTCAATGCCGAAAAGACCGATATTATAATCAGAGAACTGCTTTCCCTCAATCGTGGCGTTTACGAGAAATGTGTAATGACCTTTGTAGTGTATCAGTGCTCGTACCCGGGGATCATAAAAAGCAGTATCGCCGCGCCTTGATTCACCAATGCGAAATTGTTGAGCAAAGAAAATTTTAACCATACGTTCGACTGGTCCAGTGTTTTCGATAACAAAATGGCGAACAAATATATCTTTTTCATTATGCACAGCATCCTGCGCGCGAATGATGAGCGACAGCTGCTGATTGGTCGCCACAAAGCTGCCGGTCATAGTCTCGGTCGCTGCTTCAAAATCAAAACTCCATGACGGATCATCGAACCAGGATATTGCACCGTCAATAAACACTCCAATCCGGTGCACAAAATTACCCGAAGCCCCGCTTACGTGATTTGCTTCGCCCACGAAGGGAAAATATAAGTCGCGCACCTGTCCGCGGCCATCTAACCCTACAAGGAGGTTACCGTTACCAATAGTGATCGAACGAGCCATGCCAATTAGAGCTCGTAGCGCTTGAGGTGGCGCACAATCACGGCGCGAGCCGAGGCAGTAGTTTTGGCCTTACGTAAATCACTGGCGCAGGCACTATCACCAAGAACATCATGTACCCAGGTAGCAAAATCATGCTTTCGTGCACCTACGTGGTGGGAAAACGTCTCTTTCGACATAACAGCAAAAGCGTCGCGCAGAGAAGGAAGACTGTTAAGAATTTCACCGCTGGCTGTCCAAAAGGATTGTTCGTTACTCGCATACGCGAGCGCAGGCACACGTGCCTTGGCGGTAGATTTTTTAACTGATGGAACCACTGCCTTTTTTGGTGTGGCTACCGACGCGACTTTTTTAGTTGGCATAAAAATTAAGAACTAGGTCTTTTTCCACGGACGAGTAATCATCCCCCAAAAGCTGTTTCGAGCCCGCTCCCATAATGTCACTACGAGTGACCACGAACTCTGCTCAGCTGACTTTGGTTCTTCCGCCACCACCTGTAGCGACGCAGCTACTATTTCTTCACGAGATTCTTTAGCCTTTTCTTTTTCAGCTAAAGTGCTAAGTGCGTAGCTCACTCGTAATTGTAAATCACTTAAGGCATTCATGAAAGCAATATACGCATCATATGGGGATTGGTACGGACTGAAATAAGCATGCACATCGCCGTCATGACTCCACTTGGTACACATGTAATAAAAGTGATCAGACGTTTGAAGCTTCCGCCATGTTTCAATGAGTTGTTTATTCTTGGTTTTCAAAACATCGTCTTCCATTTTGTAGGTGGCAGAAATTGCATCACGCTGAATATCATTTCCGGTCCAGGCTGTGAGATCACGATCAGTATCAGCCCAGGTCAGAATATCAGGCACATCAAACTCACCCACAGGCTCGTAACTTTGCACTGTCTCTGTCGGCGTTTTGAATGTGGTCTCAGGATGGCGCATAAGCATTTCCGGTAGAGCGCGAAGGAAACTAAAAATACCGGTATCTTCCCATTGGTGTTCACCAAAGGTTTCATAATCCATGAACAAGTTAATGGTTTCAGCATCACCGTGATGGGCATGTACCCATGAAGCGTAAGTCTCGGCCGAAAGTGGCCAACTCTCCCAGCCTTGGTTACTAAACCGAAAGGCAACGTCATCTGATAGCTTGTAATTCTTTAAAAGAACTTTTATTTTTGAGCAACCCGCCGGGCGATAGACATAGTTGGGGCTGCGCCAACCGAGATACTTATCCCAACCCTCAGCCATAATGCCGATATAGCCATTATCCTCACACCACTTAGCTAAATCATTTCTATACGAAAGCTCTGTGTTGCGAAACACTCGCGGTGTTACACCAAACAAACTTTCGATGCGTTTACGGTGTTGGGTAACCTGGCGTTCAAATTCCGGTACTGAGTAGAAAAACGCCAGTGAGTGGTGATAGGTGTCAGCCAGCACTTCAACCCGACCAGTTGCCACCAGGTCTTGAAACGACTCCAGCACATCGGGTGCATATGCTTCAAACTGATCGAGCGCTGTGCCAGAAAACGATAGAGCAAACCGAAATTCCGGATGCGTATCAAGAAGTTCTTTTAGTACTTTATTAGCAGGACGGTATGACTTATTGGCAACCTTCTCGACAATTCGTCGATTATTTAAATCCGTCTCACTACTATCATTGAAATACTCAGTATCGTTACCAATATCAAATACCCGATATTTTTTTACTCGAAACGGTTGATGGACGTGAAAGTACGGGCAGACGGTGAGCATAACTAGGCGCGCACGTATTGTACCAGGCGCTGATAGAGTTCGTACACCTTATGCGCTGCTTCTCGCCAAGAAAGACGTTGCAGCTCCTGCCTTCCCTCTTCCACCATTTGCCTATGCATAACGGGGTACCGAAGCGCTGCGAGGATTTTGTTTGCCATCTCATCAACATCCCAGAAATCGACCCGGAGGACATGCGACAGAACCTCACCCACCCCTGACTGCTTAGAGATAAGTGATGGAGTACCATGCTGGAGCGCCTCAAGCGGCACCAACCCAAACGGTTCAGACACTGATGGCATAACCACTAAGTCTGCACTTTGGTACATACGATCGCGTTCTTCCTCCCAAAGCGCACCCGCAAAAATGACATTATTGGAAAGTCCGAGCGCTCCTACCTGTTCAATGATTTGACGCGTCATGTCTCCCCAACCCGAAATCACAAAGACAACCGTAGGGTCATGATTAACGACCTTACGAGCAGCATGCACAAAGTAATCCACTCCTTTCTGAATAGTAATACGCCCGTGATACAGGACGACGCGTTTCCCCTGTGCCTTCAGTTCAAGTAATGTTGGTACCTGTGCAGGAGGTACGTGTGTATCACAGCCATTATGAACGACCGAAACTTTCTCTGCCGGCACGCCATGCTGGCGCACGACCACATCCTTAGTAAACTGACTGACCGTCACAACCTGGTCGGCAAAGGCAAAAGCTTCGCATTCAATTTTAAAGATTTCAGGGTCAACATTTTGACTGGCCGCCTGGTCAAACGACGTAGCGTGGACGTGGAGGATAAGGGGTTTACCACTCGCAATTTTTGCAGCCACGCCAGCTAAGTACGAGGTCCAGTCATGTGCATGGATAATGTCGAAGGTTTCTTCTTCTGCAATCAAAGCGGCCTGGTGAGCAAAGCGGTGGGCTTCTTCTAAAATAGATCTACTCTTTATGATTGGGCGACCGGTCGAGTCATACCCGGTAATGAAATGAACCAAGCTTTCGGCTTGGTGGTAAGGCTTTAGAAACGATGATACTTCTCGCACCTTTACACTGCGTGCATCGTCAGCAAAGACAAAGCGCACGTTTCCAGTTACTTCCTGACGCTTCGGGAGCACAAAAATAACTTCAGCACCCTTGGCAATTAATTCCCGGGTGAGTCCGTAGCAGGCAACACCCAAACCACCATTACGGGAGGGTGGAAAGTCCCAGCCAAAAGTAAGAATCCTCATAGGCACACTGTGCTTACATATGAAAAACTCTCCTGTGAGAGTGACAGTTCTGTAGTGGTTTTGAATGCCACACGGTCATCATAGCACGTGGTTTTAAAAGGCTGTTTCAGTTATTTGGTCGTTGTGTTGATAGCCTAAATGGCACCCAGTCTCTGGTTTGACTCGGGCGGGAGTATTTGGTAGTATTGCGCCACTATGTCACAGGAAATGCTCGTAAAACTCGTATCGGTAGGCGATGCCAAAGGCGTTGGCAAAGGTCACACCTACTACATTCGTTACAATAACAAGGTAAAGAAGGACCCCACAAAGAAGTACGAAACCAAGAAGTTTAACCCAATTGCGCAGAAGCATACTGTCTACAAACAGAAGAAGTAAGCCAACGACCGTAGCGACTATGGCGAACATCGTTCCCGATTTGCCTTAGCCGAGGCTAATCGCTGGAACTCAGGCTCTAGATTGCAGTTAACAAAAAAGCTCCCTTGCGGGAGCTTTTTTGTTAATTTTTGTAGCATATATCTTTTCGCATCCCGCCGCCGCTACTTCCTTCACCATGACGCTCTGAAGTAGCGAGGCGTCTGCATATGTAAAATATAGTCACAGCTTCGCTACTCCTTATTTCTACCTATCTTGTGCGCCTCGTATCTAGTACCGTATCAATCGTCCTTAAAAAAAGCCCCCGAAAGGGCTTTTTGTTATTTTAATTTTGTATCAAGATTTGGGTCGTACTTCCCTTGTGACGCCAGACCATTCATCTTTACCGCGTGAAGCAGCATCTTTTGTGCCTCGGGAATATTCTCTGGCTTTCCTTGCCAGGTAAGAAGTACCGGCTCTTCAATCGCGCGTGAGTACGAGAAGGTAATTGGCCAAGGCTGTTCGCCAAGCTTAGCAATCGCATTTAGGTTTTCGGTTGCCCGCTTCGGTGTCTGGCCACCAGAGAGGAACACAATTCCACCCACGTCATAGGGTACCGACATATGGAAGGTGCGCAAAGTAGCATTGGCAATCTCCCCCGGTGATGACTGATCATTATACATGTCTCCGGCCAGCACCATTGAAGACTTAAGAATGAGACCCTGTAGATCAACCTTATATTTGATCAGCGTCTGAAAAAGAATTTGGAGTGTGCGGGTCGTCACTACTTCAGCCCGAGTGATTGAGTGGTCTCCAGCGTAGAGCACCTCTGGTTCTACCATCGGAACGATTCCTGCCGCTTGCGCAATCTGTGCGTAGCGCGCAAGAAGCATGGCATTTACTTCTAAACAGGCATCCGTTGGGGTCTTGTCTTCGTCGATCAAAATCACCATGCGCCATTTCGCAAAACGCGCGCCCAATTCGTAGTACTCGGCAAACCGTTCAGAGAGACCATCAAGGCCCGTAGTAATAACCTCCCCCTTAAAGCCTTCAAAATCTACCGTACCGGTATCTACTTTAATGCCCGGCACTATCCCCTTGGCCGTAAGAACATCAGCAAACGGTATGCCGTCGTCGGTAAAGTTCTTAATTGATGAGTCATACATAATGACACCAGAAAGGTATTCTTCAATGCCTGGAGCGGTAAAGAGCATTTCGCGAAAATCTTGGCGGTTTTCTGGTTCGTTTGGGAGATGCACCATCGCAAGTCGCTTCCCCGCTGTTGCGTCACTTTCGTCTGCTGCCAAAATACCTTTTCCCGGAGCCATTAGTGCCGCCACTGTTTCGTAGAGCTTGGTTGCGTGTTTCATACTAGGTATCAGTGTACCAGACAGCGCGCACCCCTAAGAGCGCGCGCCTGTGTGCAACCCAGATTATTTTGTGTGGAGTTTACGATCTAATTTTCCAGCCAATTTTAAAGAGATGGGTAACCGTAAGGGCGAGTACCAAAACTAACCCAACGATAACGACCAGTCCAATCATTGTATTGGCTTCACTGTACCCAATCATACTGCTGCGAATACCATCGGCAAAATAGAAGAACGGATTAAGGACCGTAATCTGGGCAGCTAGTGGCGGAAGCATCGTAATGGAGTAGAAAATACCCCCCAGGTACGTAAGCGGTGTAATGACAAAAGTATTGAGTGCCTGAAGCTGCTCAAACCCCTCGGCCCATAGGGCTACAATAATCCCAAGCATAGCAAAGATAGAGGCAATTGCCGCCACATAAAATACAAAGCCAAGCGGGTTAACAAGCGACACCGCGCCGAATACCATGCCGACTGCCAAAATAAGGAACGCCACCATGAGCGCCCTAGTCACCGCACTCCCGACAAACCCAAGGAGCATTTCAAAGTACGAAAAGGGAGCGATGAGAATCTCTTCAAGCCCGCGGGTAAAGCGCATAAAGTAGAGCGCAGAAGAGGCACTCGCAAACGACGCATTAATAATCGAAAGCATAAGTACCCCCGGGAAGACGAAGGTGATATACGGAACACCAGCAAAATCATCAATCTTGGCTCCAATCACCGTTCCAAAGATAAAAAGATAGAGCGCAGCCGAAACGACTGGTGCGACCAGTGTCTGAATAACCACACGCATCGTGCGCTCCACTTCGCGACGGAACATGGTGTAGAGTCCTATCCAATTCATACAGAGTTCTTCTTATCATCGGCTCTCGTGATTTCTAAGTACCTTTCTTCAATTGATTTTCCGTCCTTCATAAACTCTTCCTTAGTCCCCTCGGCCACAATCTTGCCATGATTAATAATCGCAATATCGCGACAGAGGTACTGGATTTCTTCCAGGTAGTGTGAGGTCAGAATAATCGTCTTCCCCGCCTCATTAAGCTCTTTAAGGTAGGCCCAGAGATCGCGCCGCTGCTCAACATCAACCCCAGCCGTCGGCTCGTCAAGAATGAGGAGGTCAGGAGTGTGCACAAGCGCGCGACCGAGCATTGCTCGGCGCTTAAGTCCACCTGAAAGTTTTTGAAACTTCACATTACGGTGTTGCTCCAGATCAAAGCGCTTGATGAGCTCCTCAATTCGAACTTTACGCTCAGCCGCCGGAATACTGTAGTAACCACCCATATAATTCATAAGCTGGGCTGGAGTAGCAAAAATATCGACATTGAATTCCTGTGGAGAGAGGCCGACTTTGGTACGCGCCGACTTATAGTCAGTCACCACGTCCACACCATCGACAAGGATTTGTCCCGAGGTTGGCTGGGCAATACCCGTAATACAATGAATCGTTGTCGACTTCCCTGCTCCATTTGGGCCAAGTAGTCCGTAAAAGGCTCCCCGCTCAACCGTGAGGTTAATCCCATCAACGGCTAGTTTCTGGGTTTTACCCGTACCGTATACCTTAGTGAGATTTTTTATTTCGAGCATCGGAGTAGCCATATATACCAATAATAGCACAAAGCCGTCAGGCCTGGGATTTCTCGACTTTTACCCTTTCGTCCTATGCGCTTACAACGCTTGGACTCATCAGATAGATTCACAATCTATGAAGGCAGGGGTTTTGTGTGAGAACCCCTTAAAACTCATTCGTTTCATCTCATCGGCGCAGCACCCCCGGATTCTGCAAGCACCAGAATTCTTCTGGGTCAAACCCGCACTGCCTGAGACCTTCTTTAATTTTAGCCAATGATACCAGACCCAAGTTAGGCACCCTTTGAATGCCACAAGTGCGACGAGCAAGATCACCGACAGTCTTCAAATTCTCCCATCTAAAATTGTTTTCGACTCTTTTAGATAGACCTTTGAAGATTCCCCGTTCTCCATAAAACGGCGTGGTGAAGTCATACCCTTCAGGCAGCGTGATACCTTCCACAACCCGCACCGCGGACGAAGCTTGCACTTTCGAAGGAAAATTACACTCTCCAAAAGCCTTAGCAATCTGCGGCGACGCCTCGACCAGCACCATGATGGCGTGCACTTCTCTCGGGGTAAGTGAAAAAGTCGTGGCACCGACCTGCCCACGCAGACGAAAGTCTACAAGCGCCTGTGCCGCGTCAACTATTTTTTTCTCAGGAACGGTCATGTTCGTCTCCTTGACGATTGGTTGAGCAAACTACATAATGCAACAAATTTTATGGAAAATCAAGATGAGGCATGGTTACTTAAGGAGAAATATCACGGTCAAAAAACCGAAGGTTTTTTGACCGATTGCAAGCGCCTCAAAACTGGCGAGCCGCTAGCCTACGTCATCGGTCATGTACCCTTTTTGGGTACTACTACTCAACTGAGTAGTAGTCCACTGATTCCCCGACCTGAAACCGAGTATTGGGTCGAAAAAGCCATCGAAACCCTGAGAACCACTCCATATCAAGGTGAAACCTTGATAAAAGTACTCGACCTCTGCGCCGGTTCGGGCTGTATTGGGGTGGCAGTAGGGGCTCACGTACCCAACGCACACATAACATTCAGTGAAATTGATAGAGAACACCTACCCACGATTAAAAAAAATTGCGCTGGTAATGATATTACACACTACTCGAGTCGTACCAGTGATTTGTTTTCAAACATTGAAGGCACCTTTGATTTCATCCTCTCAAACCCTCCCTACATTGACCCAGCGCTCGACCGGACACAAGCTTCGGTAAAATGCTTCGAGCCGCACCTCGCGCTGTATGGCGGTAAGGATGGGAGTGAAGTCATTGAACGGATTATTAAGGAAGCGCCTCTGCGCCTCAACCCCGGGGGTCAGCTCTGGCTCGAACACGAACCAGAGCAAACAGAACTCATTGCTTCTTTGGGTATCGACAATGGCTTTAGCGTTTCCACCCACCCCGACCAGTACGGTATCCTCCGCTACTCTGTCCTAGAGCTCGCCTAAACTCCTCACCTGCTTTGGCAATTCGCTACCATTCGTTTTTTCCTCTGTAGGTCAAAACGAGTGAAGCGTATGCATAGGTAAACATAGTCGTGCTACGCACTCCTTCTTTCTCCTAATTGTCTTCGTGACCTCCACTACTCATCGTACTAAGAAGTACGCCTCGGGGGCTCGTTTCCTTGACGCCTCGCATTTGAGGAGTTTAGACGAGTTTAAGTGCTACAATAATCATATGCCAACCTTCACGGGCGATCTCGCAACAGTCATGACCCTGGTGTTTTACGTGATTGCGATTTTCTATATCATTTTTAGCGTGGTTTTTTATTATCACTGGACCCAGTACGCGGTAGACAAGAAGGTTCGCAATGTGACCTTCCTTATCTATATCATGACCACCCTTCCCCTTCTCGCCATTATGGGAATGATGATTTTATTTGTGTAAGTCATGCTGTACGAAAAAATTCAGCTCGAAGACGGCGAAAAAGTGATTGGCACAGTCCGTAAACACTGGTTTGTCATCACGATTGAGCTGATTGGTAGTGTTGTACTTGCACTTATCCCGGTTGCACTTCTCACTGCCACCACGTTTCTTCCGGAGCTACCACGCCTCACTGCTGCCATGAGCGGGCAGGCACCACTGATTACGTTCGGACTCACGACATGGTTCTTGCTCAACACCATTATGGGCTTTACCATCTGGACCCACTACTACCTCGACCTCTGGGTAATTACCGACCGGCGCATTATTGTCATTGATCAGAGAGGATTTTTTAATCGCAAAGTTTCTAGCTTCCGACTCGAACGACTCCAAGATATTAAAGTCACAATTAGCGGGATCATCCCTACCCTACTTAACTTTGGTACAATCCGTGCTCAAACAGCCGGTGCGAACGAAAGCAACTTCTCCTCTAGCGGCATGCCCGACCCGCGTGCGGTCCAGGCCTTAATTCAAGGCGCAATGGATGACCGTCTTAAAGTCCTTGGTAATCCAAGCATGTCTGCCTAGGATACGCTTGCAATCACTCTCAGGCTCCCCTACAATCACACGACCATTTATATGAGTGACAAACACCTCGGAACCGATTCATACAAAGGCGTGCGCGACTTCTACCCAGAAGACATGGCGGTACAACGCTACATTTTTGATACTTGGAGCATAACTGCTGAGAGTTTTGGCTATGAGCGCTATGATGCCTCTATCCTCGAGCCATCCGAACTCTATAAAGCCAAGGGTGCTGAAAACGAGGAGATGGTAAACGAGCAGACATATACATTCATCGACCGCGGCGAGCGTGAGGTGACTCTCCGGCCAGAAATGACCCCAACAGTAGCGCGTATGGTGGCGGGCAAGCGCCGCGAGCTTTCATTCCCGATCCGCTGGTACTCGATTCCAAACCTCTTCCGCTACGAACGCCCGCAACGAGGTCGACTACGAGAGCACTATCAGCTCAACTGCGACATCTTCGGTGCGGACCACTATACCGCTGACGTAGAGACTATTGCGCTCGCGTACCAGCTTCTTATTGATTTTGGGGCCAAGCCAGAGATGTTTGAGATTCGGGTAAATAATCGGCTTGAGATGCGAAGATGCTACGAAGAAGCTGGCGTATCGGATAGTGAAACCCAAAATCGCATTACGCGCCTTAATGATCGTTTTCACAAGATTTCTGCCGAACAATATAAAGTGGCTCTTAACGAAATTGTAGCTAATGAAGTAATTACCGAACGCATTTATACTGTGGTTTCTGGCAGTATTCCTGAGGACACGAACGAGGTGGTTGAAGGGGTACGGACACTAGGAATAAAAAACGTAATAATTGACCGCTCCATTGCTCGAGGCTTCAACTACTACACTGGCACTATCTTTGAAATCTTTGACGTATCGGGTGAAAACAAACGCTCGATGCTTGGCGGTGGTCGTTACGATAATCTCACGGCGATGTTTAGTGATGAGCCGGTGATGGGTATTGGTTTTGGCATGGGCGATGTCACTATGCGCGACTTCCTCGAGACTCACAATCTCCTTCCCGAAGGCCTTTCTAGTACCGGCCCGGAGGTAATGGTCATTCCCTTTGATGCTGAGTGCAATCTTCCGGCACAGAAGCTCGCAAGTGAGCTCCGCCGCGCCACGACCGCTCGCATAGCCACCGATATCAGCACCAAGAAAATCGGAAAGAAGATCGGCGATGCGAGCGAACGCAACGTCCGTTTTGTCATCGTGGTCGGCGAAAACGAACTGACAAGCCAGAGCTTTACTATCAAAGATTTGCGCAGTGGCGAAGAAACACCCGGCGCACTCGGTATTATAGAAGGGGTGATTAATACTCGCTAACCTCGGTGCTCCACTATCGTTCATAACTGTATTGCCTGTGAGATATATTATTTTTGATCTAGAAACGCAGAATATTTTCCAAGAAGTTGGCTCCAGTGACCCAACGGCACTTGATATCTCCGTAGTAACCGCCTACGACAGCTATACGGACATATATACAACCGTAACTATTGATGAGCTGTCGGTACTTTGGCCAATCTTTGAGCACGCCGATGCGCTCGTAGGTTACAACAGTAACCACTTTGATATTCCCATCCTAAACAAGTATTACCCCGGAGATCTGACGACCATCAAATCAATTGACCTGCTTGAGGAGATTAAAAAATCCCTTGGCCGTCGACTCCGGCTCGATAGCGTAGCCAAAGCTACGGTTGGTGCCAAAAAATCTGCTGACGGGCTGCAGGCGGTACGCTGGTGGCGTGAAGGCAAAATTGCTGAAATCAAAAAATACTGCGAGCAGGACGTTAAGGTGACGAAAAAGGTCTTTGATTACGCGATGGCCAATGGTCACGTTAAATTTAAAGACGGGAGCCGCAAACGAGATATCCCCCTCGACACCTCCACCTGGGGTATTAAAGAAGAAAGCGCAATGACCCACTCCTTGTTGTTTTAAGTAGTTTGAAGACACCAACACTGCTCCCTTCTAAACATTTGAAAAACCGCACCTACGAGGCGCGACTAAGCGGGGGTGCGAGGCGTACTGCTGTACGATGAGCACATCCGCGAAGGAAGCAACAAAGTAGGCGCGGGAATTTCAGATGTTTAGACCAGGAATTGGCGATAGAGGACAAGAAGAGCAATCGCCAAGCTATACCAAACAAATGGCCATAAGGTATACCGGCGAATGAACGAAAGGAAGAAGTGTATGACAATGAGCGCCAGTACAAAGGCGGTGACTGCTCCTACTACCATCACAGCCCAGGACACTTCTCCTTTGCTGGAAATGAGTTCGATTGCCATCTTAGCTCCCGCTCCTGCCGTGATCGGGATGGCGAGGAGAAATGAAAACCGCGAGGCGTCATATCTCGATAGCCCGAGCAACATACCGCCAGCAATCGTCGTCCCCGACCGTGACACGCCTGGAATAAGTGCGCACAGCTGAAAGAGTCCGATAAGCAGTCCGGTTCGTAGAGTAAGCGGTCGAGGCTGCGGACTTACAAATTGTCGCCATTCGGCATACATAAAGAGACTAGCGATAATACAGAGACCAACAGCCACAGACACTGGCGACATGAGCACCTCTTCTATGAACGACTCGAAGAAGAATCCACCGATTGCAGCGGGCACAGTACCAATAGCAAGAGCGCTAAGCAGAGTAAAGTCTTTTTCATTTACCGGTAAACGCCCCAGTTTGCGAAACAACGTTTGAGCCAACACGAGCAAATCACGCCAAAAGTAAAGCACCACCGCCGCTAGGGTTCCAAGGTGAATAAACACGTCGAACGCCAGCATGTTTGTCTGATTGACCGCAAGCACATCCCGAACCAACACTAAGTGTCCACTCGATGAAACTGGGAGAAATTCTGTAATACCTTGCACAATTCCGAGCACCAGTGCTTGCCATATTTCCATACAGGAAAAGTATACCACCTCCAAAAGCATTACAATGGCCTGTGCTATACTTTTGTTATTGGCACCCGCCAACCTATTAAGTTACATTGCGTAGTTATCTTTTCGTATGGAACCCACCCAACAAACATCTTCCCCGCTTATCCCGGCCGCGATTATTATCGGTTTCGGTTTGATTGCCGGAGCGATATATTTCAGCGGGATTGGCGGCGGTAGCGCAGCACCTCAGCTAAGCGGAAATACCAATGTGCCCACACAAGTCGGGACCCAGAGTGCAATCCGCGCAGTGGACGAAACCGACTTCATTCGAGGCAATCCCAACGCGGCCATCATGGTAGTAGAGTATTCTGACTACGATTGTCCATTCTGTAAAGACTTCCACGAAACCATGAACCGCATTATGGATGAATACGGGGTGGCAGGCCGAGTTGCCTGGGTGTATCGACAATTACCGATTGCTGGTCTTCATCCAAATGCCCCAAAAATATCAGAAGCAGCGCTCTGTGTGGGAGAACTTGCCGGTAACGAGGCATTTTGGAATTTTTCTGACTTAGTCTTTAGTGAACGCGAGACGAACGAACCAACCAACATGACACGCCTCAGTGAATTTGCCACCGCTGCCGGTGCCGATGCAACCGCCTTTACTGCCTGCCTCAGTAGTGGCAAGATGAAAGCTCGTGTTGACGCTAGCGTTAAAGAAGGGTTCGATGCTGGCGTTACCGGAACCCCCCACTCGGTTGTGCTCGTTGGTAATCAACAAGCGGTTATTGAGGGAGCCCAGCCATACGATGCCGTACGACTGATTATCGATAGTCTCATCGGCCAGCTTGATGGTAAGCCAGCAGTGGCACCTGCGCAGTAGATAAAGAATTCAAGCAAGCAAACATATAAAAACCGCTGGTACCCTATCGTGCCAGCGGTTTTTAAAACTCAATCTTCTTGGGGCGTCTGCCAAATCGTTGCGAGATCTGCATACTCACTCTCACCACCATCTATTGGACTCTGCAAAAAATCTCCTGTAATAATTTCTTTAGTGGCATCAATAATTGTTTTTTTAAGCTCCTCAATTTCCTCCTCGGTTATGGTAAAGGCCTCTTCTTTGATCACCCCCTTACTATCGGGCTCTACAAACGAAAGCACTCCCTCGCGACACTGATACCGCTCATCATCATAGAGCGACAGGAGTAGTGCATAAAATGTTAGCTGGCGCTTGTAGGCACCATCGGCATCTTTGGTGTTACCCTCAATCACGTTCCTTGATTTTGGTTTCCCCGTTTTGTAATCAACCACGCGGTAGGCACGACCGTCTTCACCCATATCAACACGGTCAATGTTTCCGGTCAGCACGAGCTCTGGGAATTCAGGAATACCGGTGGCTAAATGAACCCGCAGCTTTAATTCTTCACGGGTCACCTTCGGTAATTCAGTTGCCAGGTGTTGGGTGTAGGCCATTAGTGATTCCAGCCCCTTCTCGAGCAACCGTACATATTCGGCAGTATTAACCGGCAACCGATCAAGCGCGTTCTCGAGCTTCTTTTTTAACACAGAATCGCTTGGGAAGACGCCAGTACTCGTATGGTGTCGCGTCATATACTCGAGCACACTGTGCATAGCGGTGCCAAACTGCATTGGCAACGCCTGCGTCTCAGGTATTCTGAGTACATTACGATAAAAGTAATCCCACGGGCTCCGTATATAATTATTAAGCGATGTAGCAGAAAACCCACGCTCGCTGAGTAGCTTGGACAAGAGCTGGCGGTCAACTGCGGGGCGCCTAAGGACCTGCACTAGTTGGGTGAGCGGATTAAACCTAGCCTCAGCGTCATGGGTGTCTTTTAGCCCGACTGTATTCTCGTCGAGTGCCGTCACAAGCTCGGCCATCTCTTGCTCCCTGCCCTCACTACTCATTCCTGCCCACGATAAGGACAAGTGCGTTTTAGCCCGGGTCATCGCCACGTAGAGTAGTCGACGTTCGTCTTCAAAAAACTCATGCTCTATCCCCGTAGCGTGGGCCGCAAGCGGAATATCAAAATACTTTTTCTTGGTCGCACCGCTCCAACCACCACTGGTAAGATGAGGCACGTACACATGCGCAAATTCTAACCCCTTTGATTTGTGCGCCGTCATAACCTGTACCGCACTCGTGTCGGTTACGATATATGGCGCAGTCAGAGGAAGGTTGTAAGCCACTCGTGCAGTGAGGGCTGCATGAACTTCGCGCAAACTCCCCACTCCATCACGCGACACCATTGCTTCCACCTCATCATATAGCCGGCGGACCACGCGCGTCCCCTCAAAGGGATCATAGCGCAGAACATGTTCAAGAAATCCACTCTCCTTAAGAATAAACTCGAGTACACGGTGTGGCGCTTCAGGCACCTCCCGCTTGCGCGCCTCTTCAAGAACCCATACCACCCGTGAAAAAGCCGCACTATTAGAGACTCCTAGTTCTTGTAATGACAACTCATCCGACATAATCTGCCAGAGGCTGCGACTGTACGATTGCGCAGACAGCACTTTTAGCAAATCATTGGTGGTAATTCCCCAGTACGCGCCATGAAGCACCACAAACAGCGCAGCTTCACTCTTATCTGTTATCACCGCCTGCATCAACTGAGAAATGGCCTGGGTAATGGGGTGGCGTAATATATCGCCATCAGCTGACGCAGCGACCGTAAGACCGCTTTTACGTAACAACGCGGACAATGCCTCAACTTCGCGATTCGTACGCACAATCACTGCAATTTCTGCTAGGGGAACACCACGAGCACTATCCGCTACTATAGCTTCTACCAGCCAAGAGTCCTCAACGGCTTGATGGGAAAAATCTCGCCGGGTCACCTCCGAGTCACTGACAGCACCGGCAGTGAGAGGAACGCGCAGGTCGACGAGTGGCCCCTCCTCTACCCTAACGAGGCTATGTGCAGCGTCGAGAATAGTTTGCCCAGAGCGATAGTTTTCGGTAAGTGTAATTACCTGCGTGCCGGGGAAGCGCTCAGTAAAGTGTAAGAAATTCTCGAGTGTAGCACCCTGAAACCGGTAAATGGCCTGCTTCTCATCCCCTACGGCAAAAATATTAGGCTGCTCATGGAATGATGCCAGCAACTCGAGAATTTTATTTTGCGCCCCGTTAACATCCTGATGCTCGTCAGCTAACAAGTATTGATACGTTTCCTGCAAATCCCTCAGCATCGACTCATTTGTTAGAAGCGCCTCTACCGTCTCAATAATCATGTCCTCGAAGTCAAAGAGTCGTTGCTCTGACAACAGGGCCTCGTACCGACGATACACAAAGAGGAGCTCACGGTTTTTAGTAATCACCTGCTCTTTTTTTGTGTATTCACCTCGCACCTTGCCTTTATGAGCACCTTTTTGATGCACCTTCTCCATCTCTAGTAGTTCAGCTTCTTGTCGCTCAATAATGGTCAGTAGACCATCTGGACGTACATATTCTTGCTTGAGCTGACCAATGATGCGTAGAATGTGCGTAACGTAGTACGTAGGGTTACCCAACGGCCGAAGGCTCTTTACTTCGCCACTTTCAAGAACCGTCTCGATGAGCGTAATTTTTTCCAAGTCGTTAATTGGTCGCCCCCCAATCACCCGTACATAGGCATCAGGGTAATCACTGATAAGCTTGGCAGCAAAACCGTGAAAGGTGTAGATAGGCACCTGGTAAGCAGCCGTCCCAATATAAGTACGTAACCGATCCCGCATCGCCTTAGCCCCCGTCTCGGTAAAGGTAAGGGCTAGAATGCTTGAGGGCGCGGCATCCGTTTGTCTTAGAATATTAGCGATACGAAGGGTCAGAATCTGCGTCTTTCCGGTTCCCGGACCCGCAATCACCATGACCGGCCCCTCAACAGCGTCAACAGCCTGGCGCTGACGCTTGTTTAACTTGTTATAGGCCGCCAAAAAAGCACTGTCGTGTATGAGAGTCATAATGCTGTTTAGTATACTGGCCCAGTGCTGTTTTTGACAAAAGATGCATTATGTTTCTTTATAAACAACTCCCGTTTGCGCACTCCTTTTATCTTGCTTTGGAGAAATGAGAGGAGTATAGTGCGGGCTTCTGTAGTTGCCAAACTAAGATGTTGGCGCCGGCAGTTTTATTTCTCATTTTATATATGATTGAACTCTCCACCCTGATGGTTGCAGTCGGAACTTTGGCACTCTCAAGCTTTGCGGTCTTTTGGGCACGAAGCTTACGTATTCCACACACCGTACTCCTCGTTGCTCTTGGTGTCGGGATTGGGCTCCTTTCAACCGTCCAGGGATTTGGATTTCTCGAGTCGTTTCACCTTACTCCGGAGGTACTGTTCTATATCTTTTTGCCGATACTAATATTTGAATCAGCATACAACATAAGTGTCCGTAAGCTGGCCGAAAACAGTCTCCCTATCACCCTCCTCGCTATCGTAAGCTTGCTGATATCAACGCTCGCGGTAGGGTTTGGTCTCCAATGGGCCCTTTCGTTCGTTGGAATTGAGCTACCACTCATGATTGCCCTGCTCTTTGGTGCTCTCATTTCGGCAACCGACCCAGTAGCAGTACTAGCTCTCTTTAAAGAATTTGGTGCCCCTCGTCGACTCGCACTTGTCTTCGAAGGCGAAAGTCTCTTCAATGACGCTACCGGCGTTGCGCTGTTTCTCGTCATGCTTGAGATTGTTCTCGTCGGATTTAACGGCGTCGATACGGTAACAGCCGGCTTCATTACGTTTAGCCTAATGATTGTAAACGGTATTATTTTTGGTGTTCTGTGTGGTGTGGTCTTCGCTAAGGCTATTCAGTGGACTCGAGCCAACGAGCAAGCATCGATAGCGCTCACGTTTGTTCTTGCCTACTGTACGTTCCTCGGTGCCGACCTCCTCACTCACTACCTTTACATCGGTGAACAGAAAATGTATGTATCCGCGATTATTGCGACGACGATTGCTTCCATCATTATGGGTAATTATGGTCGACCCAAGATTCATCCTAAAGCCGAAGAATTTGTCGATAAGCTCTGGGGGCAACTCGCATTCATTGTTAACTCCGTAGTCTTTATCTTGGTCGGTATATTGTTTGTCGATATTCCGTTCGCTAGCGGAGAAGTTCTTATACCTATACTTCTGTCGATTGTTGTAGTTGCTCTCGGTCGTGCCCTCTCTATTTACCCAGTCGTCAGTTTCTACAACTTATTTGCGAACGCAAAACAACACATTCCTCTCAACTGGCAACACCTCCTTTCCTGGGGATCACTACGTGGAGCACTTGCCGTGACATTAGTACTCATGATTCCTGAAGACCTAGCGATCGCCGGCTGGACACTCGAGACCAGCCCACGTGAGTTTATTCTCGCCCTTACTATTGGCTGTATTTTCTTCACCATCTTTGTTAAAGCGACGACCATCCAGGCACTTATGGGCTATTTGAAGTTGAACACTATGACCGATGAAGAGCGTGTCGCTTACCAGGAAGCATGCGCCCTTACGCATCGTGAAGTATCGGAGCGCCTCCACGCCTTCCACGAACGCGGCTACATCACTGAAGCCACCTTCAAGAAGCTACTCTCAGATCATGCCGAAGAATATAAGAAAGCCTGTGCTACGCTTAAAGAAGCTGCCGCCCAATCGAACACTGACTACACAAGCCGTGTGCTGCGAGTGTACGCCATTGGTATAGAAACAAAAGCACTGAAAGAACTCTACCAGTTCGGCGAAGTCAGTGAGGCAACCTTCAAACGCATCATGGGCAAACTGACTGTACAACAAGATGATATAGAGCACGGTATCCTAGACGCCACCGCCGTATCGGTTGATGGTCGGGATGTCTTTGAGCGAGCCATTGCACGCGCAGCTAGTCTTTTCAAGACCCGTAGCGCTGAAGAGGTCGCTGCCGAGCAGTACTCCTACTACCGCGCCCAGTCAATCATTTCACGCAAAGTACTAAAGGAAATGGGTAAGGTGAACCCTGAAGACGCAGCATCCATCTTCTCTACCGACTCAATGAACCACGTTATCGGTATCTATACTCAATTCCGTGAGGGCTCACAAAAGAAAATGGAAGCCATTGAGCGAGAGCATCCTACTCTTACCGAAAAGCTTGGCGAAACCTTTGCTATGCGGGGCGTTGCTAAGGTTGAAGAACACGTACTCGAGGAGCTCTACGAACGCCGCTTCATTACTCCAAAGCTCTTCGTCACCCTGAAGGAGAAGTTTCATGTTGAGTAGAAACAAGGAGGCCGTAGGCCGACTATGTTTTACTTAGTCAGGCGCCTCGTTACTTTTGAGCATCACGGCGAAAAAAGTAACGGCGGCGAGCTGCAAGCATACCGCAGATATCAAAACAAAACCCCGTTCTTAGCGGGGTTTTGTTAATCATTTACGATTCGTTAGTAACTCTTGAGCCGTCTTGCCTTCTCATGTTGCCGTATCTTCTCGAGCGCTTTAGCCTCAATTTGTCGGATACGTTCACGAGTAACCCCAAACTCCTTACCCACCTCTTCAAGTGTATGGTATGTACCATCAAGGAGACCGTGGCGCATTTCAAGAATCTTACGCTCCTTTTCAGACAATGTATCGAGAATCTCTGTAATTTGATCTGTGAGGATACTATGCGCGACCTCCTGATCAGGAGAAACAATCTTATCATCAGAAATAAAGTCAGACAGGCGTGAACGATCATCGTCATCGTTACCCACCGGGAGCTCAAGAGAAATTGTGTCCTGACTAATCTTTTCAATCTGGTACACCTTATCGACCTCAACACCCATTTCAGTGGCAATTTCTTCAGGCATAGGATCGCGGCCGAGGTCTTGCGCCAGGCGGCGGCTCACCTGCTTGTACTTGGCCATCGTTTCTACCATGTGCACTGGGATACGAATGGTGCGAGACTGGTCGGCGAGAGCACGGGTGATGGCTTGTCTGATCCACCAGGTTGCATAGGTCGAGAACTTAAAGCCTTTCGTAAAGTCAAACTTATCGACGGCCTTAAACAGGCCGAGGTTTCCCTCTTGAATAAGGTCAAGGAGAGTAAGGTCGGGAGATCGACCAACATATTTCTTTGCAATCGATACGACCAGACGAAGGTTGGCGCGAGCCAGTAAGTTACGTGCCTCATCATCTCCATCAACGATACGCTTCGCAAGTACCCGTTCTTCGTGCGCATTAAGGAGTGGGTACTGGCCAATTTCGCGAAGATACATTTGGATAGAGTCATAGCTACTATCACTGCGCTTGAATGCGTTCTTTTGCGCCAGAATATCGTCGCTTTGATCATCACCAAGCATGCCGCCACTTTGCAGTACATCAATACCAGCTACAGCGAGTCGGCCATAGAGCTCATCAAGAAAGGCAATATCTTTCTCAATTTCTGGAAACGAGCGCAAAAGCTCGTCGTAGGTTACATACCCTCGCGTACGTCCAAGCGTCATGACTTCAGCCGCCTTAGCAGCGAGAACGCGTTCAGCCCGCGTAAGAGGTGCGGCTTTTGTTGGCTTTTCTACACTTGGAGATACTACCTTTTTAGTTACGCTTGTAGAGGTAGCCTTTTTATCAACCTTCTCAGGCTTCTTAGATACCTTCTTTGGAGCTACTTTAGCAACAGCATTTTTCTTTATAGAAACTGGACGCTTCGCGGCTTTAGTGGTTGTTTTGGTAACCTTGGTGGCCACCTTTTTTTTGATAGGAGCAGCTTTTGGAGCCGCTTTCTTTTTTGAAGTATTCTTTTTTTCGGCCTTCTTCTTGATAGCCATTGTTATAGTACTATACAGAAAAAAAGGAATTTGTCGAGGAGAAACAACGAGCCTCGCAGAGACGACTATGTTTTCCTTGTGCAGGCGCCTCGCTACTTTCAAGCTTACCAGCGTGGAAAGTGGCGGCGGCGAGCTGCCTAG
>JAIEOU010000008.1 GCA_019750255.1 Patescibacteria group bacterium
TCGTTCCTTGCAACTGACTCCGAATTCTCATGGTTTCCTTATTGCTAAGGAGTCTCAAATGTTTCTGAACTTATGCAGCCTTTATTTAATGGTCTAAACTGCAAAGGGACGGTGTGATGACACCGCCCCTCCGGTCAGCAGAAACTTCACGTTTGTAAGCGTTCCCGGATCGCCACCGTAACTTTCCTCACGTGACGCTGGAAAGTATCGAGGCGGCTGCGTAAAGAAAAGTAGTCGCAGCTCCGCTGCTCTTGTTCATCCTTATCTCATCCCACCCTCAAGAATGTCTTCAAGGCTCTTTTTCTTTGACTTAACCTTACCGTCCGAGACCGGAGCGACCTTCTCTACTACCGCCGCCTTTACCACCGGTTTGCTGGCCGCTTTAGATCCAGGAACGCGTTCGATGGTGGTTGTGTAGCCCTTCGGACCCTTCTTGATTGGGTCCGCGAGTTTGTACTCAGCCGGGATAATTTTAAGGAACCGTTCAAGACGCTCCTTGAGGAAGCCCTCCTCCATATACTTGTAGCGACCCCAGAGAAAGAGATCGACCTTCACGCGGTGACCTTCTTCGAGCCATTCGGCTGCCCGCTTAGCTTTAAGCTGCTGGTCATGGTCGCCGGTACCAATCTTCACCTGCACACTCTTAGTTTCAGTTACGTGTGATTTCGCCTTAACCTCGCGTGCTTTACGGCCAGTCTGGTAACGGAACTTACCGTAGTCCATGATTTTAGCGACCGGAGGAACAGCATTGGGAGAAATTTCGATAAGATCGAGGGAAAACTCCTCGGCGGCTTTAATGGCGTCAGCTAGCTGGAGTACGCCGAGGTTTTCACCTTCAGGGCCAACTACGCGTAATTCCTTGGCGCGGATTGCGGCGTTGATGCGAGTTTTATCTTTCGGCGTGTAGGTGAATGGTTTGGACAGAAAAGTGGGTCTTAATGACTAAACGTGTGCTCGTAATAAAAGAGAGAGCTAGCGCTTCCAATAAGTGCTATTGGTATTAAAAATGTACCATAACAGTGTTTTTTCGCAATGGTGAGATGGTGCAGATGGGGTAGGGCGTAGATACGTACGGCTGTCATTGGTGCTGGCGATTTTACACGGGCCGTACCCTGGTGCGGCAGGTTGAGGTGGTACAATGCGATGACGTATGCCTCGCCGAGAGCCTCTTTCTGATGAAGAAACTATTGCGACTCCCGTGAAGCGAGTTCGTCGTGCTCCCCGGAAAAAAATTGTAGAGGAGGAATCTGTTTCAGAGGGGGAGGCAAGAACCGCTACAGAACGAGTGGAAGAGGTGGCTTTGACTGCGCCACCACGCGCGCGTCGTAAAGCGCCCACCCGACGAGCACCAGAGCCGGCTGCAGAAGAAAGTACTCCACACGCACCGGTAGTGACACCGCGCCACCCGGCTCGTCCACGCGTCTCTACCTTTATTATGGTCGCGGTATTTCTGGGGGCAATAGGCGTGTCCGCCGCGCTCGGTTTTTCCGACAAGGGGACGATTGACGTGGCTGCTAAGCTGCAAGAGCAGGGCCAGATTCAGGCAAATCTTGTTGGTGAAGGATCTGGAGTTGCTGGTCAGGTAGTTCCCGTCCAGAACACTCCCGTGGAGGTCCCAAATGGTGGACTTAGTGGTCGAGGTGTTGATTCAGCACCGAGCGCGCCTTCACCGGCTGATGTGGCATCGACTACGGCAAGCTCGACAGAGAGTGGCGTTGCAACCTCTACTGATGCGGTTGAAGAAGCAGGAGCGAGCGAAGAGGAAGATGTCTCTATAGACGAATCAGCTTCGACCGAAACTCCAAGCGACTCTACTACGATTGTTCGGTAATCTTTTGAACAGTCTCCTGCTCCAGGGTCTACACTTTCTTGCTACAATGCAAAGTGAATACATATGAGTAACGTTCTTGATAAGTTCATTCGCGCAGCCGATTACCTTTCAGCGGCACAAATATATTTACGAGCTAATTTTTTACTGGAGCAGCCACTGAAGCCCGAACACATAAAGCCTCGCCTCTTAGGGCACTGGGGCACGTGTCCTGGCATAAATTTTACCTACGCTCATCTTAATCGAGCTATCATAGCGCATGACCTTGAAATGCTCTTTGTGCTTGGTCCGGGCCACGGCTTTCCCGCAATCCAATCCAATCTTTTCCTTGAGGGTACACTTTCAAAATATTACGAATCGATTCCGCGTTCAGCTGCGGGCATAGCGCGCATGGCGAGCCAGTTTAGTTGGCCCTACGGTTTTCCGAGTCATAGTAACCCCGAAGCTCCCGGCGTCATTCTCGAAGGTGGGGAGCTCGGCTATGCACTTGCTACGGCCTACGGTGCGATTTTAGATAATCCACATCTCATCACCGCTGCGCTGATTGGCGACGGTGAGGCCGAGACGGGACCAACCGCGACTGCCTGGCACCTTACGAAGCTTATCGATCCAGCCAAGAACGGTGCCGTCTTGCCTATTCTTCATTTGAATGGGTATAAAATTTCTGGGCCAACATTTATGGGTCGTATGAGCGACGAAGAGCTCACTGCGCTTTTTACGGGCTATGGGTATGAGCCACATATTGTTGACGCCTATACCGAAGACGATGTTCATGGGAGGATGATGGGCGTCCTTGATGGTGCGGTAGAATCAATTAGGTTTACCCAACACTGTGCCCGCGAGGGTACTTTGCGCGAAAACCCGCGCTGGCCAATGATCATTCTCCGTAGTCCCAAGGGTTGGCATAGTATTCCCCAGATACATGGCAAGCGTATTGAGGACAATCACTACTCGCACCAGGTAATAGCAGAAAATTCGGTAAAGGATCCTGAAGAGTTTCGTTTACTCGAAGAGTGGCTGCGCTCGTATAAATTTGAGGAACTCTTCGATGGTGAGCGCTTTGATGACGATATTGAATCGTTAATCCCACCTGCTAGTCGGCGGATGGGTGATAGCGGTCACGCGCGTGGCGGGTCACCGTATTATCGTCCACTCAAGCTCCCAAACCTCGCCGATTATGCAGCGAATGGTACCTGTAAGCTCGACGAGCCAGTGTGTGGCATGGAGAGCGGGATGGAAAAAATTGGTGCCTACCTCCGCGATACTTTGCGTCTTAATGACGATGAGCGTAACCTGCGCCTCTTTTCGCCGGACGAAACCTATTCAAACAAACTCCAGGCCGTCTTTGAATGTACGAAGCGAGCGTTCGTCTGGCCACACAAAGAATGGGACCGAGATTTAGCCTGGGACGGGAGAGTGCTCGAGATGCTCTCTGAACACAGTCTGCAGGGACTTATGCAGGGGTATGTGCTGACTGGTCGACATGGTGTGTTTGTATCATACGAAGCCTTTGTGCAAATTGTAGCCAGCATGGCTGACCAGTACGCCAAGTTTCTTAAAATTGCCCGTGACGTATCGTGGCGGGGCACGATCCCATCCCTCAACTACATCCTTACTTCCACCGGTTGGCGGCAGGAACACAACGGCTTTTCACACCAGAATCCAGGCTTTATCGATGGTGTATTGCAGCGCCAGGGTTGTTTCACTAATGTGTATTTCCCGGCCGATGCTAACACGGCGCTCGTGACCTTTAATCGGATGCTGGCTTCGACGCGTGAGATTAACGTGATGGTGTGTGAAAAGCGTCCGCTACCTATTTGGCGCACTCTCGCCGAAGCCGAGCGTGATGTACTTGATGGGGTATCGATTTGGGACTTTGCGAGTGATGAAGATCCACATGTTGTGTTTGCCGCTGCTGGTGATTATCCGACCCAAGAGATACTAGCGGCGATTAGTCATGTACGCCGCGATGCTCCGCAGATTAAAGTGCGGTTTGTAAACATAACTTCACTATCGGCACTGGGTATTGGCAATGCGGCTTGTCGAGTATTGCGCCATGACTTTGAGCACTACTTCACTGCTGACCGGCCAGTGATTGTGAATTTCCACGGCTACCCACAAACCATGAAGCAGGTGCTGTTTGATTACGGTGGTGGTTCTGGCCGTTTCCATATCCATGGTTACGAAGAAACGGGTTCAACCACCACGCCATTTGACATGATGGTCCGCAATCGCGTGGACCGATTCCATCTTGCACTATCTGCCTTTGCTCGCGCTCGTGAGGTGGGGGTGCTCGGAGCGAGTGAACATGATCAGCTCGAGGCACTCTATCGCGAAAAACTCGCCACCCATCGCGCCTACATTATGGAGCATGGTGACGACCCGGAAGAAATTACCAATTGGTCATGGCAGTCACGCTCGTAGTTAATCCGGGCAGTTCATCAAAGAAGTACGCCCTCTATCGTGAGGGGAAGGTCGTCTTCTCTATGCGTTTTGAGCGCACAGACTTTGGTGTCGAGCAGTGTACCGAAATCAGTGGAATTCGACAGCAGTGTGAAGGTGTAAGTGCGGATACGTTTAGTATCGCGCTAGAGCATTTTTTAGCTTCGGCGGTCTTAAAAGAAGCTATCACTTCGCCTGAAGTTGTAACGAAAGTTGCGTTGAGGATAGTGATTCCGGGAAGTATTTTTCAGAAGCATTGTCTTATTGATAGTGAATACATTCGTCATCTGAAGAATGGCCAAGCCCTTGCGCCATTACATGTGCCTCACACTTTGCGCGAACTTACGGTTATTCAGGCGGTCTTGCCAGGGGCGGTTTTGGTAGCGGTTTCAGACAGTGCTTTCCATTCAACATTGCCTCCAGAGGCCCGCCTGTACAGTATCCCCAGGGCTGACGCTGCGGCCGATGATATTTACCGATTTGGATATCATGGTCTCTCGGTTTCATCGGTAGTGCGGCGCCATCATGCGGTTGTGGGTTATGAACCGAAAAAAGCAGTAGTATGTCATATCGGAAGCGGGGTGAGTGTGACTGCCGTTAAAGACGGGAAAAGTGTCGAGACAACGATGGGTTATGCACCAGGCTCAGGGCTCATTATGGCTAGTCGAGCCGGGGATTTGGACGCGAGTGCGCTTCTGTCCCTCATGCACGCTCGGAATTGGCGGCCACTTGACGCTCAGGCGTATGTGAACAATCATGGAGGACTGAATGCTCTTGGAGGAACGGCGGATCTGCGTCTCATTCTCGAGGCGTCTGCGAGGGGTGAGGTGGCCGCCAGGGATGCGGTACGGATGTATATCTATCAAATAGCTCGCGCCATCGCTGCTTCTACAATTGCCCTTGAGGGCTTTGAATCTCTTATCTTCACGGCTACCGCCGGTGAGCGTAGTTCGCTGTTGCGTACAGAGATTGCGCAGCAGCTCGGCCACCTCGGAGTGAGAGTCGATGCTGACAAGAACGAGGAAGCGCATAGCCGGGACGGCGTGATTAGTGCGCTTGATAGCCAGGTAAAAGTGGCTGTCATCCGCACTGATGAAATGGGAGAGATGTATACCGAAGCCCAGAGGTTTGGCTAGTTGTGTCTCGCATGGAAATTCCTGAAACACAACTGCAGTACGAGATTGATCGTTCTTTCGATCGGTCGTTGTTGCTGGCAGTGCTTGGTTTCTTAACGACGGTAATCTTCTCAGTATTTTTTCCATTCTCTGAGGGCGGCACCGCTTACTGGTGCTTTGTATTGGGTTCTGTCATTACCGTCCTTTCGAGCATACTCGTGTATGAACGTCGGACGAGCGAGCCGAGGCGAGTGCTCGCTGCGGCTGCTATGGCCGAGTCAACTATACGTTCTTCGCGAGACCTATTTACTGAAATGTACCATCGTAGTCCGGTACCGTATGTACTGATTGATGAAACTGGCACAATCGAGTCATGTAACATCGCTGCGGTACGATTATTTAAAGTTACTGAAGAGTCACTTAACCATCGAGACGTATTTTCTTTAATTCGAAGTGCTCACCCTGAGCATTTAGATGTCATTCGCGAACGTTTTCAGCGCGGAGTTGCTCTGTCGGCTGAGGAGTTTGAAGTGCCACACGAAGACGGCACCAGCGCCTGGGTACTACTATCGCTGTTTCATTTTATCGACGTGCGCCAGCGTACCTTGGGTCTCATGACACTCGTTGACATAACTAAGCAGAAAGAGATTGATGCAGCAAAAACTGAATTTGTATCCCTCGCGTCGCATCAGCTCCGGACACCGATTGCCGGCATGCGCTGGAATACAGAGCTTTTAATGTTTGATACCGGCTACCCACTTCCCGAGGAGCAGCGCCACAAAGCAGAGCGATTAATGCAGAGCATCAATCGCTTAAGCTCGCTCGTTGACGATTTTCTTCGGGTGTCACGCTTTGAGCTGGGCGAACTTACGCCGCAGGTAGGCCGTATCGATGTGCGTCTATTTATCGAAGGGATTGTGAGCGAACAACAGTCTAGTGCTGCGGAAAAGCAGCTTGTACTTGAAGTGCCTGATGGGGCTCAGCTTAACTACGAGGTCCGGGTAGATGCCGCGCTTCTTGGAATGATTGTGACGAACTTCCTCGTCAATGCGATAAAGTACACACCTATAGCGGGGACTATCAAGATGGGTGTACGTTTTGAGGGTGAGACGCTCAGTGTCACTGTTTCCGACAACGGTATTGGTATTCCTGTCGCTGAACAACGGCACCTCTTTACCAAAATGTTTCGAGCAAGTAACGCTGAAAAGATGGTAACGACTGGTACTGGTCTCGGCCTCTACATAGCAAAACGCGCCGCCGAGGTGCTCGGTGGTCGCGTAGCGTTTACTTCCGGAGAAGGGGTGGGAAGTGCTTTTACCGTTATTGTACCGGTGGAAATGGTGCCGGATCGGCCTTAACCGTCGGCTGGGAGTTGATAAGTTCTGCTTCAACGCGAGCAGCGATATTTTCGATACCCCAGTGCCATTTTTGTAAAATCTTTTCGCGCGGCAATCCTATGTCTTTTGGTGCATCCTCGCTCATGTCAGAGGCAGTAAGCATGAGTACGTGTGCAGTTTTGCCCCACTCATCCTTGCGTAGTTCGCGCAGTACCGCCGCACCATCAAGATCAGGTAAACGAAGATCAAGGAGGATAAGGTCGGGATGTTCAGTGAGCGCTACCTGAAGACCTCGAGTACCGCTATTTTCAACCAATGTTATATACCCCTTCATCTTAAGGAGATCATCGAGGGCGCCGGCCAGTTCAGGAGCATCTTCGATTACCAATATTTTCATAGTTTTCATGTCACTATTGTACATGAACGTGCACCGCTTACATCTTTTCAGGAGCGGGTATTCCAAGGACCCAGAGACCATTTTTAAGAGTAGTTCGCACCGCATCAGCCAGCGCCAGTTTGTAGGGCGCATATTCATCGTCTTTATCAGCAATGCGCTCAGAGGAATAGAAACTATTGAAGCTGCCTGCAAGTTCGGTGAGGTAGGTCACGACCTGGTGTGGGGCGCGGTCCTTAAGGGCGCTGGCAATCACTTCCGGAAAGTAGCCCAGCAGGCGCTCTACCTCGTAGGGTGCTTCCGGAGCGTTCCTTGTAGATGGGGAGATCCCGGCAGCGGTAGCCTTTTCCATCACACTATGAATCCGGGCATGGGTGTATTGCAGATAGGGGCCAGAATCGCCTTCAAAGGAAAGGGCGCGTTCTTTGTCGAATACCGAGTCTTGTAAAATACTTCCGTGGAGTGTTACAAATTTAATGGCGGCTATTGCTACCTGTGTGGCTGTGTCCCGGTCTGGATTAATTGCCCCTACGGCAATCATTTTTTCGAGAGCAGCCTCTGCTACCTCGTTAATAAAGTCGAGGGCAGGAATCACATCCCCGGTTCGTGACGACATTTTCCCTGTAGCCAGACGAACGGTGCCATGACCGAGGTGCTCCGTTTTGGCTGCCAGCTCGGGGTAGATAAAGCCCATCGCACATTTGAGCACTTTAAAGTATTCGGTAATTTCATTGCTAGTGGAAATGACAGAGTGGTCATAGATACCGAGTCGCTCTTCTTTCATTTTGGCGAGCGCTAACTCCTTAGCTTCATAAGTAGGGAGGCCTTCGTGGTTTTGGAACACCCTGGTGTGAAGGCCGTGTTCTTCACCTTTAAAAATACGCGCACCATTACTTTCCGGAAATATATCCGGGTGACTGTGCACTAGCTCGAGTCCGCGCGGACCAGCCTCGCTTTCATAAAAGTATTCATCAAAGCGAGTTCCTACCATAGTATAGATGGTTTCAAAGTAGGTGAGCGAGACTCGGCGGCCGGCATCGTACAGGTCGTTAATAGTAGCGTCAGTACGATCGTAAATACGCTTGTTCAGCTCTCGAATGGCTGCAGCAGCCACTTCGTCTTGTTTGTAGGTGGTTGCTCCAAGCGCATAGGCACGGCCAAGTTCTCGTGCACCAAAATTACTTGTGGGAGTCATGCCGAGCTGTTGCATCCCGTATAGTGCGTGCGCGACATGGAGTCCCACATCCCCCTGATAGTTGACTCGCTTAACGTTTGCACCGTTCATCATAAATAGTCGAGCAATACTTTCGCCCACCGCGTTTGTAAAAAGGTGGCCTATATGTAACTCCTTAAAAGGGTTGGGGTCGGTGTATTCAACCACGACCCGCTTGCCTGCCCATGAATCATTAGCGCCCCACTCCGGTCCTGCAGATGCGATTAGTGAAAGTGTGTCAGAAAAGCGCTCGCGTTCCAAAGTGATATTTATAAATCCTGGTCCAGCCACGGTTACAGTAGCTACCCCAGGAATAGGCGCCTCTTCAAGTTTCACTTTAAGGGACTCGGCAATGTCCCGGGGTGGACGGCCGAGCGCCTTGCTTGCCACGAGCGCAGCGTTCGCCGCATAGTCACCATGGCTCATGTCGCCCGGGCGCTCAACGACAAATGTAACGTCAGCCGCCCCTAGGTCAGCGAGCACTTTCCTAAGCGCCTGTTCGATGGTGACTTTCATATCCGTAGCACCACACTACCACGATGTGTAAGCCCCCTCAACGCTAATTGGGCCCAGATGAGCGCGTGATTGGGTATTCTGAAATGGTTTATCATATGCTAGAGTAGCGTCATGCCACGCACCCTTATTGAAAAATTACTTGAACTCGGCCTTACCGATAAGGAGTCCGCAGTCTACATCGCCCTTATTCAAGCTGGGGAAATGACCGCTGAGCAGGCTGCTACCCTAACGAAGCTCAATCGCTCAACCACTTATGTGCAACTGAAGCAGCTGATTGAGAGAGGTCTCGTATCGACCTTCAAACGTGGAAAAAAAACCTTCTTTGCTGCCGAGTCGCCAAGTAATCTCCTTCGGATTGTTGAGCAGAGACGTGAGGTTGTTGCTCAGCAAGAACTGGAGCTAAAGGTCATTGTTACCGACTTACTGAAGGTGTATGGCAAGGTGGTCGAGCGTCCCTCGGTCCGAGTGTTTGAAGGAAAAGAAGGCCTCGTATCAATGCGTAGCGCTATTTTAGACCAAAAAACACCGGAAATGAGGGCGGTAACGTCAGTTGACCATATGCGAAGAATTTTTTCAAAAGAAGAGCTCATGCAGTTTACCGAGCGTCGAGAAAAAAACGGCACAAAGTCGATGGTCATCTATTCCTTAGAAAAAGGGGATGATTTTACACCGCTCAAGCTACAAACATTTAAAAGAGTGTCAAAAAAAGACCTCCCATTTAGCTGCGATGTTTACATATACGGGGATTTTGTGTCTTTCGCCAGTACCGATAATCAAATTGTTGGAGTAACCATCGCCAGCGCGGCGATTGCCAGTACCATAAAAGCGCTATTTGAGACAGCTTGGCGGAGCTAAAAGGGAGCTAACATAATATAAAAAAAGACGGGTACCCTTGCGAGCACCCGTCCATTTCGTTTTTCTAACTCGAACTTGTCTGCCTGCACTCTATGGCCTACGGCCAGTGGGACATCTCCGCAGTTGCAGCGTACGTTAGCTCAAGTTACAAACCGAAATGTAGGTTATTAGAACCCGTTTTCCACGGAATCACCTCCTTTCGGTCTGGGAGGATAAAGGAACACCTCCTGCAATCAATCCTATCATGTTTAATTTAATTGTAAAGAAGTAGTAACAAAAAATGCTCATTAAGCATTAGAATTAAAATTTTTAGTTTTGTCAAAACATTAAAATATCTTTAGATTACTATGTATTTATAGTGCGCTAAATTTGAATGTAATAAAATCTGTTAATAATTTTTGACAAACATTGCTAATTAGTTAGGATGTCCGAGCGGTTACCAGTAGTAATAATTTCTTTCTATGGGAATCATTAGTTGGATAATTCTCGGAGGTTTGGCAGGGTGGATTAGCTCCCTGATTATGGGAACTGATGCCTCGCAGGGCATCGGACTCAACATCCTTGTTGGAGTCGTTGGTGCGTTACTGGGTGGGGCGGTCTTTAGCTTCTTTGGAAGCTATGGTGTGACTGGTCTCAATTTTTACAGTTTACTCGTCGCCACCATCGGTTCGATAATTCTGCTCTGGCTGCTCCGGGCGGTGCGCTCATAAGCGTTGGTTAATTAACTACTTTTCTAACATAAAACTATGACAACCAGATACCAAGTTTCTCAATTACTCGGAGATATCGAACGACTGGGTCGACATGGCGGTTCAAAAAAGTTCACCGGCTATCTCGATGATGAACCACTGTTGCCCTTAAGTGAGGATGAAGACGAAGAAGAAATTGATGAGGAATGGGAAGAGGGTGCCGTATTTGAGTAGAACGATGTTACTTTTACGGCCACGTTTACCAACGCAGCTAAGTACTACGAATACAACCACATGTATGGTTACAAAAACACTTCTCGGAGTAGTAGCGGTTGGATCCGTCGGTTACTTAGCCGCGGATCTGGCCTCCGCAACAGACATCGCCAAGAGTTATCAAGCCCCTCTAACAAAGACGGTGATGAGCGTTAGTGCGCACGCGAGTGTTGCACAAACGAGGGCTAAAGCCTTTGCTCTTGATGTGCAAGAATTCAAGTCGTACACCAAAAGTGGCACCTACGATACTGAACGTCTTATTATGCACCGCGACCGGATTAGGGACTCGTTTGAGGCTGCCTATTGGGCCATTGAAACTCTTGAACATGAAGGTGAAGAGCGGGAGGCTGAGATAGCTCGTGACCTTATGCAGTACGCCATTGATGAATATATGAGCAATTCTACGACCGAAAAAAGTCCTCCCATTACACTCGACCTTGAAACGTATAGTCGGTTTCTGACCGAAACGTTCATTGCTCGATCGCTTGCGACCACGCACTAAGCGCATTAATTCAACTTTACTCTATGAATACATCTGATAGGGGATCAAACGAATGGGTAATTATTCTGGTTATCGGTGCGGTACTAGTGATTGGAGTTGTTGCTTATTCCATTACCCGCAATGATGGTACAGATACTGCCGATTTAGTGACCAATATCATGGTTCCAGACAATGCCGCTGATAATGAAAATACCGCAGCAGCCACGCCCCCACCAATAACGACAGCGAGCGGTACGGTTAGTGGTTCGGTACAAAACGATAGTGATGTTGCGTTCACGCTACAGCTTGAAGATTTAAGTGTCGAACAACGGGCGTTCCTTAAGTTGAGGGGAATCGATGGGGACGAAATCCAGGTCACTAATCGCATGCTCTCGTGTGCCGAAGGTAAGCTTGGTCGCGACAGAGTGGTTGCTATCCGCAACGGTGCTTCAATGTCTATGGGAGAAAAGGTTGACCTGCTTGGATGTTATGAGTAGGTTGAGGAAAAGCTAGTCCTCACCACTTTCAGCAAAACCACCTGTACGGGTGGTTTTGTTTAGTCGGAGAAGGTACTCGGTGAGCGCATCAGCTGATGGCTAACGCACTGAGAAATAAATCGGCGGGCCCCCTTGGTCACACTATATTACGCAACAAAAATGGACTGGCCTGCCCCTAAAGGTTGTAAGTGTTGTTGGTGCCTATCGTCATATACTGAAAGTGAACAAAGTGCTATTCGAGCGTATTACTATCACCTGCAATAAGTTTTTATTAGTTACTATCCCTCACCCCTACAATGAGTTTGGAATTAAGTATTATTGAGCCGCATGATGTGCGGCACCCGTATTTACCTTTAAGGGTAACTGATATCTGCAGGGGAGCTGACCCGTATGTCTTTCGGCGTGATAATGAATGGCACCTCTTGTTACAAGAAGACTTAAATCCTGATCCCTTAGGACATCAGGGTCTCTCAGGGTATACCATTCGCAGTGCCGCCGATGTCGAAGGATTGGGGACGGCCGAGGTAAAACCGCTTGTGGTTGTAAATGACCCACCTAATCTGCGGCAGGTATGGGCAGCGGAGATACACTTTGATCAGTACCTGTATGTTTCAGTTTCGGACGGTGATAACACCACACACCGAATGCATGTCTACAAGACAGAGGGTGGCGTGGTTGGTCCTTGGGTCTACCTTGGTCCTTTGCACGCACCAGAAGAGGACAATCGCTGGGCCATAGACCTTACCGTAGCAACTATTATGGTTGAAGGCGAAACTAAAGACTATGCTGTCTGGTCAGGGTGGGAGCATGCGGAATCGAACGCCTTACCTGAAGAAGCCTTAGCTCGCGTTATTCCTCAGAACCTCTACATCGCTGAATTCATTTCACCGACGCACATTGGACCTCGACATCATCTTCTTAGTCCGACCGAACACTGGTGTTCCTCCGAGGCTCCAGTAATTGAAGGCCCCCAGGCCCTCGTCGTTGAGAATCGGTTGGTAGGCCTCTTGATTACGGGTAATGCGAGCTGGACCGATAAGTACACCACTTGCATACTGCAGTACAAGGGGGGAAGTCCGCTCTCTGCCGCTTCGTGGAGTTTACATAACCAGCCGTTGTTTAATGCTGGGCACGGTATTGGCCATGGTGTGTTGATCGATGAGGGTTCTTTGCTTCATTACGTTGGGCACCGCAAAAAAGTCCGGGACTATGGTTGGGCAGATCGGGTGGTGTTTAAGGCGACTATTCCGAAAGAACAATTTACATTGACCTATCTTAAGGGGTCTACCTCTTAAACCTTAACAAACTTCCGAGTCGCGTATTGTTCGAGTCTGTCCCTGAACTGTTCCCGTATAAACATAGATTATTTCGCTTATCATTAGCTAACGCCCTTGTATCTATAAATTTATGAAAACTAATTACACCGTATTGCCGGAAAGTCATCAATTAACCGCCGAGCGAAGTTTTGCGGCTCCAAAAACTGAAGTGTGGCGGCACTTCACCACTGCCGAACTCCTGGAATTATGGTGGGCGCCTCTGCCATTCAAGGCTGTAACTAAAAGCTTCAATTTTCGCACCGGTGGTCACTGGCACTACATCATGCAGGGGCCTGAGGGTGAGGCACACTACTGCGTAAACATGTACAAAACAATCAATCCCGAGAACTCCTTTACCGCTACTGATGCCTTTGCTCACGAAGACTGGAGCATCAACACTGATGTGCCGGTTTCAGAGTGGGAAATTACCTTTACGCAAAATGGTGACACTACTACTATGAAAATGGTGCTTACCTGTTCGGATAGGGCAGCCCTTGATACGCTCATAGAAATGGGAATGAAAGAGGGATATAACCAGGCTCTTGATCAACTGGAGGCGTTGCTACTAAACTAGCAATCGATTCATCATAACTTTGGATGGTAACAACAAAACCTGCCGCTTGGCAGGTTTTGTTTATGTGGAGATGGCGAGAATTGAACCCGCGTCCGAATGAAGGTGCCTCTGTGAGTCTACAGTGTGTATTCTCGCTTTTGATTTAAACAATTACGCTCTAAGGGAGAAGAACCACGTAACTGTCGAGCTCCTTAGAAATTTAACCGACTCCAGGAACAACGGAGCGGGTCAGAGCCTCATGTTTATTTCACCCAGACTTCCCATTGAGACGTGGGGAAGGTGAGTGTCGCAGCGGCGAGCGTAAAGTTACGCTACAGCGGGTGCGAATCCAAACGCGTTAGCGTAAGGACTTGGTATGCTTTTCTTTGCACATACAGGTGCCCTCTTTTTTTAGAGAGATAGAGGGCGGCTCTCACACTGCACACAGAAACGACGATTCACCGTCGATGCCTAGCATCCCCGCAGATAGTATAAACATTTACAATATCTGCGGGAACGATGTGCTTTGTTCTAACCACTAACGAAAGGTGTAGGGGAGCAGTCTTTGCTCCCCCATAAAGAACTGGTGTGGTGAAAAATCTTATGAACTCGGTTGGCAGTTTTCTTCGCCCGAGCTTTCGTTTTTGGCCGGCGATGTGGACTTGATGAGTGCATCCCTGTCAATTATTTCGATAACGGGAGCTGGTGCGCTTTCTTGTCTCCGCCTGCCGTGAGCAAATTGTACGGCCCTTTGTAGGGCCGCTGCACTTTTTTGCATAATCTTCCCCCTGCTAATTTTACACCTCTCGGTAGTCGTTAGTATTGGCTTTTCAAAGTACGCTCTATTTCGCGTTTGCTATCACGCGCCTTTAGGCTTTCGCGCTTATCGGCCTTCTTCTTGCCTCGCGCAATCGCAATTTTGAGCTTTATGTTCCGACCGGAATTGTACAATGCTAATGGGATAGCTGTCAAACCAACGGTTTCGGTTTCGCGCTCGAGGGTAGCCAATTCCTTTTGCTTTAAAAGCAGGATGCGCGGCCGTTCCGGGTCGTAGCTTTTCGGAGCGTTCGGGATTTGAAAGGCGGGGATGCTGATACCAACCACAAGGGCCTGGCCACCGCGCACGACCACGTGCCCGCCATCGAGCTTGGCCCGTCCCGCCCGCACCGCCTTTACCTCGGTGCCAAGGAGCACCAATCCGGCCTCAAAGGTATCGAGGAGTTCGTAGTCAAAATGGACCTTTTTATTGGTGGCGTAGTTACTCATATCAATTCCATTACACTATAGCAAAATATAGAAAATTTCTAGCTTTTAGGCGGTTTTTCTGTATAATGCGCACTATATGTCTGATAGCAATAATAAAGACGAACAGCGCGACACTGAAGGTGCGCCGTCTAAAGAGAACAAGGAGAGTGATGAGCGTGGCGACCGTAAGGGTGTGCTGCGCGAATTTGGAAACAAAATGCCGCTTGGCCCGGGCAACTTTTGGAATAACATGCTCTCCACTGTGGCGCTTCTGGTTGTTGTTACCCTTATCTTTTCCTATGTCTCCGAGTCACAGGAAAAGCCCGAAGAGCTTTCGTTGTCGCAGGTGGTAGCGCAGGTGAAGGCGGGGGAGGTGAAGGAAATTATCGTGCGGGGCGCGCAGCTGGAAATTGCCTATACTGATGAAACGCGCAAGAGCGGCGAAGCAAAGCGTGAAGTTGACGCATCGGTCACTGATTCGCTCACGAACCTTGGTGTGACTACCGATGAGCTCGCGAAGATTACCATCGATGTGCAGCGCGAAACAGGCTTTGGCTACTGGCTTGGGCAATTTGCCCCCTTCCTCTTTCCACTGTTATTCCTCGGTATTATCATTTGGTTTTTCACCCGCTCAGTAAAAGGTGCGGGCATGCAGGCGCTAAACTTTGGTTCATCAAAGGCGCGCATGATTGATCCAAACGACACCGCTCAGAAAGTCACGTTTAAAGATGTTGCCGGTGCGAAGGAGGCGAAGCAGGAGCTTGAAGAAATTGTCGACTTCCTTAAGAACCCTAAAAAGTTTCTCGACATTGGTGCCGAGATACCAAAGGGCGTCATGATGATGGGTGCGCCGGGGACTGGAAAGACGCTCCTAGCCCGGGCGGTCGCTGGTGAGGCTGGCGTACCGTTTTTCTCGATCTCTGGTTCAGAGTTTGTGGAGATGTTTGTGGGAGTTGGTGCTTCACGAGTACGCGACCTGTTTCAGATGGCAAAGAAGTCAGCGCCCGCTATTATCTTTGTTGATGAAATCGATGCGGTCGGGCGAGTGCGTGGTACTGGTATCGGCGGCGGTAACGATGAGCGGGAACAGACCCTTAACCAGATACTGGTTGAAATGGATGGCTTTGAACCAAACGCCAAGGTGATTGTGATGGCTGCCACTAACCGTCCTGATGTTCTTGATCCGGCCCTTCTTCGTCCTGGTCGCTTTGACCGCCGGGTGACGATTGACTTGCCTGACCGCAAGGATCGTGAAGAAATTCTTAAAGTGCACGCGCGTAAAAAGCCGCTTCAGGATGATGTTAATCTTGAAATCGTGGCGCAGCGTACCCCCGGCTTTTCGGGTGCTGACCTGGCGTCACTCATGAACGAGGCAGCTATTCTCGCCGCGCGTGAGAAGCGAAAGACGGTTGGACAGTTTGATATTATTCGCTCAATCGAAAAGGTGATGCTCGGTCCCGAGCGTAAGAGTCATGTGCTCTCTAAGCAGGAGCGTCTCGTTACCGCGTACCATGAAGTGGGGCATGCGCTCGTAGCTTCGGTATTACCGTATGCCGATCCGGTGCAGAAAATCTCCATAATTAGTCGAGGTCGCGCAGCCGGATACACGCTCAAGCTCCCGGACGAAGATCGCCGTATGCACACTAAGAAAGAATTCCATGACGATATCGCAATGACCCTTGGTGGATACGTCACGGAAGAAATGGTCTTTGGTGATCTCTCGACTGGTCCTTCTAATGACTTACAAGTAGTAGCGAACCTGGCTCGCGATATGGTGACCAAGTACGGCATGAGTGCGCTAGGGCCGGTGGCGCTTGAGGGGACTGGTGGCCGTCTTATCGGTGGTGGCTACTCTGAAGATCGCGGCTACTCGCCCCAGATTGCGAAGTCTATTGATGATGAGGTGGCAAAGATTATTGAAGCAGGGAAAGAGAAGGCGCGTGAAATTCTGACCAAATACCGCTCTGCTCTCGATGCCATTTCGCGTAAGCTTGTTGAGGTCGAGACGCTCGAGCGAGAAGAGTACGAAGCATTATTGAAGCAAGAGGGAGTACAGATTAATGACGCCTTTAAGAAGCGACGTGAAGATCTTGAGCTCATGGCTGATCCAACAAAAGATCTGACCGCACCTCCAGTTATTGAGGTTAAGTCTAGCTAGAATGAGCTACTACTGTCATGTGTGATAGTAGTAGAATGAGGAACAGAGATGAGAAAACGGGCGGCACATACGGTGCCGCCCGTTTTCTCGTCCATGATTAGCCATACCAACATTTCTCTGTTACCCTAAGAGCTTAGGAAGAGAGGGAGTTCTCCGATGAAGGCATATACCAACGTCAAAAATGGGTGTAGTACTGAAGAGCGTGAGCGGTACCTGCGACTGGAGCGCGCACAGGTGCGTGCTATTGTGACAAGGCACTTGTCGAACATTAAACCGCGGGAACTCACAAGTAGACTGTACGGAAACGAACCCTGGCGAGACATTTTTTGGTGCGTATTTGGGCGCGAGCCGAGAAATGATGATCCACGCTGGAACGTACTACTTTCATCTGCTGGGTATCAAGCACTACGCGTGGCCGGGGAGTGGCACTGTGCACAGGTGAATAAGTGATTGGGGAGGGTGCGTACGCGCACCCTCCTCGTTCTGTATTATGTGTGATGCGGACGTAGCTCCTCAATACCTGTTATGAGGCCGTCTTCCATGTGAATAATACGATTCGCTCCCATCGCGTATTCCCGCTCGTGTGTGACCATCACGACCGTTTGGCCGTAGTCACGGTTGAGGGAAGTGATAAGGTCAATGATAGCCCGTCCAGAAATACTATCGAGGTTGGCGGTCGGTTCATCAGCAAATAAGATCTTCGGCTTTCCGGCGAGTGCTCTCGCGATTGCTACGCGCTGCTGCTCACCGCCAGAGAGCTGGCCGGGGAGATTTGGATATTTACCCGCCACCCCGACCTCATCAATAGCGGTTCGTGCCGTACCGCGCGCGACCTCCCAATTCTCACCGCGCATAAGGAGGGGGAGCATGACATTTTCCTCTGCTGACAGGTCGGGCACGAGTGCATAGTCCTGAAACACATAGCCGAGGGTATTAAGACGGAAGGAGGTAGCTTCTACCTCATCAAGTTGCACGACGTCTATTCCTTCGATAATAATTTCACCTGAGGTTGGTTCGTCGAGTACCGATAGTTGATACATCAGGGTTGATTTCCCAGCACCCGATTTACCCATGATGGCCACAAACTCTCCGGTAAGGACATCGACGTCGATACCTTTCAATATCTGTACGGTTAAATCACCTTTCCCAAAGGTACGGGTAATGCCAGTAGCGCGAATGATAGAAGTCATGGTGTTATTTTCGTCCCAAAATTGAGTTAAGGGTGTTGCGCTTTACAATTAGCCAGGCGGGGAAGAACCCAGCGAGCAACGTAATGATAAAGAGAATAACAAAACGATAGAGCGTACCGATTGGTTCGGCCACGAGGATGCCGTCACTGAAGGGGAAGTCTATCGGGTTCCGCTCGAAATACCCGACGAGGAATCCGTAGGTGATCGCGACTCCGATAGCTGACCCGACAATGGCGTAGAAAGCGGCTTGTAGCACGTACGCCACTTCGATGACGCGGCGTTCAATCCCTATCCCTTTTAAGATGCCGATCTGACGCTGGCGGGAAATGGCATTGATAAAAATTATAATGAATATAGTGATTGAAGCGACAATAATTCCGATAGCCCCGATAAAAACACCGAGAATGTTAAACGTATTTTTTATGTCTACTACAAATTTTGGAATAGCTTCGGTAAAGGTGCGGATTTTGGCTTGCTTATCGAGTCCGAGCGCAAGCAAGGTCTGCTTCACCGCCTGCCCATCGGTAGTTGGGTCAAGCCGGATGGCAATTTCTTCCGCGTCGCGACTGGTTGCGCCGCTCAGACGCCGGAGTTCCCGTTCTGGTATATAAATGGCGGTCGATACTTCACCAACTTTGGCATCGATAATTCCTTTAACAATAAACTCTTTAGTATTGTCATTGATCGTGACCCGAACGGTACTGCCGGGGTAGATGTTTTCGAGTGAACCGGTGATATCAGCAAACCCAGCGGTATAGCGGTCAATATTGAGAGCGCCAATCAGCACATAGCCTTGCTCGCTTGGATCAAGGTATTCACCCTCTACAATGTTTTTTGAGAGTCCGGTTACGGCGTCCTCGGCCACCGGATTTATGCCAACCAGGCGGCCACTTACAATATTAGCGTCCTTACTAAAATCGCTTCGGGTTTTATAGTTTGCCTCGACTTGTCCGCCGACCTGATAGCGGACGGTAAAGCTCTTGATTTCTGGTAGTTGTTCGAGTTCACGAATGAAGGCGTCTGTGTTTAGTATTTTGTCCTCATCGGGGAGGGTGGTCACAATAATATCGCCGAGGGATTTTTCTTGAAGGGCCCGCTCTGATCCAGCGATGAGTCCAACCAATATGCCAGACACCGCGATGAGGTTTATAAAGGTGAGCGCCATCACAAAAATGATGAGCCCGGTAGTCCATTTATTAGCGCGTTGAATTTGGCGAAAACCGAGGAGGAAGCCAATACGTAGTGCGCGCATACCTATGGGGCAACTACAAGGTCACCGTTTCTCAGACCCGATAGTGCGACAAAACCATCGTTGCCAATAAGAGAAACTTCCACGGTGCTGGTTGCAAGAGTATCGTCTGCGTCGAGCCGAAGGACGCTGTAGGTACCGTTAACTTCACTCAAGAACCGTCTAGGAACGCGCAAGCCCGTCTTTTCGGAAATTATAATATCAACGTCAGCATTCAGACCACTGCGCAGCCACGGGGGAAGGGTGGTGAGGTTAAGTCGGGCTTCGTAGTAGGCGACACCATCAATCACCACCGCCGAGGGTGCGATAAAGTCTATCTGGGCGCGCAACGTCTCATCAGTCGCAGTATCAAAGACTATGTCCGCATTTTGACCGATATTCAATTTCCCTACATCAATCTCCGGTATACGAGCAATTAGTTCGTAGCGTTCTGGAGAGAGGAGGGTGACTACGGGTGCCGTACTCACGGCTTCGCCAGCCACGGCATCGATGCTCACGATCGTCCCGGAAAAGGGTGCGATAAGGGTGGCGTTATTTTGGTTGGCGACTGTGTGCGCCAGGCGTGCCTCGGCTTGGGCAACGGTGGCATTTGCGCGGGCCACTTCTTCAATGCGGGCTGGGGCAGTCGTCACTGCACCTTCGGCTCGTGCTACGGCGAGTTCTCGCTCCGCCCGGTCGATGGTGTTTTTAGCAGAACTGAGCGCCAGCTCGTAGGCGTTTTTGTTTGTCGTGTAGGTTGTCGCTTTGGTGTTAGGTACTTCTACGTACCAGACCGAATTATGATAATTTTCGTCCGGGGTAATTTGGAGGCGCAGGCCACAGGTACCAAATGCTATCGCTTGATCACTTGAGGCCGGGAAGGTACCGTTCTCGAGGCCACTAAGGCGCGCAGAGTAGCCCGAGGCAGCGCTAGAACTATATAAGGTAATAGTATAGGTACCCTCTTCCGCACACTGATAGGTTCCACTAATCACAGGTGCCGTGGCGCTTTCGTTAGCTTCATTGGAGGAGGCGGCAAGACCGCTTGAAAGGAGGGTGCGCTTGGCTGCTTCAATTTTTGCGGCTTCATTGGCGCGCGCCTGCACTAGGGCTTCCTCTTTCAGGCGAACGGTTGCACTTGAAACAGCGCGTGTTTCACCGCGTGCACCCGCTAGTAATTCTGCTCGGTCTGCCCGAGCGGCAGCCACTGCTGCCTGTGCATCAAGTACATCTGCCCGCAGTGCAGCCGCGCTTAGGGTAATGAGGGGAGTGCCGGTAGCGACCACGTCGCCCTTCCGCACGTGTACTTTTTCTACGATGCCGCCCACAGCAAATCCCATCTCGGCAGTATTTTCTGCCTCAATAGCGCCGGTTACCGACACTACTTGTCGTACCGGTCCTTCGTCTACTATTCCGACGATACGGGCGTTGTTGTTAGATTGGCCACTCAAATATATGAGCGTCACCGCACCTCCGATGAGGAGCGCGGCTAAGGTGAGGTATAAAGAACGTCCATGCCAAAAGCGCTTCATTGTGTACAGTATAGCACTGAAGATTTTCTCATATGATCTAGCCGTTCAAGTGGTATGGGTATTGCGTTTCGGGATAAATCATCATTATCTGAGGGTGTAAATGTGGGCAGGCTACTGAGCGAACCCTGATATAATAATTCAGTAATTATATGAAGTCTCAAGCGAAGAAGCTGCAAGCCATATCGCTACGGCAGAAGGGAAAAAGCTATTCTGAAATTGGTTCAGAACTCAGCCTTTCGAAGAGCACTTTGAGTGGCTGGCTTCAGAAGGTTTCAGTGTCGCCCTCAAAATCGTTTGCTATCAAACAAAAAGCTACCCTCATTAGAGTTGAAAAAATTCGGGCTGTTAAAAGCAAAAAGAAGCAGTTACGACTAGGGTCAGTCCTCGAGCGAGTAAGTAGCGATATCGAAAAATCAGAAAATCATTTGTTTATTGCTGGTTTCTATTTGTATTGGGGAGAGGGAACAAAGACTGCGCCGTACACCGTTTCTCTGACTAACAGCGACCCAGCAATTATAAATTGTTTTATTGAATGGCTTTTGCTGCTCGGAGTGGCAAAAGTTGATCTGAGAGTTAAATTACACATTTATTCTGACCAGAATGAAAAATCTTTACAAAAATATTGGTCAGCCGTAACCGGTGTACCAGTAGAGAATTTTAATAAATCATATCGTAAATCTTCACAGTCGGGGGATAAAACCTACAAGGGAATGTTTGGTTTCGGTACCTGTGTGGTTGCTTATCATGACCGTGATATGTACGAGTATGTCCTACAGGGAATTGGGTATTTGCGACAGAAGTATGGTGGTGAGCGAAAACTTTAGAGGGGCTTAATTATGTAGGATTTAAGATTTCAAAATTGCGATGTATACAGTATTTTTGGAAATGTCCACCCACTTGGACTCGAACCAAGGACCATGCGTGTATAAGACGCAGGCTCTACCAACTGAGCTATGGGTGGAGTGGCAAAACTATAACGTACTTACTAGAGTGGTACAAATAGGCTAGACACCCGTCTTTTATAATGGTTATCTTAGGGTAGACCACTGTGTAACCAGACCCAGATGAAGTGGAGGACTCCATGTCCAGACGTCGACGCTGTGGTACTGAGACGGATAATATGCGCTGGCCCAATTTTGAGCCTCATTCAATGTCGGATCATGTATACATTCGTAAGCTTACGCGACCACGCCGATACCATGGGTATGTGTGTTGGTGGCTCGCGGTGCCTGAAAGCGGGAGTGAGCCAGCGGTACCCTGTCCAACCCTCGAATATGCGCTGGTGATGAGTCGACTTGAAGAGTACATCCCGCACTTGGTGCACTGAAGGATGCGGCGGGTCGATAGATATCGACCCGCCGTTTTCATTTTCATACTTTATTCCATATGCAGCACCTCACCGAGGTGCGCCACGCGCTCGGCAATCAGTGGGAAGTCACGGGCAAGCTCTGGGTGGGTGGTAACCAAGTGGCGCGCTTCGGTGCGAGCAGCTTCGACGAGCTTTAGGTTCTTGATAGCTTCCATGCCGAGGTCGGATAGTCCCGATTGCTTTTGCCCATACAGCTCACCAGCACCGCGGAAGGTAAGGTCGTGCTCGGCAAGCTCGAAACCATTTTTGGCAGTAGCGAGCGCCTTGAGGCGATCACGGGTTTTATCACTCTTGCTCTCTGTCACGGCAAAACAGTAAGGCTGGTGGGTCCCGCGAATGACTCGTCCACGCAGCTGATGGAGTTGTGACAGTCCAAACCGTTCCGCGCCTTCGATGATGATATTAGTGGCGTTTGCGACACTCACACCCACTTCGACCACCGACGTGGCGACGAGAATATCAATACGGTGTGCCGCAAAGTCGGCCATGATGCGGTCCTTTTCGGAGGGGGTCATTTTGCCGTGAAGGGCGGCAAGGCGACGCGTCTTAAAGACTTCCTTTTTAAGACGGGCCGCTTCCGCTAGGACGCTCTTGCTTTGTACTGCCATTTCTTTGGTTGGGTCTGGTTCTTCAATGCGCGGGCATATTACGTACGCTTGCCGTCCGGCTGCGAGCTCACTCTCGACATGGTCGTACATTTCTTTTTGTCCACCGGGACCGACGATTTTGGTGATGACCGGTTTACGGCCTTTTGGCATTTCATCGAGGAGCGTGATATCAAGGTCACCGTATATGGTAAGCGCCAGTGTACGGGGAATGGGAGTAGCTGTCATTGACAGGAGGTGCGGGAGGCGTGCATCTTTTTTTGCCAGCTTCTTGCGCTGGTTGGTACCAAAGCGGTGCTGCTCATCAATAATGACGTAGGCAAGGTGTTTAAACTCAACGCTTTTATAAATCAGGGCGTGGGTGCCGATGAGAATCGGGACTTCACCATTCTTTACCCACGATAAAAGTTGGGTTTTGGAAATACTGGTCGGTTTTGTTGGGTCGCTTTTGCTCGGGAACTTCATACAGCCACTGCCGGTAATGAGGCCTATCTGTATGGGAAGGTGACGGAAGTATTCTATAAAACTTTCAAAGTGTTGCTTGGCGAGGATTTCGGTAGGTGCCATGTAGGCCACCTGGAGGTTGCCGTACTCAAGTTTTTTGCCGAGACCTTCAGGTGGTCGTGCCGTCGCGACCGTGTAGGCGGTCGTGGCCGCTACCGCCGTTTTTCCACTACCCACATCACCCTCGAGGAGTCGCGACATGGCGTGCGTGCCTGCAAAATCACCATGAAGCGCTTCGATGGCTTTTGTTTGCGCGGCCGTAAGAGGAAAAGGAAAGCGGTCGACAAAGGCAGCGGTCCCACCCTTAGTGGCTTTGATGGTGTAGGTGGTCGCTGCGCTTACAGCGGCCCGTTCCTGCGCTTTCTGTACCTGGATGTAAAACACCTCTTCAAAGGCAAAGCGCTTGCGCGCACTTTGCGCATGTTCCGCTTTCTTCGGAGAATGAATCCAAACAAGCGCGGTACGGAGTTCAGGAAGGTTATATTTTCGAAGAATGTCCGCGGGAATGGGGTCGGGGAGGTGCTCGAGCACTCCTTTTTCAAAGCACTTGAGGACAGTGTGGTAGAACCATTTGCTCGTGACGCCCTTCACTTCGCGGTACACCGGGTAGATGGTGTCATCAGCGTCATCGGTGCCTTTAAAAATAGAGTCATGACGGTCGATAGGAAGGCTGTCAAGGAGTTCGATTTCTGGGTTCGAGAGGTAGAGCTTACTTTCGCTCCCGGCCACCTTGCCAGCCAGTTTTACATAGATACCGTTCTGGTACATCTTGGCGAGGTACGGCTGGTTAAACCACATCACTTTTATTTTGGCCGAACCGTCTTCAATATAACCTTCGGCTATCGCCATTTTACTCTTCCACGCTTTGCGCGTTTTAAGTCCCGATAGTTGTCCATAGACAATGGCGTCTTGGCCCTTTTGGAGACCACCGACTGACTGAACGTCAGTAATATCTTCGTATCGGGCAGGTAGGTGAAGGAGCAGGTCGCGGACCGAAGCGATGCCTAATTTCTTAAGAGCTTTTTGATGAACTGTATCAAGGCGGAAGTGGGCGGAGAGGAGGTCGGTAGGGGACATAAAGAAAAGTAAGTCCATTATACCCTAGTAAAATAAGCGTGGTTATTGTTGACTTTTATATAAAATTATGTTAACATTTTAAACAGTAAACAGGCCTAAATAATGACAAGGCAACTTCTTTTCGTTTTGAAAATCAACCTAGGAGAATGCCCAGATGGCTCAAATCCTTAGCTACAACCCTTACAATGGTGTTGGTCTGGAAGAGGGCGTGCATCTTGTTTGGGACAAGCCCAGGCTCGGAAATGATGGCGGCTACTATCCGCCCCATCTCGAATGCGGTCACGAATACATTGTGACGGCCTATGATCTCTCGAAGCGCCTGCGACCCAACCAGTTGCTGCGCCACGCCTCCCTCCATCTTGATGCCGAAAAGGGTCTGCGTTTGGTCTCCAGCAGTGCTGGCAGCGAGCTGCAGATTTTCGTCGCGATCAATACCCAACTGCCGCTGAATTTTCGCTGGCGCGTCAATCTCGATGCGTTGCGTCCTTGGGTCGGCTTCAATCCGACAGCGGAGGTGACGGTCGTCCGGCATGACCGCAGCACCGGCAGCGCCTTCGTAGTTTTCAAGGAGGGTGGCATCTTGGACCTGTTTCTTCCTGATGGGCAGGTGCGGCGTCTGCAGTGCGAGAATGGCAGTGTTTCCTGTGTGGAGCTGAGCTTTCCCGATATGGCACATCTTCGTGTCCAGCAGTTCGAGAGCCAGCTGGAAACCAGCCATGAGTCGGTCGTGCAGGGCGTTCTCTGGTCGGCTGTACGTTTCCTGAATTTCGCAATCGGGAACGTGAAGGTGCGGGATGTTTTTCGAGCTTTTCTGTTCGAACAGAACGATCTTCTGACCCTACCGATGCGTCGTGAGACGCGCCGACTGCTCCTTTCCGTGAACGACTCATTCGCGAGCTACTTCTTGGAAGGGGATACTGGTCCGGGCGTGGTGCCAATCCACAAGCCGGCTGCCAAGAGCACTGCTCTTGTGAAAAAGGCCCAGTTGGCAAGGAAGCAGGCCAGGTCTGCCGCTGCTATCGCAAAGGGTGCAGGCGGCGGAGGCAAGCAGAAGAAGATCTGAGGAAAACAACCCTGAGGGGTTGAATAAGGCGGGGAAGGAACATTATGTTTCGACCCCGCTTTTCTTATTGAAAAAGACGAAGAACTACATCTGTGGGTAAGGGTCTTAAATGAAGGCCAGAACTCTCCTCCGGACTTGCTTAATTTCATTTTTTATTACATAATTCCTATAGATAGGCTTTTATTTGGAAGAGACAGCAAGCACAGGAGGAAATCATGGCTTGGACAACTGATGAGGTTGTGCGTCTAAGAACGCTCTGGGCTGAAGGGCACTCAACGGCCGAAATCGGTCGACGAATTGGCTATTCAAAATCCGCAGTTACGAGTAAGGCGAAGCGGATTGATTTACCTGCCCGTCCCAGTCCCATTATTCGAGACAAACCAAAGGCGCTTTCGACCAAGCGTATAGCGACACCACACAACTCACGATATGAGGTTGTTGCTCCGGCGTGTACCCTTCAACCAGTCGTCAGTCTGTCGGTTGTGTTTGGAAGGTCGGATCAGCTTCAAGGGGAAGCTCCGCTGGTGGGCAGACAGCCGCAGCCTTTGCGCTCACGGCCAGCCTCAAACTGCAAGTGGCCAATTGGCCAACCGGGAACCAGGGACTTTCACTTCTGCGGAGAGAGCCCTGTCGAGGTCAAATCCTACTGCAAAGTACATGCTGCTTTGGCATTTCCGCGCCTGAGCGAAGGTGCGTTAAAATAAAATAAAGAGACGATGAACGAGCGGTCGTGTACTGGTCAATTGTGACCA
>JAIEOU010000014.1 GCA_019750255.1 Patescibacteria group bacterium
CTTCATTCCCCCTCCGAGTCGAATCCCCAACGACATTCTGCACACAAGCCCACCCGACAGCAATTCCAAACCGGAGGGTAAATACCCTTGTTTTCAAGCAAGGTCTGTTGTACACTCAGCGCACAAAACGCATGCGCCCTTAGCTCAGTTGGTAGAGCAGCTCCCTCTTAAGGAGACGGTCCAAGGTTCGAGCCCTTGAGGGCGCACAAATAAAAACACCTTTTTTGGGGTGTTTTTATTTGTGCGCCCTAGGAAGACACCTTCGTGTCTTCGGGCAAGGGCTCGAACGGCGGAGCGTTGCTAAACGCGCCCTCAAAGCGCGCTTAGCCGCGAGCCGCGTCCAGCGTTCTTATGAGCGTAGCGAAAAACAAAAAGCGGGACGTGCCCTCAAGGCGCAGCTTTTCATTTAGAAAAGCGTCGTGCGGCTCGAAGCCCGATTGAGATATTATATGACGCAAGGAAATAAAATATCCAATTGGGGTGCTGGTCCTGTAAGGGCCGTGATCCCTTGACGAGCGCGAGCCGCCTCGAGGCGGGTGAGAAATGGAATGTAACCCATTTAGCAAGACCTTGCCAGCTATATTTGAAGCGGTAGCGGAAAAGTAGCGACAAGGTGTACAGAATCTTTAGAATTCGCAAGCACTTACTAGAATTGGAGCATAGCGAACAATTATAGTTAGTGACTTGTGACCATAGGTAAAATAGTTGATTAGCAACACAAACCACCTATATGGCCCGTCGCATCAATTTCTGTTATACTCGCCCCACTGCGCGAGTGGCGGAATGGTAGACGCGCCAGTCTTAGGAACTGGTCGGGTGACCGGTGGAGGTTCGAGTCCTCTCTCGCGCACACGTGAAAGCACCTTCGGGTGCTTTTTTGTTTGGCTTCAAAATTCTTCTTAGAAATCCAAGACCTCAAGAATACTACTCTTTGTGTCTGTCCACAGAATCGTCTTTCCTCCATACAGTTCGTAGCCCTGGTTTACCAGAGGGGCCAGAGCCTGCTTTGTACCAATCAACACCCAGGTCGTGCGATAGGCCCGTTCTCCCTCTTTAACCTCATCGCTGCGTATCTCGAGCGTGTGCAGGCCCTGCTGTGCTGCTGCGCCAGCGACCACCGGGGTTAATTCCAGATGTCGATTTGTCACATGAAAGGCCAGGACACCATTCTGACTGAGGAGCGGGAGATAGGCGCGCTCGAACGCTTCGGTAGTGAGAAGATGGAGCGGAATAGCATCATCGGTAAACGCATCAATTATGACCATGTCATATTCCCTTCCTGCCCTCGACCACGCTTCCAGGTTTGTCCGTCCATCGCCGAGAGTGACTCCACTATGATTCGGACACCTATCGAGGAACGTGAAGTATTCTTGCGCGAGCGTATACACAGCCGGATTAATTTCAATGTAATCAAGCTGCTCCAGATCTTCACAGTAGTAGTTAAGTACCCCGACGCCAAGACCAACTCCAGCCACCCGTGGGCGCTCATCCCTCTCCGCCACCGACTGCATCAGGAGTCCAAGCCCTGAACTCATGCTGTAGTAGCTCAGTAGCCGATCTTGCCACTCCTTATCTAGCGCCTCAGCCCCGTGTAGCGTGCTGCCACTGACAAGTGCCCTCATCTTCACTACCTCCTCTCCAACGTAGGTTTCAGAATCAACCACCCTTAGCACCCCATAAAAATTACGCTCCCGCGCTACCGCACCCGCACCCATAGCAAGTAAACTTTGAACCAGCAGGATAGCCATACTAAGTACCACCACCGCCACCGATACCCGTGGACCAAAATATCCCACGAGCACGTTACGCCCTTGCCACAAGCAATACAACGCAATACCAACCAAGCTTATAAAGAGCTCCGGACGAGTATTGAGAGCAAGCGGCAAAATAAAGGTAACAATGACGCTCCCCACGACACCACCGATAGTCACGAGTGTGTAGTACTGTCCAAGATACTGCGTCGCCGGCCTCTGCTCATACAGTTGGCGATGGAACCAAAAGCAGATCAGCAAAAAACCTGCCCCGCACACAAGTCCCTTAATGAGGATCCCTCCCGCGATTGTTAACGGGTTCAAGAGTAATGAAAGGGTAATCATAGTTACCACCCCGACCACGACCGCCCATACCGGAGAGCGTACTCCACCTCGTCCACGGTACGCTACCATAAACGAGATGAGATAGAGGGCGAGCGGCGCCACCCACAATAGGGGCAACCCTGCCACCGCTTGGTTTACGTGTCGGTTAACGCCACGAGCACAAGTGCTGGTACTGCCGACAAAAGAAATACCTTTGCTCGCTCGCGACTCGTCCACAAGCCAGCTTCACTCCCCGTCACACGCATACGCTCTTTCAGGAGAGTGTCGCGTCGTCGCCTCTGTACAAGCACAATGGCAAAAAAGAGCAGAAACACATAGACTCCAAATCCAACACTCCACCACATCACTACCGTCGTACCATCAACCCATCGTTCAAGCAAAAACGGGTACGAGAGTAGACCAAAGAGCGAACCGGCATTGGAGAGCGCATAGAGCGGATAAGGGTTCTCCCCAGTATGCCAGCTATACAGCTTCTGTATGACAACAGCACTACTGGCGAGCAACAGAACCGGAAACAAAACGCCACTTAAAAGAGTGAGAAACACCCCCACACTCGGTAGCGATGTAGCAATACCTGCAGTAAAGAGCGGCACCCCCGTGCGCCACCAGCCATACAACACCAATACCGTAGCTACAAGTGCAAGTAGAGCGTGGAGCACGAGCCGTAAGCGGGCGCCGTCTTTCATGAGCCAGGTTGCGTAGAGGTAGCCGACACAGAGCACGCAGGTAAAAAAGAACATCGTCACTGTCCAAACGGAGGCTGCTCCGCCAAAATATGGCAGCAGGTGCTTGGCGTAGAGAGGCTGCAGTATAAAAAGCAGCAATGCCGATAGTGACACTGCTGCCTTTAGTACAAAATTGATCATGAAACAATTATATCCCGCTTGTCACCGCCTTTCGTGGCGCTTTTTTAAACTGTGCAGGACGGAGCCAGCGGTTGTAGTACCGAGCAGCCAGCTTTTTCACTCGGACGGGCAGTACCCGGTCTGTCACCCGGCACAGTCTGGAACAATACCCACCGTTCTTGTCGGTACAGGACGTACACCCCAAAAAGAGTATGTGGCAGATTTGGTTTTTACAGTGATGGTGGGTGTCACACTTCTCGGTGGTGCACAGGTGACAATACGAAATTATTTCGTCCCCCACCCTCTCGCCCAAACGACCATCAAAGACAAAGTTAGTACCTTTAAAATAATTAGGCAGCCCCTTTTTTTCTACCTGATGTGCGTAATCGATGACTCCGCCCTTAAGGTGGCGCACGTCAGTAAAGCCATTATGCTTCAGCCACGCGCTCGCTTTCTCACAGCGGATACCCCCAGTGCAGTAGAGTCCAATTTTTTTGTGTTTGAACGGAGCCAGAAGAGCAGGTACTACCGCGAGCTCTTGTTTAAATGTATCCACCTGAGGGGTTATGGCTCCTTTAAAGTGACCAATTTCACTTTCGTAGGCATTGCGCATATCGACCACAATGGCGTCGGGGTCTTCTACGTAGGCGTTCATTTCCTCTGCCGTGAGGTATGCGCCGGTATTGGTCACATCAAAACTTGTATCATCCAAACCATCGGCGACAATTTTAGTCCGCACTTTTATCGTGAGCTTATAGAAAGACGGGGTCTCTTTCTCTTGTACGGCAATCTTGTACGGAACCCCGGCCAACTCAGACTGGGACTGGACCCAGGCATCAAATGCTGCGAAATGTTCGGTTGGTACGTTCATTTGAGCATTAATGCCTTCAGACGCCACATAGACACGACCGAGACAATCAAACTGCTCAAAACCAGAAAGCAGCCGAGTACGGAAGGCACGCGGCTGTGCAATCTGTACGTAGCGGTAGAAGGATAAGGTAGTCCGCGGTCGTGGATCGGCTGCGGCCAGGGCTCGCTTTACATGCCGAGCCACAATGGGCTTTTTGATAACTGGAGTGGTTCCCATAGATAGCACACAGGATACCGAAGCCGGAGAAAGGGCGCAACCAAACTCCCCACAAGCTCTATACATATATCGTGTAATTCAGTACCAAAAGTCGGTAATTATAGCAAGTAAAATAAGGCTATTATAACCTATCTTTGCTTGACAAAAGTAGCTAAATATGCTATCATAGTAACAGATGGAGGCAACCCGCCTCCCTTCCCGCAACCACACTGAGTGTGCGGTCCAAGGACCCCGCTCTTTGACATCTGGAAAGATTCAAAAAATGACCGTCCTCGCCTTCATCATGGGTAACGTCACGACAATTGCCGTCATTATGGGTCTGGTACTCATCGGTGCGGCAGTCTGGCTGAACCTGACCGAAAAGCGTCCGGCTTCGACAACACAAAAGGCTGACTTACCAACAAAGAAGCCTGGACTGATCAGCGAAGGTGACCAACTCGAATTTGAGTCAAAAGCGAAATCAATTGCGCTTCAGTTTACTGTTGTGTCCGTATTTCTCGGCTTAGTAACTGCTGTTTATATGATAGTCCCCACTCTTACTTCAGCTTTTCTCGGGGTTCTATCAGGACTAGTAATTGTATTGACGCTGATTGCTCTCGCGTCTCCACTCTACATCGGGGCTGGAACACTCGTTAATAAACCCAATGCGGAGCCAGGAGTGCCTAGCCGCAGCGGCTTCCACCTGTTTACCTTCGTGGAGAACGGTGAGATCAAAATTATTGTTCGAGGAGAAAAAGTCGTCCGAATGATTATGGATACTGCCGGCAAACGGTTCGCTGAAAAAGGCAGCGCGCAAGGCTCGCCATACTGGGAGGTTGTTGAAACAAAGGAGGGCGAAGATGATGAAAACCCCATAGAGAGGGTTATCTGGTTTTTGCGCCCATGGGCCTGGTACGTGTTCAAGACGACCGGTGCCGTCTTCACCGGGATCTATCCGTTTCAGAAAGTGCGTGAGTATTCGTTTGAACGGACCAACCTTTCACGCAGCGAAAAAGCGGGGTCTGAAAAAAGCAATCTAAAACTCGCTGTAAAAGAAGATATCAGCGACCACTATCGCCACAGGATGTTTCTCTACCCGATGCACATCACCGGTGCGGAGACTCGGGACAAGATTCCTCTCGACATTATCGGTACGGCCAAGCTGATGGTGGTAAATCCTCACCTGGCAGCGTTCGGTACCAACCGCTGGGACCACCTGGTGGTAAACCGCATCACCGACGCCATTAATACGGTGACAAAGGCACTAAATGTCGATGCCATTCTGACGTACGAGGCGTCCACTGGGGCAATCAGCAGCGAAGAAGAAGAGCGCCTGCGGCGACCCATCAATGACGCCGTTATGCGTATCAAAGACGACACTAAAGATTTCGGGATTGAAATTTTGGGGTTCGACGTCAGTGAGGCTAACCCAGACCTCCCCGAACAAGAACTAGCTCAGCTGCGCGCTGAAGCGATAGCGTTCCAGGCATCTAAAGCAACCCGAATCGATGGTAAGGCTCGGGCTGGAGTACTGACCGATCTTAACGAAGCCAACGCTGCCGGCGGCGAACATGCACTTGCTTCTCTGCAAGGGGAAGCCCTGGTGCGTGCAGCAAGAGCGGCTGGTGAAGGCGGAGGCACAGTAATACTGATGCCGGGCAGCGGCAACGTTGATCCGACGCAAACGGCTATTCTGGCCGAACTGAAACGAGCCAACAGAGAGAACTGAAAGGAATGACATGAGTCCCTACCTGATCGGCCTGACCGCTGGACTGTCGGTATTCGCAATCCTCCTGATTCTGCCGCTCGTGCGGTGGATCAGGAATTCAGCGCCCCGAACAAGTCCTCGACAAACAGCCGGGAATGACCAGACCGCCAACCCTACTACGCCAGACCCGGCCGCTTCAGCGGACGGATCTGGTCCAGGTTTTTTGACGAGAATATTGAGCTACCTCCCGGGGAAGCAATTTTTCTTGGTCGTAGCGGCGCTCGGTATCATAGGAGCATGCATCGTTTATGTGCTCCCATGGTATACGCCGAGCCGTACCTGGACCGAGATCATCGAAGCCCAGGATGAATGGGTGACTCCCCTACTCATTCTGATTGTCCTTACCTGCCTCCTCTGGTGGCTGGTATGGAAACTGATAAAGGGAAGTCTTAATGCCGGACTGATCCTGGCACTCATTGTGCTTGGACTCAGTATCTACGGCCTTGGCAATGCGCTCCGTGATACGAGTGCAGGCATCGAAAAGGCTCGCATCATTCTCGGCGCCACCGTCGAAAGCGGAATCTCTTTTGGAGATCCTCAGGCACCAACAGCTTCCGGTGTCAGGGGGACCAACCAGATCCGAGTAAGAGCTGGTCAGCCACCGGTTCCGTTCACGATGCGAGCAGGTCAAACTGTTCGAATCAACAACCAAACCGATGGCGTCTCCTGCGTGAGCGTAAGTTGGACGCCGAGCGATTCAGCACGGGTACAGCAGGCGTTTGCTGCCGGCACCAACATCAATGGGCGTGACATCTACCAGCATTCGCTCGTGATGAATTCACCCGGAAACAGCTGGAACGAAGTCGTTCCGCAAGACCGACTTAATGTAGTACTCCGCCAGTGGACGGGCGAGCTCCCAAAAATGCAGGCGACCACATCAACCGGCCCTTGCCGCTGAATCCTTCCAGAAAATATTGTTCTTTAATAAAGGAAGGACGTGTTCTTTACGAAACTCAGGGACCCGCATGCGCAAGCGTGATGGGTCCCTTTTCTTTACCTACATAGCCGTTAATTAATCCGAAACAGCTGCGCACATCCGCTCGCGCTGGGGTTCGTCGCACAATCGAGTGCAGGCGTAAGGCCAAATGTCGCGAGAGCAATGCGTATGATAGCGTAGGCAGAAATCATAACGACGAGCCCAATCACTCCCCACAAGATATGCTTCCTTCCCTCCTCTCGTGCCGATTCGTTATCAGCATTCATGATGAACTGCGCACAACCATAGAGAAATATCAGGAAGGCAACACCCATTAAAAGGGCAATCAGTGGCACAAGAATAATGTCGTTAACCTTAGCAACAAAGTTAACTGCTTCTTGCGCCGCACGCTGTTGGGCTCCTCCCATATGCTTCTAGTATACCGGTTACTAGCAAGAAAACTGGTGTCCGTACACAGGAAACACAAAACACCCCAGAACGGGGTGTTGCTGTATGTAGACGATCCTACTGATTTGCTCCTGGCAACACGGGGATTTCTAGCTCGAGGTTCGACTGTTGGAGCCCGGTGCTCTCTGCCAACATCTCTACCACACCCCAGAAGATGAAGATAATGATAAATCCGGAAAGCGCGTAAATGATGAGGGACTTGCCTTTGGTCTTAGCATCGTCATCGGCTCCTCCCTTAATAAAGTAAAGGAACATTCCCCAGACAAAGAAGAGGAAGCCCAGGCCGAGAATAAACGGAATGATGTAGTCATGACTAAAACTAATTAGATTGGCAAGCGTACTGCCAAGCGGCCCTCCGTCGGGATCAAATTGAGCACTAGCCATAATTGGCAATGAAAGCGCAAGTAAACTAATTGATGGTGCCAAAATTCGAGTTAACATAAAGTAATTACACAATAAATAAATGTGGTTCTATTAGTATACCTGGGATCATCATCATACTCGTACTATGACTGGGTATGACATCCGATAACATAGCAAAACACCCCCGAAGGGGTGTTTTGCGTACACTCCGTGGCGTACCTTAGTTTGAGCCAGGCGCTTTTGGAATAAAGCCCCTATCGAGTGAATCATCCTTAAAGCCAGTACTGTTTGTCAAAAGTTCGACAAGTCCCCAGAAGATAAAGATGAGAACGAAGCCGGCGGTCGCGTAAATAATAAGGGACTTTCCACTTTCCTTTGCGTCATCATCAGCGCCTCCCTTAATAAAGTAAAGGAACATTCCCCACACAAAGAAGAGGAAGCCGATACCAAGGATAAACGGAATAATAACGTTGTTAATAAACGTAATTACGTTTTGCAAAAAGGTACCGAACTGCGCGCCGTCAGCCTGGAAGCCTGTAGCACCGAACACAACCGCCGGCATGGCAAAAAGCGCACCGAAACTGATAACTGAAGTAAAAACGTTTTTTAACATGATAACGAAACTAAACTGTAATGATTATAAATTAGGCTGTCAACAAAGTATACACTAGTTTTTTAATGTTGGCCCGCCCTCAAGGCTTCCTGTGTACAACACGTGTAAAGTTTACGGCATCCCGAACAACGTGTTCCTAACCAACGTCACCATCCCCCACGTGCTCAGCATGAGCACAAACACAATAACCGCAACAAGCGCCAGCGTCCGACCTTCTGCCTGTTTCTGTTCATCGCTCGCGTTGATCACCCACGCGTCAATGAGCTTCCAAATGACGTAGACAAAGACGACCGCCAGTAAGAGCGGCACCAAGTAATTGATGAATCGCAAGAAGAGGTCAACGAGCTGAGCGAACGTAGTAGGAGTTGGCATAGTCGGGAATTAGCGGAACGCGTTTACTAAATTCTTAAGAATCTGAGCAATGGCGGTAGCACCAAGAATGAGCACTCCACCAATAATAGCGTAAAGAAGGGCGCGCGACGCATCTGCAATCTGGGTACTATTACCACGAGCGGTTACATATTTGAAGCCGGCGAGCATGATGAAGAAGATAATAATCGGAATCGCAATGATAATAAATACCTGCAAAATGGCGGCGAGGAGATCCGGGATACTGTTGATACCCGAGAGTGGGTTTTGCAGGGTTACACGGGAGTTTGCATTACCTCCCTGTACCCCGGGATTATTTTGCACTTGCTGACCGGCTCCTCCGTTGTTCTGCACCTGCTGACCGGCTCCTCCAGGTAATGTTGTGGTTGCATCTACGTTTGGAATCGCCGCAAATATAATCCATCCTACCCAGACGATCGAAAGAAGTAGTACTTTAGTATGAAACTGGACTGAAGGCACGCGCATAATCAAAAAATAACTAATACTCCAAGCGGAGGCGGCCGATACTGGTGTTAGCGACCCCGTCAATATTAAGGCGGTCTGTCCCGGCACGAGTCACCATGTCAGAAAACACGCGAGTAGTGGCCGCATGCCCCGGTGCAAGGAGCGAGCGTGCGATAGGGGCCGCCCGGTAGGCAATGCTGGCGTACACATCACTTGTACCAGCTGCGAGGCCAGCCCGAGTGGCGGGCGCCATTGAAAACGCCTGCGCAAACTTAGCGGCAGTGTTCGGCTCGCTCATCACATTGAGAGCCGCGTACGCTCCTTTTAGGTTCGGTGCGTTACGCACAACCGCGAGACCATAGGTCCGCCCATAGGTGCGCCGTAATTCCACCTTCTCACCCTTTGGTACTTCGGCAATATCAAAATTTAAGTTAGGGTTTCGAAAAGCCAAGTCTGGTCCTTCGCTCGCAAACCCAAAATACATAGCCAGGGTCTCGCGAATAAACGCATCGCGATCGAGCGGCTGGGCTCGGTTCCAGCTGTAGAGAGTGCTGCCAGGGTCACTAATGCTCATATAAAACCGTAGCGCTTCCGTGAGCGGCAGACCGGTTCCATTTGTCGCATCAATCTCTACCCGATATTCGCCAGCGTAACTCGTGACCAACCGACTCCCGGCCTGAATAGCGAGCATCAAAAGTACCGGATAAATATGGGTAATATTTTGTGACTCCCCCATCGCAAGCGCTGAACGTTCGATGGTGCGATCAAACTTACGAACAGTCAGTGCCGACACCATCACACTCGTTAACTGTTCCCATGACGTCGGCGCTCCCAAAAAACCGGCATTGCCCAGCAGGTTGCGGTTCCAAAATAACACCAGTGGATCAATCGCGATTGGTATGGCATAAATTCCGTCTTCAAGCGCAAACACTTCGGCGCCATCAATGTAGCGGTCTTTATAGTCGCGCAATGAAAAACTTTCATACGAGTACGGCAGCAGCCGTGCCCGCTGTGGCACTATTTCTTCGTGCGGTATGAGTAAAAGGTCAGGGTTAGTGCGGTCGGCGAGCGCCGTAACAAACCGCTCATTAAATTCCTCAATCGGAACATAGGTGTACTGCACTTGGCGGAACGCCGGGACCGATTCCGCGAGCTCTCTTAGCATCCGTGCCATTGGTTCATCCGGTAGCGTACCCCAAATTGACACAGAACCCGTGACACTCACACTGTCAGGATCTGCAGGGGGGTTGTAGAGTGCAAGCAGGGTAACGGCTCCGACCGCTAATATAGCGAAGGCTGAGACAAGAAATATTTCAAAGGGTCGAAGTTTCATGCAGGGATGCTAGACGGCACGAAATGATAGACCATAATGATGTTCGCCGGCTGGATATTCGCGCTCAAACACAAATCCATGTGCCTCGAGCATATCAATCGTTTGTTCTTTTGTAATCACCATAGCACTGCTAGGACCAAGCCCACCAAACGAGTCCGTCCAATCAATAATGTGCATGACCCCTCCACTGCGCAGCGTGCGGCGCATCTCGCGCACGGCGGTTACTTTATCTTCGAGCTGAAACAATGTATTAGAAAGCAGGGCTCCATCGAGCACTCCATCGCGTAGCTTTATCCCTCCTGACTCTTCAAGATCACACCATAACGGGGTTACGTTTTGCAGACCCTGCAGACGCACCTGGTCACCAAGTTTTTCAACTAAATTTTTCTGCACTTCACAGGCAAAAACGCGACCGGTCGGCCCGACAGCCTCGGTCAGTACCTTAAGAAAAAAACCACTGCCAGAACCAAAATCCGCCACCACATCACCCACCTTAAAATGGAAATGTGATGCAACAACTTCAGGTACCACGAAACGGCCGGGGAGAGGTTGGTTCATGTGTGTACAGTATACATCGAGGCCGCCCCTACGGGGCGGCCTCGATGTGTACTAAACTAGGCTGCGAATTTCTCGACCAAACCTCTCTCTTTAGGACCGGCCTAGGGAAACCTCGCAATCTTGACTTTCGGTTTCTAACTCTGGATTGCTTCGGCTGCGGCCTCGCAAAGACGAAAAATTGTTAATTTCCAAAGACGCCAAAGCCGTAGGCTTTGGCGTCTTTGGAATACTGAATTAACTTCAGATTCTCTTATGTCGTTTCAAAAAAAGCTTCAGATGCTTGAGTTATCGACCACAAATTCTCACAAAAAACTTCAGCTACAAGGCGCCGAGAGTGCGGGCGCGCGAGGTGTACGTGGTGTACATTGAGTGCGCCAGCACCGAAGGCAACGCAGTAGATGAAGGAATTTTGTGGGAATTTAAACGAAGACGACGGACGCGATACTATCCCCCTCTCGCATCTTCATCACTCGCACTCCCTGAGTCTGGCGACCGAGCACTGGCACATCCTTAAGCGCCAACTTAATCACCTGCCCCTTCTTACTCATAACCACGAGCTCACCCTCAATGCGCTCGTCTTCACCGATGACCATACCAGCCACGACCGAACCGGTCTTTGCCGTTAGCTGTACGGTTTTAATACCCGAACCACCGCGGTTTTGCACCTTATACTCCTTGGCCGGAGTCGTCTTCCCGTAGCCGTGCTCAGTCACAATCAAAATTTCTTTTTTAGCATCACCTTTCTTCAGCACGTCAGCAGTAACGACACGGTCACCCTTTCCGAGCTTAATGGCGCCGACTCCACCAGCCGTCCGACCCATTTCGCGCACATCACTTTCCTTAAAGCGAATCGATTGACCTTTTTCGGTCACCAGCGACATCTCGTCACCCTTGCCCACAAATTTTGCATCAATCAATGAATCGCCATCACGCAAGGTGATAGCAATAAGGCCACTGCGTCGCACATCTTTAAAGGCCGCTGCGTCGCTCTTTTTCGCAACGCCGTCCTTAGTCACCATCATAAGCGACCATTCCCCCGTCCACTCTTCCTTACGGACAGCGAGCACCGAAGTCACGCGTTCATTTTCAGTCATCGAAAGGAAATTCATGATTGACTTACCCTTAGTAGCGCGTCGACCTTCTGGTATTTCATACATCTTAGATTGATAGACCTTACCGTTGTCGGTAAAGAAAAGCAGGTCGCTATGCGCCGAGGTCGTGAGGAGAACTGTGACAACATCTTCTTCCTTGGTGTCGAGATCTATCACTCCCACCCCGCCCCGCTTTTGTGTGCGGTATTCAGTTGGATTTGTGCGCTTGACGTATCCACCAGCAGTCAGCACGAGCACACTCTCGTCGTCGGGCACCAAATCTTCTTGCGAGAGCTGCTTTACGCCACCCTTCACAATCTTGGTGCGTCGATCGTCACCAAACTTTTCGGCCACCTCAAGGAGCTCACTACGCACCATCCCAAGCATTTTGACCTTGCTTTTAAGTATAGCTTCAAGCTCCTTAATAAGTGCCTGCACTTCCTTGAGTTCATCTTCGATTTTCTTGCGCTCGAGGCCAGCCAGTTTCTGAAGGCGCATATCGAGAATTGCCTGCGCTTGAATAGCCGAAAACTTAAACTCCTTCATGAGTTCAGCGTGAGCCGTTGGTACATCCTTGGCCGCCCGAATCAATTTAATGATGCGGTCGATGTGGTCAAGCGCCTTTTTAAGACCAAGGAGAATATGCTCGCGATCTTGGGCTTTTGTGAGGTCATACTGTGTACGACGGCGAACCACTTCAGCCCGGTGCTTGACGTACTCTTCAAGAATAACTTTGAGCGAAAGTGTCTGGGGTACGCCGTCAACGAGCGCCACCATATTGTAGTGGAAGGTTTCTTCTAGCTGGGTGTGCTTATAGAGTTTATTTAAAACCGTTTGTGGCTGGGCGCCGCTCTTCAGGTCAATGACGACCCGAATGTCATCCGTAGACTCATCACGCATCTCACGGATTCCTTCAATCTTCTTGTCACGGACAAGATCAGCAATCTTTTCTTGGAGGGTGGCTTTGTTTACGCGGTACGGAATCGAGGTAATAATGATTGAGAAAGAACCTTTCTTATCTTCGACAATTTCGGCCTCGCCACGCACAACGACACCACCACGCCCACCGGAATAGGCGTGCGCAATATCTTTCTGGTTAAAGGCCACCGCTCCCATTGGAAAATCTGGACCTTTTACAAACTTCAAAAGATCATCAGTTGTAGCGGCCGGGTTATCAATGAGGTGAGCCACCGCTCCGGCCACTTCACGCAGGTTGTGGGGTGGAATGTTAGTCGCCATACCCACGGCGATACCCAAAGAACCCATGAGAAGGAGGTTTGGAGCTGCAGACGGGAGCACAATTGGCTCTTTTTTTGTACCGTCATAATTTGGCCGCCAATCAACCGTATCTTTTTCTAAATCACGCAGCATTTCTTCAGCAATCTTGGTCATTTTAGCCTCGGTATATCGCATTGCTGCTGCGTTATCACCGTCAATTGAACCAAAGTTTCCTTGACCCAAAACAAGCGGATAACGAGTTGTAAAATCCTGCGCCATTTTTACCATTGATTCGTAGACAGCAACGTCACCATGCGGGTGGAAATTACCGAGCACCTCACCTACAACCGACGCTGACTTTCGAAACTTAGCAGAGTAAGTCAGACCGGTGAGACGCATACCGTACAGGATGCGACGATGTACGGGCTTTAGACCATCGCGTACATCAGGTAGTGCGCGTGAAGAAATTACCGACATTGCATAGTCAAGGTAGGAAGTCTCCATTTCGCCAGTAATACTTTGAGCGATGATACCGCGAGGAGCGAGAGGCGCTTCTGGGGCAATGGTCTTTTTCGGCATACAGGGAAAGACAAGTCAGCTAAAACGGTTAAATAAGTGGCGCTAGTATAGCACACCGCCCGGAGGAGGTCAGGGGCTAGTACTGGTGCTCGTAGTCGCGAATACCCCCACAGCAGCGCTCGTAGTTGCTATCCGCACAACCCGTGGGGTGGAGGTTGCAGGTGGATTATAGGGAATGGAAGTGGAAGCTCGTATGGCGGCTAATTCTTCGGGGGTGAGTGTAATGATCTGGCGAGAGCTTGCCGCTAATTCCCCATCAACCACCACTTGCACGCTACTACTTGCACTTCCGGTCTGTTCTTTAAACGAATGTACAAGCTGCGCAGCCTGCTCGCGCGCACGCGATAAAAATGACCCGACTGGTCGCGACGACGAGGCATTCTCCGCGAGTGAGGTGGGTGATTTCTCAAGCGTCATCGGCAGCGTGACGAGCCACAACAATCCCACTACTCCCGTAACACTGGCGGCCAGGTAAAAAGCATGGCGATCACGTACCGCCTTCGATGATTTACGCAACTGAGTAATGTAGCGAATCAGCATAAAAATGTCCCCGAAAATAAAGTATAGCACCAGACTCGAGACCCATCGTGGCCGGAAAAGACGAAGTTAGGATGCCTGGTTCTGCGTGAGCAACTACACTCCAAGGACTACCACCTCACCCTGCATTTCAAGAATATCCTTTTTCTTAACCGTGAGTTTTTCTACGGGTTTGAGGGTATCGATTCCTTCTTCTTTGAGAAACGCTTTCAGCGCACCAGCATCATAATGCATCGGGATAATGAGCTTGGCTTCAAGCTTAGTTGCAAGCTTGGTTGCTTGCGGCACCTCAAGCACGTCACCACCACCAATCGGGACGAACAAAATATCGATGTCGCCAAATTCTGACAAAATCTTTGGGTCGAGTTCCGGGTCGCGCAGGGCGCCGAGAAAAATAATATTCATTTCTTCGAGTCGAACCTGGTAGACGGTATTAAAGCGCTCGGTTCCATCGTAGATTGTTTTTACTCCGTAGCCACGAGCCGTAACCGTACCAATTTCGTACTCGCCGGGTCCTTCCACCACAAACGGCTGCTTATTTCCAAAAGCTACTTGTTCTACACCATTAAAATCAGGATGACGCACTGATACAAAGGCAACATCAGCACCAAACTTTACTGCATCGAGCTTCTTAGCCTGCTTGGAAATGGGATCAAAGGCGAGGGTGGTTTCGCCAAACGATACTTTAAAACACTGTCCGCCGTGGTAGGTAATAATCATAGTGCTCACGATTATACGGTATAGGTGGGCGCTACGGCAAAACTATAAGCCGGTTTAACAGAAAAACCTTATTTTAAGCACGTACATTTTGTTGACTTTATACACTTATTGTGCTATTATGATATCCGAGTCAGTTCCAACCTCTAGTCAGGGATGAAGACGAATGAACATCACTGTTCTGGCTGCCCAGCCAATCTTTGACGATTGCGGCAATCATCTCGGCTTTGCGGTTCACCCGCCCCAGCCGCAAGACTCTGGTGACCACAATATGACCCCCACCTACGGCCGCAATCACGAGTATCGCGAATACTGGAACGCCGACACCCAGCTCGTCAGGTGTGAGCGTCAGGGCCGCAAAGGGGAGGACCGATCCTGGAAGACCTGTCGCAATGTGGGCAAGCCGCGCACCCTGTGCCGGCGCCTGCGCATGAAGCCTCGCTACCACTGACTGCAGACAAGGGAGGGTCAACCGACCCTCCCCACCGCCGCCCGGCTCACTCCGAGCGGCTTTTTTTATCCTTATTTCTTGCTATTTTCGACCATTTTGCTATATTTGCCCCACCTTTTAAGGTATTTATCAGTTCCTAGCGGCACACGTTAACCCCGGACTCAAGCACACGGCTATGAGAGATGGTTGTCCGGACGCGTGTCGTCGGAATAAAGCACAATAATATGTCAGATGTAATGGTTGCGGACGCCAAACTCGGCGTTATGCACGGCCTTATGGAGAACACTCCAGAAGCGCCAAAAGAGGGTCACTTAGTAGAGGGAACCGTATCGGCAATTGGCCGAGCGAAGGTATATGTTGATTTGCATCCGTTTGGAACGGGTCTTATCTACGGCCGTGAATACATGAACGCGCGCGATATTTTGCGCAAAGTTTCAGTCGGCGACACCATTGCAGCCAAGGTAGTGACCCCAGAAAATGAAGACGGCTACATCGAACTTTCCCTCAAGGAAGCGCGTCAAGCCCTCATCTGGGCTGATGCCGAAGAAGCCGTAAAGCGTGGCACCATTATGAGCCTCGAAGTGAAGGAGGCAAACAAGGGCGGTCTTATTATTGAGTGGCAGGGTATTCAGGGCTTCCTCCCCGCGTCCCAACTTTCATCAGATAACTATCCACGGGTAGCTGATGGTGATAAGGATAAAATCCTCACGGCGCTTAACAGCCTCGTTAGCAAGCACCTCTCAGTGATCATGATCACTGCTGATCAAAAGGAACACAAGCTTATCTTCTCTGAAAAGGGTCTCCAGGAAAAAGAAGAGAAGGGTGAAAAGGTTGGTCGCTACCAGGTAGGCGAAACACTCGAGGGTGAAGTGACTGGTGCCGTTGACTTTGGCATCTTTGTCAAAATTGAGCAGGGTCTTGAAGGTCTCGTACACATCTCTGAGCTCGACTGGGGTCTTGTTGAAGACACTCGCGCTCTATACAAGGTAGGTGACAAGGTGAAGGTGAAGGTGATTGAAGTGAAGGATGACAAGATCTCCCTCTCTATCAAACAGCTTAAGGAAAACCCATGGACCGAAGCCGGTCGCACTTACAAGAAAGAGCAGGTCGTTGATGCCGTTGTCATTAAGTACAACAAGCACGGCGCGCTCGCCTCTATTCAGGAAGGTGTCGCAGGCCTTGTCCACGTCTCTGACTTTGAGAACGAAGCTGCCCTGCGCGCTTCCCTCTCACTTGGTAACGTCTACAAATTCAAAATTACTCTCTTTGAGCCAACCGAGCAGCGCATGACGCTCTCATACAAAGACGCGATCCAGAACAAATAAATTGACACCCATAATAAAAACACCGCGTCGCTCCCGAAGGGACGACGCGGTGTTTTTATTTATCTATTGACGGCTGTCATCGCCGCCTCAATTCCTTCATGTAAAATCAGCTGCACTGCTTCCACTCCACGTAGCGTCATGGTCGCAACCATCGCACGCTCGTCCTCAGTAAAGCGTCCAAGAACATAGTGTTCGAGAGGTAGTGTTGGTGGCGGAGCACCCACTCCGAGCCGCACACGAATAAATTCAGTCGTGCCAAGCGCTGCAATAACGGACGCTACCCCGTTATGTCCAGCGGCACCACTCCCCTTTGAAATTCGTATTTTTCCGAGCGGAAGCGCCACCTCGTCATGCAGAACAACAAGCCTACCCACCCTATCCTTTGGCACCAGAGCTGCGGCTGCTTCCCCACTGTTGTTCATATATGTACCTGGATAGAGTACCGTAACTAATTCACGCTCAACCCTGCCTTCGGTTAAGCGGCCGTGGTAACGAGCAGACGTTCGAGGCGCATCAAGGTGCGCCTTTTTTACGAACGCATCAGCCACTACCATACCAAAATTATGACGAGTACCGTCGTATTGCGCTCCAGGATTACCGAGCGGGAGAATGTAATACATACAGAAAATATACCACCTCGCGCGCACTTATTCACGCGCATGAAAACGTGCGCAGCACACCACGCAAAAATGTTTGTCACAAACTTTGCACTCGAGTATACTGTTGGTAATTCTGCGTAGTGATATGAATCTTTTCTTCAAGCGTTCTTCATCAACTACTCCTGACTCGCCGGAACCGGTAGCAACTCATGTCGCCGAGCCACATCCAATCGTGGAAATTATCCGCTTTTCGGTAATCGCTCTTATTATCGTGATTCCGGTGCGTATGTTTATCGCGCAACCATTTATTGTTTCGGGCGCTTCGATGGAGGATACTTTCCACAACAATGAGTATTTAATTGTTGACCAGCTCTCATACCACCTGAATGCTCCTGTACGAGGAGACGTGGTTGTCTTTCGCTACCCGCGTGATCCGTCCAAGTACTTTATCAAGCGAATTATTGGCGTGCCGGGCGACACCATTACCATTGAAAAGAGTACGGTAAGCATTGTAAACGCGTCCCATCCCCAAGGTCTCGTACTCAATGAACCCTACGTTGCTTCAATGAAGCCTGGTGTCACAATTGTCGAAGAGCTCGGTGAGCGTGAGTATTTTGTCATGGGTGACAACCGCGACGAGAGCTCAGACTCCCGTGTCTGGGGCGTTCTGCAAGAAGAAAATATTGTCGGCCGAGCCTTTCTCAGACTCTTTCCACCCCAAACCTTTGAGTACCTTCCGGGCGACTCCAGCGATGAGATTATTATGAGCAGTTCTTAACCCATCAGTACGTATGGAGCACACCCCGACAGATTTTCTAAAGACGGCAACTAAAACTGCCGAACACTTTGGCTTTAAGTCTCTTGAACAATTGAAACGGGTGCCTGCCTGTCGTGATTGTATTGTTACTCTTCCACACTCGATTGATAAGAACGCTCTGAAGCTTGATCCTCATGGGAGTCTTCTTATTGACGCAATTACTACCTATCACGAAGAAAAACTTCACGCCCTGGCAGCGCCGGTCCTTCTTTACAATCAGCACGACGTAGAGGACAGCAATGACATCGCTGTGAGCTTTTCAATTTTTAATGTTCAAAAAAGTATTGCAGAAGCGATCCTCATTCAGGCCACTCGCGGCCTTCTCTCAGACCTCGGCCACAGCGATCACATGGTGCGAATAAACTCGGTCGGGGACAACGAATCAATCACCCGCTATGGTCGTGAGATTGCCAATTTCCTTAAACGTCGCCTTGAGGCCATGCCGGCTGACGCTCGCGAACTCATGAAAGAGCACCCACTTACAGCGTTGGCTCGCCTCGTTGAGCTCGGTCACGAACTAGCGTACCGCAGCCCCAACCCCATGGAGTACCTCTCTGATCAAAGCCGCAAGCATTTCCGCGAAATTGTTGAATACCTCGACATGAGTGGTACGCCTTATGAAATTGACCCTAAAATGCTTGGCAACCACGAGTATTACTCGGATGCACTCTTTTCTATAGATGTACTAAGCGATGAAGAAAAGAACGGTCCAAGTCCATTTTCTGTGCGCGGTGGCCGATATGACGAATACGTGTACCGTAAGACAAAAACTCGCACCCCGGTTTCAGGTGCTGTAGTAATACTAAAAGATGCCAAGCTCCCCGGTCGGATTCCTCGACCAAAAGACGCGAACCCGAGCGTGTACGTAGTTCAGCTCGGGTTTGGACCGAAAGTACGCAGCCTTATGCTGATTGACACCCTTCGCCAGGCTGGTATCCCTGTCTTTCATGACCTTGCAAGCGATTCGCTTTCGACCCAGCTCCGTGATGCTGAGGCCCGCGGTGTGCGCTACACGGTAATAGTTGGCCAAAAGGAATTCGTTGAAGGGAGCGTGATTTTGCGTGATATGAGCGCCCGGAACCAGGAGCATGTACCACTCGACAATCTGGTTAAAAAGCTACGTCGGCAGGTAGTGGCGGCCTAGGCCCGGACACCCTTGCGGCGCGCACTATAAAATGCTATTCTCTTGCCACTTATGGCAACCAATGTACAAGTCGACAAGCACAACAACGAAAGTAGCGCTAACGTTATCCGCCGCTTCCAGAAGCGTGTACAGGGCGCAGGTATCATCCCGCGCGTCCGTAGCGGCCGTTACCACACTCGCATCAAGAGTGATAACGTCCGCCGCACTGCCCGCCTCAAGAAGCTCGTAAAGAAGGTAACCTACGAGAAGCTCCTTAAGCTCGGAAAGGTCGCCGAAAACACTCGTGGACCCCGACGATAATCTACCCATAAAACAGCGCGTCGTACACCACGACGCGCTGTTTTTGTACCCACAACCGTGTCATACTGACATGATTATGAGTGAGCCTACTTTTTCTATCCAGAGTACCGTACGCAGCTATCCCAAGGCTGCCTATGAGTTGATTAAGCGTGATATTCTGGGTACGCGCTACACCCTCTCATTGACCTTTGTGGGTCCGACCCGAGCACGTTCGTATAACGAAGTTCATCGCGGTAAGACCTACGTCCCCAACGTTCTTTCGTACCCGCTCGATGGCTCAACCGGTGAAATTATAATTTGCCCCAGTGTGGCCAAACGTGAAGCTAAAAAGTTTGCCCTTTCCTATACCGGGTATACCACGTATTTATTTATCCACGGCCTCTTACATTTGAAAGGCTACGACCACGGGGCTACAATGGAGCGCATGGAAGAGCGCTACAAGCGTAAGTATTCAGTCGCGTAAGCGTGCGCCAGCTATGAAAGATCATCTTATTACCGGCATTGATATTGGCACCTACCACGTGAAGGTGGCGATTGCGCGCCTACCTAAAGGAGCAAAAGAGCGGGCTGTACCCGAGATTATTGGCACCGGCTACGCCGAGAGTCGCGGCCTAAAGAGCGGCTACATTCTTCAGCCGGCTGACGTTGCCCGTAGCATCAAGAGTGCCTTGACCCAAGCGGAAAAGGCCGCTGGGGTTACCATTAAGCGAGCACACGTGGCAATTGGTTCTATTGGCCTAGAGGAACTCTATGCGCGGGGAGAAATCATTCCCGCTCGAGCTGATAGTGAAATTGTTGAAAGTGATATTGAGAAAGTAGCAGCCGATAGCGAAGAGCGCATTGCTGACCGTATCCCTAACCGTGCGGTACTGCACAGCATTCCACTTCGCTACACAGTTGATGGTACCGAGGTGCTTGGTCGACCTCAGGGGATGCGTGGCACCAAGCTTGAAGTCGACACACTCTTCATCACTACCTATGAGCAACACGTGAGTGACCTGATTGCTGCGGTTGAAAGTGTCGGCATCTTTGTTGAGGATGTCATAGCCTCCCCACTAGCAGCCAGCTTCGTAATGCTCTCAAAAGCCCAGAAGCGTGCCGGCTGTATCCTCGTTAATATCGGAGCGGAGACCACTTCCATTGTTGTGTTCGAAGACACCACCCCAATCTCTCTGAAGATATTCCCTATGGGGAGTAGCGACCTTACAAATGACATCGCGCTGGGACTCAAGATTCCGCTTGAGGAAGCAGAGAAAATTAAACGCGGAGGTATGACTGCCGTTACCTATTCAAAAAAGCAGCTGGAGGATATTATCGATGCCCGCCTCACAACCCTGTTTGCTCTCATTGACACACACTCGAAGAAGATCAAACGGGACGGTCTCCTCCCGGCCGGAGCCATACTGACGGGAGGAGGCAGTAATCTCCTCAAAGTGGCTGACGTCGCAAAGCGAGTTTTATTACTTCCCGCCCGCACCGCCACGCTAGAGCTCGGAAATAAGCATGCCAAGGTGAAGGATGCCTCGTGGGCTGTCGCGTATGGCCTGTGTATGTGGGGAGCCTCAGATCATGAGGAAACGAGTGCCATTGGCGTAGTGAAGCAGACGAAGCGCGGCATTCTGTCCTGGCTCCAGCAGTTTCTTCCATGACATTTTTTGAGTCTCGTCAATCACACGAGACTCACATAAGTCAATATAGTGACAGTGTACAAACCTCGCGTTATGATAGTGTCACTTGCCAGAATGCGTATCCGCTCCTGGATACCGTGGTGGGGCTAACTAGCATACTTTTTATGGAACAAATTAAAACAGACGTGGAATCATTCGCGCGCATCCGAGTGATTGGTGTCGGCGGTTCTGGCAACAACGCAGTCAACTACATGGTGGCTGCTAAGGTGAAGGGTGTCGAATTCATCGCCATCAACAGCGATGCACAAGACCTCCATCACTCTCAGGCCAAGCGCAAGATTCACGTAGGAAAGAATCTCACTCGTGGTCTTGGTGCTGGTGGCAACCCGGACATGGGTCGTCGCGCCGCCGAAGAAACTCGTGAAGAAATTGCAAATGCCATCAAAGGCTCGGACATGATTTTTGTCACCGGTGGCATGGGTGGTGGCACCGGTACTGGTGCCGCACCGGTCGTCGCTAAGATTGCGCGCGAGAGTGGCGCCCTTACCGTTGGTGTCGTAACCAAGCCCTTCCTCTTTGAAGGTCAAGAACGTATGCGCTTGGCTCTCCAGGGTATTGAAGAACTGAAGAAGGAAGTCGACGCCCTCATAACCATCCCAAACGATCGACTCCTGGCTATCGTTGATAAGGAGACCACCGTGCGTAGCGCGTTTGAGCAGTGTGACAACGTCCTCAAGCAGGCGGTTGAAGGTATTTCAGATCTCATCACCATGCCGGGTATTATCAACGTCGACTTTGCTGACATTCGGAGTGTGATGGAAAACGCCGGATCAGCGCTCATGGGTGTTGGTGTCTCAACTGGCGAAAAGCGAGCAGAAGAAGCAGCACGCATGGCGATTAATTCCCCACTCCTTGAAGTATCAATCACTGGCGCTAAAGGAGTACTCTTTGCAATTGCCGGGGGCGATGATCTTGGTATGCTCGAGGTCCAGGACGCTGCGCGTGTCATTACCGAATCAATCGACCCACACGCCAAGGTAATCTTCGGTGCAATTAGGGACGAAAAACTTAAGAAGAATGAGGTAAAGGTGACGGTAATTGCGACCGGCTTCCCCGAAGAACTCACCCACAACCACTCCATCTCCCGCCGCGCACCGATGAGCGCTCCGCCGGTACTACAACAGAGCCGTACAGAAGAACCCGAGGAACGTGAAGAGAAGATGGAAACACGTGGAAAAATCTTCAACTCTCTTTCACTACCACGCCGCGAAGAACCAACGGTTGTAGAAACACCAGTCGCTCCCGCACCCCTTGCCAATCGTCCGGCTGACCTCCCCCGTCGCGACCCAAAGCCAGTTGACCCTATCGATGAAGAGAGTGACGACGATTGGGGGGCAGTTCCTGCATTTCTGCGGCGAAGCAAGCTTAAGTAGAAATAAGGAGTAGCGCAGCTTCGACTATATTTTACTTATCCAGGCGCCTCGTTACTTTTGAGCATCAGAGCGAGAAAAGTAACGGCGGCGCGCTGGGAAAGTATTTTGAACTACAGGATGCCGACACAGCCAAGCGCAGCGATGTGGTGGGGAAAAACAAGGAGTAGCGAAGCTACGACTCTGTTTTCCTTAGGCAAACACTTCGTTATATTCGACCTTCAAGGGGAGAATATAAGGATTAGTGTTTGTAGCTGCTTTCTTCAAAGGACACCGAACCAGCGAGCTGGGGTCGCGAACACTTTGTAGATTTGGAGTCGTAGACGAACAAATATACTTAGTGATTCGTGACCGGTGCCGGCATTTTCTTCTGACCAGACTCAACCTCTCCTTCTGATCCATTCCGTCCTTTTCTTAAATAAGAAACTAGCGCGCACCTATGGTGCGCGCTAGTTTCTTATTCTATCGCACAGACATTACCGGGACAGACAGGCTTATACAGAGGCGTAGCTATTAGTCCCCATGCCAACAGAGCGTTGTATATTTTGCAACCCACACAGATACCAAAACTTGATTCAAGAAACATAAAGGTTAGACAGATAGAGCACACAGCCAGATTAACTGGACCCCGCACATCAAACGCAAACAACAACAGGATCATGGCTGAAGCAAGCACTAAACCCAGACTCCACGCAAAGCGCTTCTGGACCGCACCCACGTACTCGGGCGCCTGACCACGCACCATAAAGGCTGCGATACTCCCGATGGGCGCAAATCGTGTCCCGACTATCACCTTCATAATAAACTCAACAAAGAAAATGACCACTACCAGTTTGAGCGGTAGATAGTCCGCAAGGTACCACGCCTGAGAAAAGGCAAATGCAGCCATCACGAACATGATCCCGGCCCCCGCACGGATAGCGCGCTCATTTAACACTGGATAGGGCGCGGGTTTACCATGTATCACCAAGCCATCTATCGTAGTGCCGTAGGTAAAAAATCCAACTCGCTTCATGTGCTCTATTACTGACATAGCACTAGATGTTTTTAATAAGTAATTTTAAAAGCTGCTGCATCTCTCTCAGTTCCGTTGCGCCGTCACAGGAACTAAGCGCATCGCTCAAGTAGACACGAACCACACCGTCGAGAGCTCCTTTTGCCGCAAGCAGTTGCGGAACAACATCATGACACGACAGACCTCCCTCTATCGCCTTTTCAACGTGTGTTAGTTGTCCGCGCAGCCTCCGGATACGGTTTACCTGAGAATTCATTCTGTATGTATACCCCCCTTGGGTATGCACTGTCAACCGCTCCATGGTATCCTGTTGTGCATTTGATAGCAGTAAATTATTCCGAAAGTCCTGTATGTACGAACTTACAATCATTGGTGGAGGTCCGGCTGGCATAGCCGCAGGAGTATATGCTTCCCGCAAGCAACTTAAAACGCTATTTATTACAAAAGAATGGGGCGGTCAAAGTACGGTTTCAACCGATATACAAAACTGGATTGGTACCCCATCACTCTCCGGTGACGCGCTCGCCGCATCACTCAAAGACCACCTACATGCCTACGCCGACGGCTTTGTCGATATTGTGGAAAAATCACTCGTTACAAAACTTGAAAAGAGTGATAACGGCTTCATCGTCACCCTCACTTCTGGGATTACGTACGAAACCAAGGCGGTATTAATTGCAAGCGGGAGCAAGCGCCGCCAGCTACCCGCCACCGGAGCTGATACCTTTGAACACAAGGGTCTTACGTACTGTGCGAGCTGTGACGGCCCTCTCTTTGCCGGACAAGACGTTGCGGTTATTGGAGGTGGCAATGCGGGATTTGAAACTGCCGCGCAACTCCTAGCGTACGCCAAGACCGTTACCCTACTCCAGCACGGTAGCACCTTCAAAGCCGACCCGGTGACTGTAGAGAAGGTATTGGCCCATCCGAACATGAAAGCCATCACCGGCGCCAAAACGACCGGAGTCTATGGTGAGAAATTTGTGCAGGGGCTTCGCTACTTAACCGAGCAAGGAGAAACGGTTACCCTACCTGTCACCGGCATCTTCGTTGAGATCGGCATGCTTCCAAATACTGAGTTCGTGAAGGGTGTGGTACCCCTCGATGAGTACGGACGGGTCACTATTGACCCCTGGACCCAAAAGACTGGCACTCCCGGCGTCTGGGCCGCCGGAGACTGTACCAATGTGCACTACCATCAGAATAATATCTCCGCTGGTGACGGCGTGCGAGCGCTGGAGGATATCTACGTCACGCTCCGGACCACATAGGCCTCCACACATGCCTCTTAGCCCGACCCAAGCCTACTACGAAAAGAACGCCATACAGTGGGAAAAACGCCATACTGATCCATTTTTCTCAGAAAAGCAATTTACCCTCTGGAGTAAACTTCTCCCTTCCAAAGCGCAAATTATAGACATCGGCTGCGCTGCCGGTATTCACGTACCGCTATTTTTAGGGATTGGTAAACACCTTACATACCAGGGTATTGATACCTGCCGCGCCTTTCTAAAAACTGCTATTCGCCGCTACCCGCACCTTCCATTTAGCTATGGCGATATTACGGATTCTTCTACCCTGCCCCAAAAAAAGTTTTCCGGCTTCTGGGCCTCATCGGTTTTCATGCATGTGCCGACCGAGGACTGGCCGCGGCTGGGTACCACCATTAATCACCTCATGCAACCCGGCGCGGTAGGCTACTTATGCCTACCGGAAGGCCACCCTGGTGGTGGTAGTACTGAAACGGACCAGCGTCACTTCACCATTTTCGACCCGCCCGAAGAAAGGGCTATGATTAAAAGTTTCGGCTGGAAAATTGTTAAAAAAGGCGTACTCGACGGCACTAGCAGCAAGCGTATCTGGCGGTGGTATATCGTAGAGCTTCCTTAAGTCTCTCTCAAAGCATGCCGCTGCCATTACTTTTAACCTCTAGTAATAAAGAATCTCACGGCGGAGCGCTACCATTATTTTCACAAACACTACTACCAAACACTCCCTCGGTAGGTCGTTTTTGGTAAAGTGTTTGAATAAGCAAATTATAGTCCCTTCCGCTCCTTCATTCTGCTTATCCCTTTAAAAGTCGAAATTAATGAAGCGCCTGCCTAAGTAAAATATAGTCGTGGCTTTGCCACTCCTTATTTATACTTAACAAAACACCCCCGCGACAGGGGTGTTTTGCTTATACAACGTAGAGGTGGTTTGCAGGCTTTGCTCGTAGCCTCGAGCGAGTATGGAGATAACTCACCACCCTGCAAACCTGTACCAAGCATCGCACATAGCGCAGGAGCGTCAAAGCAGGTCAAATATCGTTATAAATAATAGGGATGTGCATAACACCGTGGAAAAGTCTTGCATAACCTTGTTGTTAACCATGTCCATAACCATGATCATAACCCCCTTGACGCCGACCCAGCAAGTGATACGGTAAAAAGCCTCCCCAGGCGAGTGAGTCGGCACCAGCGCCTGACCTCGACCACACCTCCCACCGACACTTATCATTAGCGAACGTACCTATGAAAAAAAACATAAAACTTTTTGTCGCTACCGCTGAGCTATACCAAAGTCCGTTCATAGCGAACCTCACAACTACATGTGACGCTGCTCTCACTATCGGCAAGGAGCACCTATTACAGGTAGCACTTCCTGATTGTCGACCAGACACTCATCTTGAACTCGACTATAACCCTGCCATGCTTGAACTTACAGAGGTGAAGGTTGAAACCCGAAAAGGCATAAGCGGATGTTTCCTTGCTATTCGCACACGCGGCCGTGAACTTGGTCACACCTTCCTAACCATCTTATGCGGGGAACACGCAATCGCATCTAACGTTTCCGTTATACAGGTGCGCGGTCACCGAACGGTCACGGCCTAAACAGCATTCATCTTACTTCGAAAAGAGAAGGCGTAAGCCGTTTGCGACAACCAGCAAAGTACCACCCTCGTGTCCAATCACTCCAAGTGGAAGCGGTAGATGCCAAAACACCGTTGTTACGACCATCAGGGCCATAATGCCACAGGAAAAAATAAGGTTCTGTTTGATGATACGGTTAGCTTTTTTGGAAAGAGCATAGGCATATGCAAGCTGGCGCAGATCATCAGATAAGAGAGCTACGTCTGCTGCTTCAAGCGCTGCGTCGGTACCAGCAACGCCCATTGCCACCCCTACCCGGGCGGTTGCTAAGGCGGCCGCGTCATTAACACCGTCGCCGACAAAGGCCAGTCGACCATGAGCCGCAAGAGCCGTTACTCGCGCAACCTTATCTTCGGGCAACAGGCCACCAAAAATAGTATCGGCCGCGAATCCCAAGCGTGCACCTATTGCCTGTGCAACTGCCATACTGTCGCCGGTAAGCATGACGACTTTCTTGATACCAGCTTTTCTTAGACCCGCAAGGGCTTCAACTGCTGAGGCGCGTGGGGTATCAGCCAGGGTTACGACACCCCAGAGGATACTTCCTGAACCGATAAAAATCGGAGTCTCCCCGTCATTTTCCCGCATCCCAATCTGGGCGTCTTGTTCGCCCAAAAGCGTTACGCCCTGATCCTGTAATAGAGCCCGGTTTCCAGCCCATGCAACTTCTCCTTTGATAGTCGCTATCACTCCTTTGCCGGGTACAGCCGCAGCTGCTTCTGACTCAAGAGTACGTATTCCCTGTGCACGAGCGTAACTCACAATACTCCGTGCGAGCGGATGATCTGAATGCGCTTCGAGTGTAGCCGCCAAGCTAAGAAGATTTTCTTCACTCTCAACAAACGATACGACGTGCACTACTTCCATGACGCCGCTCGTGAGCGTACCGGTTTTGTCGAGAGCTAAAACCGAGACATTCCCAAAGTCTTCGAGGGCTGCCCCACCTTTAAACAGTACACCGTGACGGGCTGAGTTTGCGAGTGCCGAGAGCACAGCTGCTGGCACACTAATGACAATGGCACAGGGACTTGCAACCACCAGCAACGTTGCTGCTTTATAAAATGCGAGCTCGGTAGGCATATCGAGGAGCAAGAACACTCCAAGTGCCACGATACTACCAACCAACACCACAACCGTATACCGCTCACCAAACCAGTCGCTAAAACTCTCGCTTGGTGAACGTTTTTCCTGAGCTTCGGTCACCAGGTCAATCATACGTGCCAAGGTCGAATGCGCGGCGGTAGCGGTTACCGCAATGGTAAGTTGGGCATTCTGATTTACCGAACCGGCAAACACCTTGTCATCAATACTCTTATCTACCGGCACTGACTCTCCGGTAATCGGTGACTGATCGACAGCGCCCATACCCATCGCCACTACTCCGTCAATCGGAATACGCTCCCCAGGGCGCACCACCACCTCGTCACCCACGTTAAGTTCCTCAACCCTTACTCGCTCGGTACTGCCGTCCTTGGTTTTACGATTAGCTTCGTCAGGCCGAAGATCCATGAGAGCCGCTACCGAACGCTTGGTATTACCCATCGCATAGTGCTCGAGAGTGCCCGCAAGGCTAAATAGAAAGAGTAAAATCGCTCCGTCACGCACTTCACCCACTCCGGCTGCAGCCAGGGCCGCGAGCACCATCAAGAGATCAATATTTAGTTCACCTTTGATAAGCGAAGATATCGCTTCACGCGCTGCTGGAAGCCCGCCCGCCAGGTAGGCCACAATGAACGCCACCACCACGACAATAAACGACCAATCCAGCCACTGACCTAGGGCGCCAACCACAAGACCAACACCCGCAAGGACCGTAAGGACTACCTGGATACGCAGCTCCTTACGTTCTTCGGCTATTTCTTCGAGTATTCGATGCGTAGTTCGACTCATGCAAGTGAGGGCTAGGTGATAATTGCTGTTGATTATACGCTAAACCACTGCCTTTACCCATCCACCTCGTACCAGGGACACCCCTAGCATTTTTTCACTTTTTTGGTATGATGATGCGCACCAATTTGGCCATGGCCAACTTTACGGGTAAAACTGGAGAGAATTAATATTGGTAGAGCGGCCCCATCGTCTATCGGTTAGGACGAAAGCTTTTCAAGCTTTAAAGCCGGGTTCGACTCCCGGTGGGGTCACACAAGCAGAACAACAAAAGGCCACTTCTAAGGAAGTGGCCTTTTGTTGTTCTAGTTGCTGAATAATTTCAGCAACGCGCTTGTGTGACAGACGGAGACATGTTTTTGCTGATTCCTGGAGCAAAAACGGTCGAGTCCAGGGAGGAAGTTCTTATGAGCGAAGCGAATTAGAAACTTGACCCCACAGAGTGCGTAGCGAACAATTATAGTGAGGAACTTGTGACCACAAAAGCTTCGCGAACACTCAGCAGATCTCACGCACAGCGAAGTATTATACTTAGTAACTCAGAACCATTAAGGCCTCCGTCTTAATAAAGTCCCGGCCCGCTCTCCGTTGAGAAAGCGAGCCGGTTAACATATCGTCAGGCAGTCACCAGCGATGGCGTCGATGGTCGCCATGCCAACCTCGGTGGCCGCCATGCCAGCCTCGGCCATAGTGCTGAGGCGCCGGGGCGTAGTATCGCGGAGCGGGACTATAGTACGACCGCACAGGCGGGCTGTAATATCCTCCACCAAAGTGCGGCGTTGGTCCCACACGCACCTGACAACCGGCTAAAAAAAGAGCCAGCGCCAGAAGAACAAATGGGCGAATACTCATTCGTTTTCACCTCCTTTCATCATGTACATTATGACATAAAAAATACTTTTCAGCAATAAATTTTATT
>JAIEOU010000011.1 GCA_019750255.1 Patescibacteria group bacterium
AAAGCGGGTCAAAAGACCTGCTTAATTTTTGGCTTGAAATAAAGGTACATGGGTCACACCGATACTTAGTTCTACTGGCGGAGTATTAGCGATTCGAACTAAGTGGGTCGCCGCTATATCCTAAGTAATAGGGTCGCTAAACATTCAGCTTTTAAGTAGCTCAATTTTGACTGATACATCTGAGAAATAACTGGATTTTCCATCTGATAAAACTACATTCCTCCCCAGCCCCGTCTTTGACCACTACCTCCGCCATTTTTACTACCACGCTCTGTATCTGTTGCAATGATCCCTACATATTCTTCTACTGAAATATATTGCGGGGTATACGTTTCTCCTCGAGCTGTTAATTGCTTGGTAAATGAGCGAAGATGATTGCGTGATGCACGCATAAGATTCTCATAGGCAAATGCAATGTCAGCATTGTCAGTTCTATCTATAGCTTCTTGCAAGTCTTTAATGTCGAGCTCTTCAATCAGCGCACCCACTCGAAACGCTTCAACTTCTGAAACAGCACCTTGGCTCATTAAGTTATTATAGAGAGATTGTAAGTCTTTATTCTGAAAAACACCTACCGAATCATCTGTTACTGGGTCTGTAATGTTATATTTCTCTAATAGTTCACGAACTGTTTCGGTATGAGTTTGCTCACTCTGGCCAATATTTGCAAAAACTTGCACGCCCCATTTCTCATAGAGAGTTTGATATACGTCACGAGCTAGTTTCTCTTCTTCTCGTATGTAGATCAAATCTGTTTTTTCAACTTCAGATAATGATTCGTCAGGAAGTGAAGCTAGGGCTGGTCGTATCGATACATAATCTTCTGCAACCACAGTTTCTTTTGCTCTTTCTTCTGTGAGCTGAGGAGAAGAGTCTTCGTTATTTGACTTTGTATAGGTAATTCCGCCAGCTAGCCCTGTAAGAAGAGCCAATAGGGAGGCAAATATAATTGTACTGTTCATGAATTTATTTTAATTAGTTGGTAGTAGCAGGTCGCTATGTAATTGATGTTCACACTCGAACCGGTAACGGAATTGACTTGTTGTGTGCTTTGTATATAATACCCCTATGGGTATAGGTATGTCAATATGAAAACAACATTCAACGAAGATAAATTAAAACTTATAAAACACGTCACTAAACTGCAAGGTCAGCTTGATTCTGTTAAGCGAGAGCTGGAGAAGGATGTACCCGACTGCGAAAAAACATCAGCTACGTTATATGCGGCTTCCCGCTCGTTTGCCTCTGTTCGTACCATCTTTATGAAATGCTTTCTCACAAAAGAGTTTCTCAAAGAATCACGTGACGAGAAGCGACTTGACCAATTATTAACATTAATAAAAGGCTAATACATATGAACGTAAAATCATTTTTTGATCATGATAGTCACACTGCAAGTTATGTCGTGTATGACAAAGAAGGTGGTACATCTGCTGTTATCGATTCAGTAATGGACTGGAATAACAAAAACTACACTACCGACACACAGAGTGCTGAAGAAGTTATCGCATTCATTAAAGAACATAATTTAACCAATGAATGGATTCTCGAAACACATATGCATGCTGACCATCTTTCAGCTTCACAACATATAAAAAAAGCTGTTGGTGGAAGGATTGCCATCGGTGATAAAATCTCAGTCGTTCAAACAACTCTCAAAGGACTCTTTAATCTCAATGACTCATTTATTACTGATGGTTCAAATTTTGACCATACATTCGCAGACGGTGACGAATTTACCATTGGGGACTTAAAAGCAAAGGCTGTTCACGTGCCTGGTCATACCCCAGCGGACATGATGTATGTCATTGAGGGTTCTATTTTCTCTGGCGATACGATTTTCATGCCGGACGTTGGTACAGCTCGCTGTGACTTCCCTGGAGGGGATGCTGAAGCATTATGGGACTCTATTCAAAAAATCCTTGCGTATCCCGATGAGACAAAAATTTACTTATGTCATGACTACCCTGAAGGTAAGGGTCGTGATGTTTCGTTTATGACGACAGTCGCTGAAGAGAAACGTGAAAACATTCACGTCAAGACTGGCACAAACCGTGAGGAGTTTCTAAAATTTAGAGCGGAACGTGACGCTACACTTGACCTTCCAACATACATCTTTCCGTCAATGCACATTAATGCTCGAGCGGGAGAACTTCCTGGCATGGAAGACAACAATGCTACGTACTTAAAAATCCCGATTAACTGGTGGAAGAAATCAAATGTTTAGTATGGAAATAGATTGGGTTAACTTTACGCCGTTTGCGAGTTTATTGGGTGGCGTTATCTTGGGACTAGCCTCAGTACTTATGTTGATTCTCTTTGGCAGAATTATGGGTATTTCTGGGATTGTGGGCACTGCTCTTGAACGGCCGAAAAATGATACTTTGTGGCGATTAGTATTCATTGCTGGACTTATAAGCTCAGCTGTAATTTTTGCTCCTTTTGTTGATATCGCTCGTACTGTACCAATCGAGACGAACATATGGCTTATTGTCTTAGCAGGATTACTGGTTGGGTATGGTACACGCCTAGGGAGCGGTTGTACGTCTGGACATGGTATTTGCGGTATTTCGCGACTCTCGGTGCGTTCACTAGTGGCAACCGGAGTCTTCATGGTCGCAGGAATTGTGACGGTAGCAATAATGCAATTTGTATTTTAGGTATGAAACAAAATCATCACTATCTCTATAAGTTCTTACTTGGGCTCATGTTTGGACTGGGACTGATTATTTCAGGCATGATTTACCCAGCAAAAGTTATTGGATTTCTCAACATTTTTGGTGTATGGGATCCGTCACTAGCATTTGTCATGTTTGGAGGAATTACAGTGTATACAGTCTTACACTTTCTACACATTAAAAAAGTCGATACACTCCTTGGCTATACGAAGTCATTGCCATTAAAAACGCACCTAGATAAAAGATTAATCATCGGTGCAATACTTTTTGGTATTGGCTGGGGGCTCGCTGGGTACTGTCCTGGTCCAGCTTTGGTGAGTTTTGGCACCCTTGGGTTTGAAGCTGTGGTATTCGTCCTAGCAATGATCGGAGGAATGACATTATTTAAGCTAACCTCAAAATAACATGGATTTACAACACTACAAAAAGAATATCTACATCGCTGGAAAAATCGACCCAGCTGATATCCAAAGTCTAGTAGACGACTATGGGTTTTCAGCTATTGTAAATAATCGCGTTGACGATGAAGAAGAAGGCCAGCCCAAGAGTACGACGATCGCTACAGCCTGTAAGGACAGCGGGGTCGAGTACTACTATCTGCCCATGCGTGATCGACAAGATATTACCGCGGAGGCTGTGACAACTCGCGATGAGCTTCTAAAGAATCATCAAGAAAAAAACATCCTCTTCTTTTGTCGGACAGGAGGTCGAAGTGAAGCACTTCTTAATCATTAACATTGTATGGAAGTATTAGGGTATGTTGCTTCGGTAGCAATTGGGTTGGCGCTTGGGTTAATCGGAGGTGGCGGGAGTATCCTCACGCTCCCCGTCTTGGTGTACTTGTTTGGCGTACCAGTAGTCTTAGCAACTACCTACTCATTGTTTGTGGTGGGAATAACTGCACTGATTGGTTCTATTTCATTCTACAAGCAGAAATTGATAGACATCCGAATATTTTTTGTTTTTGGAATCCCTTCAATCATCGCTGTATTCCTAACTCGGTTGTATCTCGTACCATTAATACCGGAAGTAGTGTTTAGAATCGGGACTTTTGTAGTGACCAAAGATATGTTCATTATGGGTGTTTTTGCAACCCTCATGATAGGGGCTGCCTATGGCATGTTACGTTCTACAAATCAAAAAGAGACAGCTGAAAAAGCGACCGCCTCCTTGGTAGCACAAAAAATTAATTACTCACTTGTGCTACTTGAAGGAACGGTTGTTGGAGGTGTGACTGGACTAGTAGGTGCGGGTGGTGGATTTTTAATCATTCCAGCTCTGGTATTCATTGGGAAACTCCCAATGAAAGTAGCTGTCGGTACATCACTACTCATCATTGCAGCTAAGTCTCTCTTTGGATTTTTTGCAGAGTTCAGTGAAATAGCGATAGACTGGGTACTGCTTGTGATTGTTTCTCTATTTGCTGTACTAGGTATGTTTATTGGTACTCTGTTATCAAAGAGAATTGAGGGTGAAAAACTGAAGCCAATTTTTGGTTGGTTTACGCTTGTGATGGGGATGTATATTTTAATAAAAGAATTTTTCAACTAGAGTGTTTTAAGTAATACGAAACAGGCCTCAATAAGGTTTCCTATGTTTGTTTTTACCTTTGCAGGTTAGTAACTAAATTTACCTGAACTAAGTAGGTCGCACCCCAGTCTTGAGTAGCTGGGTCACTCCGATACTTAATTGTGTTGGCGGAGAGAGGGGGATTCGAACCCCCGATGGGGTTTCCCCCATACTACCTTTCCAAGGTAGCGCGTTCGACCGCTCTGCCATCTCTCCGTTTATATTCGTCGCACATTTATACCACGAAATTATCCTATAGGCGCACTTGTTCCGTGAGGGAGACGATGCGCCAGAGTGGTCGAAGCGTGTTGGATAAATACTTTTGCATATCCTCACGGGTGGGAGCGGTCGGAATATCTCTAAATACTATATGATTGTCCGGAAGTGCTATGTAGAGCATGCTTCCCTTAAAGGCTATACGCATAGTAGCTTTATGCTCTAGCCACCACTCGTGGAGGCTCGCCATAACGTTTGGTGTGAGGATGTACCGCGCTTCTACTGGGTCACTCGAGGCCACATGGAGATCACGTTCAAAGACGTTTGATTCAAGCTCGGTCTCCTTCACTTCCCCACTTTCAGTGAGGCTTTCCCAAAGCCCACGGTGGGCAAAACCACTCCCATCACCTTCAGTTGAAATATAGGTGGAACCCGTAAGCGTTCGCGGTAGTGTGAAGATGCCAAAGAGGCCAGAGAACAGAGTAACGGTAGTGGATTGCTTGCCGTTTCGTTCAGTACGCGTCACCCGAAGTTCACGCACAGAGCCCGGTAACTTCCCTGCTATTTCGTAGCAATCATCGGTCTCATAGTCATCTATGCGGTCAGTAAATAGGGACGAATCGGTGAGATGAGCAATAGTTTCTTCATGGTGCATAGCTTCCGGAATATGAGCAAGTGTTCGGCCGAGCACCGTACTCATTACTGGCACCAGTTGCCGCCCTGCACTAAACGAATAAGCGTCCTGAGCCTCCTTGAGAAGATTTAGATAATTCCAAGTACGTATACCAAAGACTGCAACCAAAAACACTAAGACGCCATAGGCTACAGCTGATAATGATCCAGATTGCGCAATGAGTACAGTCAGCATCATTGCCAGCACGAAAACAGCTGATCCACGCCACAACGCTCTGTGTACCGCTCGATAGCGTAGTCGCTCTGTGATAGTTTCTTCTAGAAATGTACGGTGCATATGCTCACTATACACGCTAACCAGACGCTCATGTAGCACTTCTGCAGTTGCGGACACACTGGTTGAAGAATCTATTCGCTACATACTACACCCTACAAACTTACCAAAAGTGTAAGTTCTGAAGTAGATCTTCTGATGCTAAAAATGCGAGGATACCACCAACAATCCCCTGCGCTACTCGACCAGGCTCAGTGGTCATAAGCCGACGGTCAGAGGCATTAGTGAGAAATCCCATCTCGACAATCGCGGACGGGGTTTGCGGGTGCACAGCATGATCGTAACGTCGCCAATTAAAGGCATAATAGCCACTCATACGGCGCGTGAAGGCATCGTCGCGCGGTAACGAGGTACACTCTCGTATGACGCATACAGAGCCGCTACCAGCTCGCCCGCCCGCCCCGAAAAATCGGTCCGCGGCGGCGCAAACTTAAAACCTGAGACAGCGGTATTGCTGCTGCCGTCGGCATGAATTGAAATAAATGCATCTGCTCTATAATCGATAGGAATCGCTACCGGAAGCAGATCCACCTCGACTCCAGCAGCAGTTAGAAGTTTCACCACTTCCCGCGCCACCATGATATTAACCTCCTCTTCGGTGTAACCACCGGCGTTCGCGCCAGAACTACCAGTGAGTCCATTTAATTCTTCAGGCAGAGCTTCACGCTGCCAATGACCGACCTGGATACCCACTCGAGGCGGACCAGGCAGGCGTTCACGTGGACCGTAGACCGATTCTTCTTCTGGCGTCATCGGCTCCCAGTAAGCGGCCCAGCGGGTACGACCCTCCTCGTTTAAGGGTTCGGGGAGCGGCGGCAGGTAGGTGGTAGTGGTTGGAGCGGGCGGCAGTGGCGGCACAGGAATAGCCGGAGGGGTTTCATTCGTAGTAGCCAACATCGCTTCACTCCCCTCAAATTCTTGCTCGTAATCACTCACCACCGCTTCCCTGGCAGTAGTTACTTGCCAGCCCCACCAGCCAGCGCCACTGACTCCCGCGACTACTGCCATCGCAATAAGATATTTCATGTCATCCGCTAGTACGCAGATTTAGTAGGGCTCTTTCAATAAAAAACACCACCTAGTTCACAGGTGCTGTTCTTAATAATTAGACATCCATCTGACGCAGTAAGCGTATACGATCAACGGCGGGAGGGTGAGTGGCAAAGAGGCCACTGATCTTCTGTCCAATTGATCTCTTCCCTTCTGCAGCATACGGATCGCTGATGAAAAGATGGGCGGTCGCGTGAGAAGCGGTTTGCATAGGTATGTGCGAGCGGCTGATCTTTTCGAGTGCGGAAGCGAGACCTTCTGGGTAGCGGGTAAGGAGAGCAGCCGTAGCGTCGGCCAGATACTCACGCTTTCGAGAAATAGCTAGCTGAATAAGCTGAGCCGCGATAGGTGCGAGAATGATACCGGCGATGCCCAAGATAAGGAAAATCGGACTCCGTTCGCGATTATCGCCACCACCAAACATAAAGGCCCGTGACAAGAAGTCGGCCAAGATAGCCACAAAGCCCGCGAGTACTACCGCCACCGTCATCACTAGCATGTCGCGGTTCCCAATATGCGCCATTTCGTGCGCCACCACTCCTTCAAGCTCATTTCTGTCGAGAATCGATAGAAGACCCGTCGTTACCGCCACAACCGCATTCTCTGGGTTGCGCCCCGTCGCAAAGGCGTTTGGGGACGGGTCCTCCATGATATAGACCTTTGGCATCGGGAGACCAGCGGTAATCGCGAGGTTTTCCACGATGTTATAGAGCTCGGGAGCCTCGGCTTTCGTTACGGGCTTCGCTCCGGTCATCCGGAGCACGAGCCTGTCTGAAAACCAGTAGCTGTACACGTTCATTCCTAGAGCAAAAATCACGGCGATATAAACAATGAGTGGATTATTGAGGTACCAGGCAGCGGCGTAGCCAATGGCAATCACTGCCGTCAAAAATCCCGTCATTAGCATGATGGTTTTAAAGCGATTGCTATCTTGTTGAGTATAGATTGTGGACATAATGTGTTAGCAATACTACGCAGAATCGGGCATTTTTGTTTCGAACAAACCAAACTTGGCTCAATCTTTGAGATTTATAAGCTCTGAAACTTTAGGCTCGAGACGGCCCCAGATACAAGGCGTCGAGGAGTAAAATCACGAAGTGTACTAAATTGTACAGTGAGTGACTTTACGACGAAGACAACGCAGTCGATAGGGTCGTATCGAGTCTAAAGTGGAATGCCCTGAGGGGATTCGTTCGACGAATACCCGACATCATCTGACCACATGAGGAAATGTCGGTGTTTGTATGCACCCTTCTTTAGTAGATTGTCTTCTCGGGCCGCACGCAATTCATCGTGAGTGATTTCGAGCTGACCAACTATAGTTTCGAGCACAATCATTAAATCAGCGTATTCACCCAAGAACTCTTCCTTCGTGCGGGCCATGGACAATGAAGCCGCCTCTTCCTTGATTTTCTTCATCAGTTCCTGCTGAAACTCCTGCATGTCACAGACCGGTCGCACTTCGCAATGCTCACCCTTAGATTTAATTTTATCGGGGATGTTATCGCGTACTAATTTGTTGTAGTAGACGCGCGTAATTTCTGCCATATCTAAAAATTAGAATGCTACCTTTACCACTTCTCGCTCCACACTGTTTTCTGCCAGCTCGAAGAATTGCTCTGCTTTGAAACCAAATGTGCTCCCTACCATATTGGAAGGGAATGACTGCAGGGCAATGTTGAGGTCACGAATGTTTCCGTTATAGAAACGGCGAGCGGCCTGAATCTTATTTTCGGTATCGGTTAGCTCGCTCTGAAGCTGGCTAAAGTTCTGGTTCGCCTTAAGGTCTGGGTACGCCTCTGCTATAGCAAGCAGTCTGCCGAGTGATTCACCTAGTGCTGATTCCGCCCCGGCCATGGCGGTAATTTGTTCAGCCGTGATATTGGTAGGATCAACGTGGACCTGGGTCGCCTTGGCACGCGCAGCAGTTACCTCTTCAAATACACCACGTTCATGAGCGGCGTATCCCTTGACTGTTTCGATGAGGTTTGGGATGAGGTCGTAGCGCCGCTTGAGCTGGACATCAATATCTGCCCACGCTTCCTTAACCCGTTGAGTGAGCTTAACAAAATTATTGTACGCATAGACGAGGTACAGAGCGAGAACTGCAACGGCAATAACAATAATGAGCGTCATATAATGAGAATACGTAATTTAAATGCGTTAAAACCTCACAACTAGTATAGCATCAGGTCCTATTGCCAACAATTACTTTTTTTAGTACAAAGCACCACAGACAGAGAGGGTGTTGCCAGTGAGAAAGTCTCGAAAACGGACTCCTAAACAAAATAGGACCTTCAATGAAGAAGACGTGCCAGAAAAGTTAACCGTCCACCAATTCATCGGCATCTGTATGATTGTGGAGATTAGACTGTGTGAAGTTTTCGGCAGAGAGGTTCATTTGCCACCAAAGGAATTCCTAGTCTTGCAGGCACTCATAGATAAGCCTGAAAGGTTCTTTAGTCGCGAAGAACTCATAAACTACATCCAGGCAAACTCTGAGGAAGAATACTGTGTGAATGACCGAACCATAGACACAATAGTGAAGCGGCTGAGGCAAAGGCTTTTTCCCAAGGATCCTGCGCTTTCAAAAATGGTAATTCAATCCATCTATAAGGGCGGCTATCGAATAGCCCGTCCACGAGAGGAGCTCTAGACCAAAAAAGGCGCGACCGGAATGGCCGCGCCTTTTCTGCTATGTGTGGAAACAAAAGTGTTACTTCCAAGTTAGTGCACTTAGGCAGCTCGCCGCCGTTACTTTTATTTCTACTTAGCAAGTCGCTGCCATTACTTTCTTCGTTAAGAAACTCAAAAGTAATGAAGCGATTGCATAAGGAAAATATAGTCAGCCTACGGCCTCCTTATTTCTCCTTAGCAAACACTACCAGCATATTCTCCCTCAATAGGTCGAATCTGCTGAAGTGTTTACATTAGTAAAACATAGTCGGTCTACGATCTCCTTGTTTCTACTTAGTACATTCCGCCCATCCCACCACCCATCCCACCACCACCGCCACCCATTTCAGGCTTCTCTGGTTCTGGCTCATCAGCGACCGCACATTCAGTCGTAAGAAGGATTGCCGCAGCGGATACCGCATGCTGTACACCAGCCCGACTTACCTTGACTGGGTCGATGATTCCCGCCTTAATCATGTCATCCACCATTTCGCCCTTAGCAGCGTCGTATCCCGCATTACCGCCAGCGGTCTGCACCCGTTCGACAATTACCGCCCCATCATGAAGGCCCGTGTTATCTGCAATCTGCCACAATGGCTGCACGAGCGCCTTCAGCACAATACTGTAGCCGACACGCTCTTCAGCGCCAAGATCCTTCTTGGCAAACACGGTAGCCTTAACGATTGCGGCCGCGCGCGCAAGGGCTGTCCCACCGCCTGGCACAATGCCTTCTTCGATCGCTGCCTTAGTCGCATTTACCGCGTCCTCAATCTTGAGCTTCAGATACTTCATTTCGGTCTCAGTGGCGGCACCCACACGGATAACCGCTACTCCGCCCGACAGTTTTGCGATGCGCTCTTCAATCTTTTCCTTATCGAATTTAGAAGTGGTTGCTTCCAGCTGCGCCTTAAGCGCGGTTACCCGATCTGCAATTGCCTCCTTGGTTCCCGCACCACCGACAATCACCGTATTGTCCTTACTCGAGACCACGCGGTCAGCCTTTCCAAGCTGCGCGATTTCGGTTGTTTCGAGCTTAAGACCAAGGTCGCCAGAAATTACCTGTCCACCGGTCGTGACCGCAATGTCAGCCAACACTTCCTTCTTGCGATCACCGTAGCCCGGAGCCTTAACAGCGAGGACCGAGAAGCCACCCTTTAATTTGTTGATAACGAAGGTTGTAAGTGCTTCACCTTCAATATCGTCGGCAATAATCACGAGCTCCTTCTTTCCCGTCTGTGCAATCTTTTCAAGGAGCGGAAGGATTTCCTGAACTGATGATACCTTCTTATCGGTAATGAGGATGTGAGCGTTCTTGTATTCTGCCTCCATGCGCTCTGGATTCGTCACCATGTATGGTGAAACGTAGCCCTTATCAAATTGCATACCTTCAGTGAGCTCGGTCTCAATCCCGAATGACTGTGACTCTTCAACGGTCACTACACCATCCTTGCCCACCTTTTCAATTGTCTCAGCAATTTTTTCACCAATTTCTGCACTTTCTGCCGAAATCGTGGCAACCTGGCGAATCTCTTCGCTGTTCTTAATCTGCGTTGCCATAGCGCGCAGTGCCTCGACGACATCAGCCGCCGCATGCTCCATACCGGTACGCACCGCCATTGAGTTAAGACCCATAGTGGTCTGGCGCAAGCCTTCGCTTACAAGGGCCTGAGTAAGGACAGTGGCGGTCGTAGTACCGTCACCAGCGAGCTCATTGGTCTTATTTGCAACCTCCTTTACGATTTCCGCCCCCATATTCTCAAACCGGTCCTTGAGCGTGATGTCCTTAGCAATCGAAACGCCGTCGTTCGTGATTGTTGGGCCACCATAACTCTTATCGAGGATGACGTTACGACCGCGGGGACCGAGGGTGACTTTTACAGCATTAGCTACGGTATCAACGCCCTTCTGCAGCTTCTTCTTAAGATCTTCTCCAAACAGTACTTGCTTAGCCATACAATGAATTACGTATTAATTGTTAAAGATTCCGAGCACGCTGGTTTCAGCCACAATGTAATACTCAGTGCCATTCACCTTAATCTCGTCATGACTGTACTTAGAAAAAACTACCCGATCACCCACCTTGACTTCCATGGGAATCCGTTTCTCTCCATCTTCGTCCCATTTACCCTGACCAACGGCCACAACGACTCCTTGTTCAGGCTTTTCCTTACTCACCGTGTCGGGAATGATAATGCCAGAAGCTGAGACGTGACCTAACTCTTCTGGTGTAAGTGGACGAACGACAATACGATCCGCCAAAGGCTTGATTGGACTTCCGCTAACGTTAGTTGTGTCTGTCATGTACTTGATAGCTAGAAAGCAAAAATGCTTGTTAAGTAATTAGAATTGGTTCACAGCACGGACAAAATCCTCGCTTCGCCCAAGAAAATCGTCTGAGAAACTTCTCCGTGCGCCGGTATTATACTGCGGGCCTACAGAGCGTCAATGTTGTGCTACTGTCCCCACAGAAAACCGTAGAGGAGTAACTCATGCCGAACGATGCAACACAACAGACTCGCACCACAGAAAAAGCAACACCAGCAACTTTCAAAGGACAACCAGTTAGGTTACGGTGGGGCACCGTTAAAAAAAAGCCACCCACAACGGTTGTCGAGGGACGGGCCGTACACAAGATTATTGTCGAGTTTGATTACTCGAATGACAGCCAAACAATGTATCCTCCAAATTACAGAAGGCGCCGAGTGGAGATTGCCGTTTCGGAACTCCTCTACACTGGAGTGTACACAGGAGCCACGCTCCCATTATTTGTGCAGTATCCACCAACGGAAGACACAAACTGTGTTAACGCCTGGATTGCGAGCTAACGAGCGCCACCCGCGCCCTCCCAGCACTTTGGGTCGGCGCGGGTTCTCTTTTTATACTCCCCCACCCCTTGAGTTGCCACTTTTAACGTTATCTGGTACTATCGTGCCGACATGGAAATCATCGATGCAGTGCTTCCCGCATTGCCGTACGTACAAGTTGCACTCGCCATTCTCCTCACTGCTTCAATTCTTTTGCAGCAGCGTGGATCGAGTCTTGGTGGAGCCTTCGGCGGAGACAACTTTAGTTCCGCCTTTCATAAGCGCCGGGGCGCAGAGCTTTTTCTGTTCAAATTCACGATTGGTGTCAGCGTTCTCTTTGTCGTTGCAACCTTCCTAAACATTCTCGCGTAAATAGCGTGTGGAATGTGTTGTTTTCAAAGGACTAAGACCGTGCCTTAGACCGGCAGCGTCGCGCTCTGTTTCTCTCTTCATATTGCATGAACAACTCAGCTAGACGCATCTCTCCCACTCAAGCCCTTTTTACTCGTCTCGAGCGAGGTGGAGCCAGCGACCGATTCCTCCTTAAAGGACTGTTTTTCGCGATCGTTGGCGTATTTGTCCTACTCGCTATTACACTCTCAAGCTCATATTCAGCTATCGTTCCTACTCGCGGTGGTGTACTTACTGAAGGCATCGTTGGTATACCGCGCTTTGTGAACCCCGCCCTGGCCATCACGAGAGCCGATCAAGACATGGTTGCGCTCGTCTACAGCGGGCTTATGCGCCTCAGCGAGGGCGGTACCCTCGTGCCGGACGTTGCTGAATCCATTACTTTGTCTGACGACGGTCGCACCTATAGCGTAACCCTCCGTAAGAATGTCAGATTCCATGACGGCACGCCGCTTACCGCTCAGGACGTGGCCTATACCATTGAGCTCATACAAAATCCCGACCTGAAGAGTCCGCTGCGCGGTACTTGGAATAACGTGAGCGTAAACGTGCTTGGTGAATACGACCTTGAGATTTCCCTTGAAGAAACCTACGCGCCATTTGTTGAAAATTTTACCCTCGGCATTATGCCTCGCCACATCTGGCAGGAACTACCCATTGAACAACTCCCCTTTTCGCAGTACAACACTGAACCGATTGGTTCAGGACCCTTTGCCGTAAGCAATGTCGGCCGTGATGCTGGCGGCCTCATAAGTTCGTACGAGCTCTCTAGTTTTGAAAGTGCACTTAACAGACCAAACCTCGCCCGCATTGATCTCAATTTCTATAAGAACGAAACGGCTCTAGAAGAGGCGCTTACCCTTGGAGAGATCAAAGCCACGGCGTACCTTACCGGCACCTCTCTGGTCACTATTGATAGGAATCGCTTCCAAATCATTGAAGAGCCGCTGCCACGCATTTTTGGAATATTTTTTAACCAGAATCGCTCACCGGTCATGCGAGACCGGTCTGTACGCGACGCCCTCGGGGCCGCAGTTGACCGCACTACGCTCATTAATGAAGTCCTCGGTGGTTACGGAATCCCCACGAGCGGACCCACGCTCTCAGGTGCACTCATGGTAGAATCACAGCAAGCTTCTTCCACTACCACCTCCGACTCTCAAATTGAGTCCGCTATGCAGATTCTAAAGCGGGGTGGCTGGACGCAGACCAGCGCAGGCACATGGGAAAAACGCCTCGACGGCACTCCCACCTCCTTGCAAGTCACTATTCGCTCCAGCAATAACGCACCCTTTAGTGCGGTGGTGGCGAATGTCGCAGAACGCTGGCGCGCGCTTGGAGTTGAAGTAACCGTTGAACAATTTGAGCAAGCAGATTTAGTACAGTCAGTTATCCGTCCGCGTGATTTCGAAACACTCTTCTTTGGAATGGACATGAATCGGAGTGAAGATCTTTACCCATTCTGGCACTCCTCACAAAAAGATGATCCAGGTCTCAATGTGGCGCAGTACACCAACATCGCGGTTGATAACCTTCTAGCAGACGCACGGGTTGAGCATGATCCTGGAGCGCGTGCCCTCATCTTGGCGGACGTGGCTACTCGCATAGAAAATGAAGCGCCGGCCATCTTCCTCTTTGCACCGACAATGACGTATGTTGTTGCCAAGGACATCACTACGACCCCGCTCCCGACCATCCATCGCCCATCCGATCGATTTGTTACCGTCGCATCATGGTATGCCACTACCGACACCTTATGGTCATGGTTTTCAAAAGTGACCTTCCCCACCCCCGAGAGTAATGAATCCGAAGCTTCTGAATCAATAATTAATTAATTCCTTTACGATATGAACCCATCATCAGACACACCACAGAGCAGCACGCAAAGCAGCACACCACGCCCTCGAACTCCATTTAACCGTGGGGGTCGTTTCCGTGGACGTGGTCGTGGTCCCGGCACAGCACCTGGTGCACCGCGACCAGCTCGACCAGAAGGTGCACCACCAGCGCGTGAAGGCGCACCAAAGCGTGCTGGTGCGGGTCAGGGTCGCGGCAACCGTCGACCACACCCGGCGAGGCGCCGCAGCACAACCGCCCCGGCGCTGACTCACCGACTCACGCTCACCGACGAGAAATCAACGGTGATTCCACCACTTACTGATGAGAATACCGTTCGCATCATTACTGTATCTGGCGTTGAGCAGATTGGACGTAACATGAACATTATTGAAACTAAGGACGACATCATTGTCATTGATGCCGGTTTTCAGTTTGTGTCTGAAGAAAGCGGTACCCCGGGGGCAAACTACATCCTCCCCAACACGCAATACCTGGAAGAGCGCAAAGATAAAATCCGCGGCCTTGTCGTCACCCACGGTCACCTCGACCACATTGGTGGTATTCCATTTATTATGGAGCGTATTGGTAACCCACCACTCTACACACAATATTTGACTGCGCTCATGATTCAAAAGCGCCAAACTGAGTTCCCACACATGGAGCCGCTCACTATTAACGTAGTGAAAGAGGGCGAAGCGTTTACTATTGGTAGCACAAAAATTAAAACCTTCCCCGTTACCCACTCGATTCCTGACGCTATGGGTCTCATGATTGAAACTAAGTTTGGTGATGTTGTGGTCACTGGGGATATTAAGCTCAAGCAAGAAGGCAATGTGGTTGAAGTAGAAGAAAAAGCCGCCTGGGAGAAGGTTGGCCTTGGCAACAATCTTGCCCTCCTCTGTGACTCAACAAATGCAGACCGCGCTGGCTTTTCAACTCCAGAAGCCCGTGTTTTTGAAACCCTAGAAGAAATAATTAAGACTTCACGTGGTCGCCTCGTCATCGGCACCTTTGCTTCACAGTTTGATCGTCTCATTTCTGTCATTAAGGTCTGTGAAGCGATGAACAAGAAGGTAGTGATGGAGGGTCGTAGTATCAAAACCAACATTGACATTGCTATTCAAGCCAAGCTCATGGAGGTACAGCCCAACACCTTTATTACCGCTGGTGACATGGGTGACTATCCGGCCGATAAAATTGTGATTCTTTCAACGGGTGCCCAGGGTGAAGAGTTCGCGGCGCTCATGCGTATGGCGACCGATAAACACAAGTTTATTACCCTCACGGAACGCGACACCATTGTGCTTTCATCCTCAGTTATTCCCGGTAATGAAATTGCTGTTCAGATTCTTAAAGACAACCTCTACCGCAAGAATGTGCGCGTCATCAACTATCAAGGCTCACACGTGCACTCATCCGGTCACGGTAACGCAGGCGAGCTTGTGTGGGTACACCAAACCGTTAAGCCGAAGTTTCTTATCCCTGTTCACGGTCACCATTTCCACCTCAAGAGCCACATGTATGCGGCGGTAGAAAACGGTTTCCCTCGTGACCATATCGTTGTGCCTGACAACGGGAGTATTATTGAGATTACAAACGGCACCGACCTTAAGGTGCTCCCCATGAAAATTCCAAGTGAGATGGTTCTTGTTGACGGCTTTACCGTAGGTACTAAGCAAGAGGTGGTGATTCGTGACCGCCAAACCCTGGCTGCCGATGGAATGTTCGTTATCATTGCGACCGTTAATGCCAAGACTGGCAAGCTGCGTAAATCGCCGGACATTATCTCACGCGGTTTCATTTATCTGCGCGAAAATCAGCTTTTGCTTTCCGAAGCACGGATCCTTATAAAGCGCACAATCGAAAAAGCCACAGAGCGTATGAACCCGGTCGACCTCGATCAGGTAAAGGATGAGCTGACGAATGTTGTCTCAGGCTTCCTCATGCAAAAGACCCAAAAGACCCCGATGGTAATTCCAGTCCTGATTGGTATTTAATGCCAAAACCGAAATACCCTCGGCATCCACTGCTGCTCGGGGTATTTGTTGACTTTAATTAATAATCGTGGTACTTTTGAAGGAGGAAAAAGGATGAGCTCCATGACCTTAACAAAGTTTATTCGACTTGGGTTCCTGCTTGCCTTCTTCGGTATTGCGACCACACTCGGAATACTGATGGATTCACGGTTTTTCTACCTCTATCTCGGCTGCACCATTGCGGGCGTTTGGGCGGGAAGTAATGATTTTCATTCCAGCCAGACCTGGTGGACCTATACCAGATCAATGCTCCGGACCGGAAAAGCGTGGGTGGTGGTAGGTGGGTTGTTGCTGTTAAGCTTCTTAATGACTGGAACCTACAGCCTTTTCGTATCGCTCTTGATGACGTTCATAATGGTGGGAATATGGTGGTGCCTCTTCCAGTCTGGCGGCCAAGCCTACTGGCTCGCTATGAGAATCAGGCGCGACATGCCTGAGCCGCATGGAGATGAAGACCCCCAACTATCTTCACGTTGAATGACCCTGCCCCACGGCCGGCCTCCCCCAAGAGGCCGGCCTGTTCGTTTCCCGTCACTGCTATACTAAAAGACTCTCTATGGATACTTTTGTTACAACGGTAGCTCCGAATCGCACGCCCCCGATATCGTTTTCAATAATCTATCTGTTATCGGTTGTATTTACCTTCCACACCCTCGTCACTGCCTACAGCAGTTCAACCTATCTCGAGCAATTCGTTGGCAAAAGCGGCGTTGGCCTCTTGTACGCCATCGCCTCAGGCCTATCAGTCCTCCTTTTTTTATATCTCTCGCCACTCCTGCGTCGTCTTGGCAACACCGCTCTCTCACTGATGTTTATGAGCACAGCCGTAGTGTCTCTAGTGCTCCTCGGACTCGGTATATACCCAGCAATAGCATTCATCGTCTTCATTACCTTAAACCCTCTTCTCTACCTCAGCCTCGATATTTATTCAGAAAACACCATTGGTGAAGACGAGGGACAAACCGGCAGCAAGCGTGGCCTCACCCTTTCACTCATGGCCATCGCCTCAGTGTTCGCCCCGCTCGCAGCCGGGGCTATTACCACCCAATTTGGCAACAACCTTGCCCTCCCCTACTTTCTCGCCGCTTTTATTGGTGGATTTTTTATGGTGATAATTCTTTTGGCCTTCCGCGGCTTTAAAGATCCGGAGTATCCGGTGCTGTCACCCCTATCGGTCATACGTTCATTTAGGACCTACCGAAATATTCGCGGAGTTATATCAGCTCACTTCCTTTTACAATTTTTCTTTTCCTGGATAGTTATTTATTTCCCGCTCTATCTTGCCACGGAACTTAATGTATCCTGGTCAACCCTTGGTATCATTATCGCCGCCGGCCTCATGGCGTACGTTTTATGCGAGTACCCCATTGGTATTCTCGCGGACCGTTATTGGGGTGAGAAAGAAATGATGGCTGCAGGATTCTTAATTCTCGCCCTCTCTTCGGCCAGCATTGGCTTTATGGCGGCCGTGGGAACAATTGGCTGGATGGTGGTCATGTTTGTCAGTCGTGTCGGTGCGAGCTTGGTTGAGGTCACAACGGAAAGTTACTTTTTTAAACAAGTAAAAAGTGGTGACGCGTCACTCATTAGCCTCTTTAGGATTACGAGACCACTTGCTAATCTGGCCGGAGCGGTCGCCGGAAGCGTCACTCTCCTCTTCTTTCCCTACCCGCTTATGTTCATTCTCCTTGGCGTCCTCATGATTCCTGGCATCATCCTCGCTGCGTACATCGTTGACACAAAATAATCATCTTACTACTCAACTGAGTAGTAAGAGAGCGGGTTGCTTTATAGTGGTGCTAGTGCGGAAGGTGGTAGCGGTCTCGTGTACATACGACCAGGCTTTCCTTTACGAGCGACTGAAGCTGCGCACGAATTTTTGTAATATCGAGGTCAGTTAGTCGTTTTTCAAAATCAAGGAGAGAGAGGGCCCTTTTGTCCTTAACTAGTGTCCTCATAATAGCGCCGCGGACTTGCCTGGCACTGCCAACAAAGCGAGTCTGTTTTTTATAGCTACTGCTTTTCGCATTAAGATTACCGACCGTTCGCTTCAGGTAGGTGCCATAGTCCATCAAAGCGGCGTACCAGTCTCTCGACCGCTGTGAGGGGAGTGTTCGCTCTACAAGCTTAAGAATTGATGCGTCTTTTATCCCTGACCTGTTATTAAAAAAGTGGTAGATAAATACCGTACGCACATTAGTTTCAATGAGCACAACCGGGGCATTGTACGCAAACGCCATTAGGGCGCTCGCCGTATAACTTCCAACCCCAGGAAGCGATAGGAGCGCAGCTCGGTCTTTGGGAAAGCGCCCCTTATGGTCACTCACTATCGCCTGCGCAGCCTTATGAAGATATCCGGCGCGTCGGTTATATCCTAAACCCTGCCAGAGCGTGAGCACATCAGCAAGCGGAGCCTCTGCGAGCGCCTTTACTGTGGGGAAGGTTTTTAAAAAGGTCTGGTACTTCGGTATCACGCGCTCGACCTGCGTCTGTTGTAACATCATTTCTGAAACGAGCACATGGTAGGGATGATGCGACTTTCGCCACGGCAAATCATGTCTACCCTTCTCTGCATAATACTTCCATACGACGCTCGCAAAGTGAGCTTCCGCTTCAGTCATGGAAAAGCGACGCCCTTCCATCATAGCGTGCAATGTACGCTTTTATATCGAACTTACGTTTGGCTCCTGCGTAATTCATATAACGGATTTTTCCAAATACAGATCGCGTATTCCAAGCCCGATCGTGCACGCCCGCTATCGACCACATCACACCAACTACTCCATTTGGATCATGACCATCGAGTTCGTAGCGATCATTTAGGTACAGAGCCGTATCAATCGCTGTTTGCGTATCTGGAGTCCACTCTAAAATTTTCTTTGCCCAGTACATGCGGCACCAGCCATGCAGTTTGCCGGTTGTGGTTAATTGACTTTGCATAGCATTCCACAACTCGTCGTGTGTCTTTCCGGCATCAAGCGCACTCCGGCTATAGCTAAACTCTCGAACGTCGTCGGCGTGTTCGGCAATAGTCTTTTGTGCCCAGGCGTGCGCGCCCGCAATGGTATCGTACTGATTGTTATAAAAACAATAGTTATCAGCAAGTTCCCGCCGAACAATCAGTTCCTCTAGATACGCCTCACGAGCTGACACGTTCACCTCTGGAGCGCAGCGGACCATGAGCGCCGCACGCTGCGGCGACAGCTGACCGAAATGGAAATAGGGCGAAAGGTCTGACTGTCCATCTTCATTTGGGTCGTTGCGTCTATTGTCATAACCCGACAAACGCTCTTCGCAGAAAACCTTCAATGCTGTATCCGCAGCGTGTGCACCGGGTACGAGCCACGACACCGGCACTACCGACCGGTCGGTCTCAAGGTTAGCCATTACATTGTCCCACGACACCTCGGCCGGTAGAGTCAGATCCGCCGACTGCGCCTGTAGACGCGGAAATTCAGTTAAAAATTCTGGCAAAAGGCGAGTTATTTTCGGTCGAAACGTATAGGCTGCGAACTCTTCTTTTGGACTAGCGAACCATACCGGAACAATATTGTGGGCATCGACCTCCGTCAAACGCACAGGTATCAACCTCCCTACCTGTTCGCGCCAGGCATTTGGGTCGCGCAATGGGTTTTGATCAGTCACCACTTCACCCACGTCATGTTTTTTCACGAACTTAGAAATAGTATCAGCGGGATTCCCTTGTAACAGGTAGAAAGGGATATGTTTACTTCGTACAGTGGATTCAACTTCGGCCAGTCCGCGCAGCATGAAATCATACTGACGATGCGTAGCGTGCCCATAGGTAGATACAAGATTAAATACCACACAGAGCGTCACTCCTCTCGCTACCGCTTGTTCTTGTGCGTAAAGGAGCGCCCAGTTATCCAGAGCGCGCTGATCGCGCTCCATCCAGTAGACCACCATCCCAGCACCTACAGGAGCCTCATTGCGCGGTCTCACTCGTCGCATATCAACCTTCATACCTATTCAATAATCGTGTATTCAACAGTACCCAAGGTGCGCTTCGGCATAATCAACCAAGCAACGAAATAGAGTAGGGCTCCAGGAAAGATACCCGTAAGGACGAGGAGGATAATCGCTATAATCCGAAACAGCACCGGGTCTTGATCAAAGTAACGAGCAAGACCAGCGAGTACTCCCGCCACGACCGCACCTTCATACTCACGCTCTAGCTTTTTTGTATTCATTTTATAGATTATAGATGACATCTTTCCGCTCAACAACCACATCCCAACCACGCGCTTGAGCATGCGCGTACAAAGCGGCGTTTGGATTAAAACAAATCGGCCGTTCCACCGCCTCCAGGAGCGGTATGTCGGACTCCGTATCACCAACGGCTATTGCTCCAATCCGTGACAATTCCGGGTGACGAGCAAACACCCGCTCCACGATACTCGACTTATTCTGGATGAGATGCTCTTCGGTAACTACCCCCGTAAAGCGATCTTGAGGCCCAATTTCGTATATGCGACCATACACCTTATCAAAACCATATTGACCACAAAACTCATCAAGAATCGTTTTTGGTGATTGAGAAATTGCTATCAAGGTAAAGCCCTGATGTTTTAAATCGCGCAAGAGATCTCGGGTATACCGATAGACACGCTTGCTGTGCACAACTACTACTTGTCTACCAATATCAGCAAATACGCCGTAGTGCACACCACGTATGTGCCGAATAAAGGTTGTGATAACCGCATCTATATAGGCCTCATAGCTCCCCTCGCGCCCCTGCCAAGCGCGATAAGCTTCTTCATATTCGTACCGTGCATCCGAGGGGAACACATGAGCCTTAATCAGCGCCTCAACAAGCTCAATGAGTAAACTGGAACGAAAGACAGTCCCATCAATATCAAAGAATGCGACGGGGTGTTCCATAGTGGATGTATGCTATCACGTTTAGGTCACACGAATAAAGAGCGCCCGCAGTTCACGATACTCTTTTTCATTCAACTGATATCGGACAAATACACCCTCTTCATCCTTACCTACGGTCGAGACCGTAAGCGTCCCATCAGGTCGTACGGACTCAACATACCCAACCACACTTTCACCATCAGGCACATCATATTCAATTACCGCTCCGGTGTGCGGAGCAAGTCCAACATGCACACCACGCCCTCCCCGCAAAAGCACATGCCAGGTCCCGGCCCGCCGTGGACGGACCATGGTCCACGGCAGGGTTCGACCATTGCGCCTGAGCATAAAAGATACATATTCGACCGCCAACAGCGGTAAGTAGAGCGACTCAGTAAAAAAATCATCACCCAAATACCGTCGGACGGCTTGAGTTGAAGCATGGTGCGCGTCATACGATTCTCCCACAGCCAACTCTGGAAAAATTGATTCCCCACTATAGACAAGCTCATCCTTGTGCACCCACCCAATTACACCGTGGTGTTCAATCGATGTGAACCGCCCCTCATGCCGCATCACCCTCACTGGTGTTGCATAGGGCACCACCGTCAGCACGCTGTCAAACGCATGGACCGGTCGCAGAAACAATCGTGCTTCAGGAACCCGAACGAACGCTTCAGTATGAGTACCAATGTCCGGCCGACCAGAGAAATCAAACACATCGGGTGGTACCGTTACCGCACTAAGGAGGGGTGCCGCAACGGGAGCCGGAAACTCGCGACGGGTGGTACTTTCGGGCTTTACGTTATACGTACCGCGTGAAGTACTAAATAACTCCTTAATTACTTCAATGAAAGCCTGACGGTATTGCATAACGGTACCCCGAGAATAACACCACTATAGTAACAGAAAATGCGCACCCTTGTTTGGTGCGCATTTTGTATGGCAATTTCGGTGCTCTACCGAACCATCTGGTAGATGCGCTCAGCTACGGCGCCCAGGGTAACTGAGACCATCATAAGGAGCACCAGCACCGCACCAAATGGTACATAGAGAAGAAGACCATACAATAACGCGCCAAAGAGCAGCCAAGGGAGACCAAAAGTGTATCGCGGCATAATCAATACGCGCAGGAACCCGCCAGTAACCGCCACGGCGCCCACAATCGCCACACACAAGAGAAAGAGATACAGTACCAGCATCATGCCACCGAGGAACACCCCGAGCTGGCTCGCAATGAGAATTCCAGCCACAAACGGCATGACGAGCAGAACCGCTAGACCAATTAATCCTGACCGAAGGTAGTGAGTGGTGGCGTGTGCGACGAGAGACTCGAGCGAACGACGCAAAAGCAAATACCAGGTAAGCACGGCAAACAGAAGTGTCAGCGTCAGTTCCGCCACCGTCCAGAGTCGCTGTGCAGGGTTTACCGCTTCGCCACTCCCCTGCACCACTGCACCTTGTACGACAGAACCTGGCGCGCGTACGAGCGGTGATCCACTACCATACTGCACAGCGCCCGCAATAGCGGCTCGTTCCCCTAGCGTTAATTCTCCCACCGTGACAGTGACATCATGAGCAACCGGACCATCAAGTCGCAAGGTAGTCATGTGACCGAGCACATCGTGTCCGACCGACCCAGCAATGACAGCCTCTTGCCCAAAGAATATTACATCGCCATCAATTTGCGCACCTGAAAGCACTTCCAGTCTTTGTCCGATAACAAAAAGATCGCCGCGTACTCGACCACTAACAGTCACTTCACCCGCAATAATACGGACATCATCACCACTGTCACCCTGCATATCAGCAGTTAATCCCACCGCCAGAGTATCTGAAGCAACGGTACCGTTAAGTGTAACTCGTCCACCGGCGACGTACGCATCACCCTCAATAACACCCGACAAGGATACCGCCGAGCCAACTCCATAAAAGTCACCCTCTACCGTTTGCTCCTGGGCCAAAGAAACAGTTTCCTCACTACGAATAACACTGTTAGCTTCGGCCGGCTGAGCCAAGAAGAAAACAATAGAAAAGGCGCTAAAAATAAGCGCAGAACCAGCAAAATATGACTTCATTGCAACGATTATACCACACAAAGGGTCGCTCTGCTAGAAATCTCCAGGATAGCTATAGACAACCCAATAGTGACATCGTTTCGAGAGTAGAAGGACTGTCGCCACCGACGACTGCGCTAAACCTCTCTCTACCCAACTTCTCCTCTGCACATACAATCATATCGGGAGTAATGATAAACGTATCGTAATCAATTCCCGCGGTCGAAAGGAGAGATTTTTGTGTAGACGAGAGCGGCAGAGATGACAGAGCAATTGAAGTAGGAGGGATGGATGTATCAGAAACTAGTGCGCCGTCTGATACAGAATCGGTCGTAGCCGTTTCTTGCACCGACTCTTCGAGACCACCTGTAATTTCTTGACTCTGAATAGGCAACGCCTCATCTGAAGCTGGCGTGTCGGCGACTAGCAAAAATTGTACATACAGAAACGCACCAACAACCATAGATATAGCGACCAGGAGCAGTAACAGCGCAGCAAAGAGGAAACGATGCATGAAAGAAATTATTATGGTCGATATTCAACCGGAGCCTGCAGAATAGCAATTAGCGTGAGAGCCAGCATAAAAAGAAACAGACCGGAGGAAAAGAGCGCCATGCGCGGACGTGACAATTCCATTTTTCCGGTATACCAATTACGAACAAATAGGAACGAGAAAACAAAACGGAAAAAGTTCATACGTAAATATCGTACCTATAGTGTACCAGTAAGGTACCGACGTATCCAATACAACCTGTCCCAATCCTTACGGTGTGGCTGAAAGTACTAATGTGATTACGCGCTCTTGTCCTTGCGATAAAATCGTTAATGAAATGGATTGTCCTACCTTCTTCCCGCGCAATATGGTTGCCAGGTCACGCCCTCGTAAATCTTCGCCGTCAATGTTCAGAATAATATCGTTCTCACGCAGACCTGCACGATCCGCCGGTGACCCAGGCATCACGGCCAACGCTTCTGGCCGCTCTCCCCGCGCCACCAGTGCTCCATAGTCAACGGAAAGGTTATTCACTTCCTGCAATTCCTGGCTTACTGTCACGTATCGTACTCCTAAAAAAGGCCTCACGATAGCACCGGTTTCTTTGACAGACTCGACGACGTCGCGCACCACATGCGCCGGCAGAGCGAAGGCAATATTATCTGCTCCCCGGGACGTTGCGACATTTACACCCACCACCTCCCCCGCCAGATTGAGTAGCGGACCGCCTGAATTGCCCGGATTAATCGCAGCATCTGTCTGTATTACTTCACTAAGAGCCTCGCTTTCGCCAAAGCCATCAGTCGCCACAATTGAACGCGAAAGTCCTGAGACGACGCCCACTGATACCGAATTTTGAAACTCAGCCAAAGCATTACCAATCGCAACGACACTCTCACCTAAGCGGAGCGAAGTCGAGTCACCAAAAATGAGCGGCTCTAGGTATACATTAGCCGGTAACTCACTAATTTTAAGTATCGCGATGTCGAGCTGCGTATCAAGCGCAAGTACTTCTACCGGGTAACTCTCACCACTCGTCGTAATTACCGAGTAGCGAGCTTCAGTGTCATTAACCACATGGCGGTTGGTAACAACCATTCCATCACTCGACACGATAAAGCCCGACCCCCCTCCTACTTCCTGTTCTTCAACTCCATTCTCCCGCACCCGTGGGATTGCAAATCCTCCACCCCATCCGCCCCAGGGATTAAATTCTTCGTAGTATCGCTCATAGACGGGGACATCTTTTGTGACCACAATCGACACAACAGAATCATTAACACGAGACACCATATCCGGAATAATCGTAGCTGACCCTACTTCTCCTGTTAGCACTTGTGTTTGCGCACTTGTCGCGACGGGTAATAGTGGCGTGAGTACAGTTGGGTTTGAAAAAACTATACCGAACAGCACGACTAGTACCACTAATGCCCCCGCAATACCCCCACACAACACATAAAAAAGCTTTGCAAGCATAGGCACGAATATTTTCTAAACGCTATACCCTCTGTTACGTTTCGGGAGGAGTCTCTCTTTCAAACAATAATCTTCCCCGCTCCCACATTTCAGGGTGACCGCGCAGCTTTAGCCAATACCACCATTCCCCACCCCATAAGTATTGTTTGTCGTAGCGAGTGTCTCTGGCGTAGGCCAAAATATCATTAAACTTATGCACGTCCATCCGTGTGAACTGAAGGTCAATAGACGTCTCTATCACAGGTGCAATGAGCCACGGCTCAGCTGAAAGCTCAATGAGAACGGTCGGCTTTTTGCCATATACCAACGAAATGAGCTTTTCCTTCACGCGATACGCAAAGGGCGGGAGTATAGTGCGGAATTGGCCGAGTTCAGGATTCCAGAAATAAACGTAGACACTGGTGCCAAACAGATCACCACGCTGATATGCCCCCTTCCACGTCCCAAGATTGCCGCTGTCCGTCACCAAAATTGGTCGTGACGGGTCAAGCTCGCGAACAAGCGCAATTTCAGCATCCAGCAACGCCTCATCGAGTTCTCCGCAGTGCTCAAATGCAAACACTCGAAGATATGGTTCGTTTTCCACTTGCCATGTCTTAACAGCCGGACTGTTCTTGTAGCGATTTACCACGACCTCGATATAGGCAAGAAGCTGTTCGCGCTGCAGCTCCGAAGTCTGGCCACGCACCCACAGAGGAATATGACATTCTGGCCAGCGCGGTAGACGCCGCCCGACAGCCAACACAACTTCTGCCCCCACTTCTTCAGCGCGACGGATTTGATAGTCGAGCTCCTCAAAATTGTAGTCCTCATCTTCTGGCTCTACCATTGGCCAATGTGCAGCCAGTCGTAGATGACGTATTTTTAGATCATCAAGTTGCGCATCATAGGCCTCTCGCCAGTTGAGCCCAAGTTCCCGAGCGTACGGTGTACTAAATGACATACCGTAGGTAACGGTAGGAGGCACGGGCTTGTAAGCAAGGAAATAACCCAGAGCCAAAGAAAGCAAAAGGAGGACCAGGAGGACGAGTGTGATTTTTTTTAAACGAGACATAGCTACCATGTGACAAATAAAGTTACGTATCCAACAGCTATCAAAACGACATACGCAACCTGACGCAAAACAACGCTCGGGCGAGTCTCATGCACGGCAGCACTGTCAGGTATTGCTGCCCCGAGAAAGACTGTAATTATAAAAATAAACACAAACTTAAGCCCATCGAGCGCTTGAACTACTGCCACGTCCCCCCAATCAGTGGCCTTTAAGAGCAAAAAGGCGGCCGCCCCAGCGAGCATCTTCGCCAGAATTACAATTGCCCCAGTTTTCTTAGTCGTTGTCTTGGTCTGTTCTTTAATTTTTCCCAGATAATTAGGAACAAGTAAGAGCGACAGCGTAAACAGGAGCAATCCTACCCGTGACCAAAAAAACCCATCATCAAAACTTGTTTCTTCAAACAGTCCCTTCATAGTTATAAAGTGGAGCGCAAAGAAAATTCCACTATGGATTACCTGCATTACAGTATCGGTGCGCGGTAGGTTTTGTGCTACCAGAAGCGTACCGAGCGAAAGCACGACGATTCCAATGATGTAATTACTGGACAGTCCCGTACCTAAAAAAAGGTACGTCATACCAAAGGAAGCGATGGCGGAAATAGAACCAATTACTGGCATCACATTAACCGCCTCTGCCCTTTTTAGTGCATCATACATCGATACCAGGGCCATAAAAAAGGTATACGCCGCCAGGAATGACATGCCCACAACCTGGATGCTGGGCTGCTCGACATTCGCTAGATGAGGAAATCCGATAGACGACAGCCCCGGTAAGAACCCAATGACATATATCACTAACCAAAAACCTGTAAGGAGGCAGGAGTAAAAGGCATACACAAACGGACGCGGAAGCGCCTTCTCGTCTGTGACGATGTACTTATCAATGATGGCAACGATGGCGTTTAAGAGCTGCCCACCGGTCGCCAAGAGAATCCAGGCCATGTAGGCCTATTCTACCACCCGGTTTTCTTCACAGATTTTCTTATACACGTACGCACTTGGGCGAATTGATCGCTCGAGTGTCTCGTAGTTAACCTCCACTAGACCGAAGCGTTTTTTAAATCCGAGTGCCCATTCGTAATTATCGAGGAGCGACCAGTACATGTGACTGCGAACCTCTGCACCGTCCTGAATCGCCCTCCACGTTCCGTAGACCTGTTTTTTTATATACTCCGCACGGTCACTGTCGTCCTCGTCTGCTACACCACCCTCAGATACAAACAACGGCTTTTTGTATCTCGCCAACATCATGAGTGCGTCATATATATATTCAGGAGCAAAGTTCCAGTCCATGTCAGTTTTCTTCCATGAACGACCGTCTCCGAACTGTGTATAGAAGTAGTAGTTGAGACCAACCGAGTCGCAGTGTTTATGGATTCGCTTCATCAGACAGTGTGTCCACAGGTAATTAGCAAGCAGTGCTTTTATTTTATTAAAAGGGTTGCCATTGGCTGCAAAAACAATTACGTGCGCGACATGACTCACCTCTGTCTGTGGTGACACCACTTTAATGGCACGGTACGCAGCGTTATGTGCGAGTGCCAAGTTCTTCATGACTCGAAAATACATAAACACAGGTGACAGGCCCCAACTAGGTTTAGCTTCATACTGTCGTCCGGAATTGGTGATCGATACACGGTCAGTGAGCGTAAAGCGCTTAAATGGCGGCCAACTTCCTCGCAGCCACCCGTTGCTCGCAAATACAGCCGCCTCATTCATGGTTGAGAAGTGTTCACAAAGATCACCCAGCTTCAGAACAACATAGGAGCAATAGCGAGCAAAGATTTCCGATGAATTCTTCTGCTCAAAGCCTCCTTGCTCGGTAAACCACACAGGCTGGGTGAAATGCCACAGCGTAACGTACGGGGTAATTCCCCTGGTGTGGAGCGCTGTAAGTACAGCTCGGTAATGAAGAATTGCATTTTCATCAAACTGCCCCGCTATGGGTTCAATGCGTGCCCACTCCACCGAGAAGCGGTGCGCCGTATGCCCGAGGGACTGAGCGATATCAAAATCAGCTTCGAAACGGTTATAGTGGTCGCAGGCTTGGCCGCAGGGTGGTACCAAGCCATCACGTGCAGCTTCGGCCCAATCGCAATTATCAATACCGCCTTCTACTTGGTAAGAAGCAGTTGCTGCTCCCCACTTAAATCCTTCCGGGAAAGTTTTCATAAATATACTATTAGCTGTTCCTTACAGGAACGGTACACCTTGTCGATATTTTAGTTCGCAAAGCTCCTAAAAATATCTGGCAAGGTCTTGGGAAAGCCTCCCAGGCTTTCTCACCCCACTTAAATCCTTCAGGAAATGTCTTGTCTGTCATAGGGAAAGTATAACAGAAGCGCCATATACAAGAATGGAATTGGGCGGCCAGTTAAAGCGTAGTTTGAAGACTCGACAGCAAGCTAACCGGAGCACCAGAGAAACAATGCAGTATATGCTCACGCTCGGTAGAGAGGAAGTAGCGGTACATGCCCCCCACCATAATCCCCCCACACGCATCCGTTTTAGCATATGCATTCACGCCGTAAATTGGAAAGCCATCGAGCGCATAGCCAACAAGCGTTTCACTGCCAAACACAGTATATAGCGCTACCTCATTGTTACGAATGAGTGATCCGTCGGTCGCTATCCCCACCACGTCTTGAGGTAAGCACGCCGGTGAAGGAAATGGACTAGTGCGAAGTGGCAGTTGCGCGAGGATACTATCAGTAGAGACAGGCGGCAGCGCTATCGTTCCAGTACTCATGTCTGTTGGTGTAACGGGAACCACTGACACACCCTCACGATAGACGATGCGTGCACCCTCTACTTCTTTAAACTGCGCTCCCGCAAAACCAGCCCACACTACGTCCTCATAGCCTGCACACAGGAGCGGTGCATCTTCAACTTCCGCGACCTCTTCCTCACCTCCAGCCGTGGATTGAACGGGATCAGGAGTTACACTTGCTACCACCACCCCACCGAGTGCCGCTACTTTTGCTTTCATGCTGGCTAGGAGCGAGGGTCGATCCGGCTCTGGGGCGCTTACCACTACTGCTTCGTGTCCCTCTACCGGCGATGGTAGCTCGTCAGGCATTGATAACAACACCATTCCCGTCTGGCCACTAGGCAGTGAAAGATCCTGAACGATAGTCGCACTGATACCTACCACTAAAAATAGTACCGTTAGGGCAAAGAGAAAAAAGTCACGTGTGCGGATCATAAGGTATATACATAATAGCAAAGGGCGGCGAGCAATGCTCGCCGCTCTTCCCCAGAGAAAGCTTATTCAGCTCCTTCTTCTTCCTCTTCGTCAGCCGCCTCAACAGCCTCCTCAACTGCTTCTGCATCTGCTTCCCCGTCTACTACTTCTTCTTCTTCACCATCAAAGAAATGAATCATAAATTTAAATTATTGGCTGCCAATCAAGCGTCGGGCAAGAGTATACACTAGCCTGAAAGACAATCGCAACTATACCACAAAAGCGCTAATACGGCTAAATCCAACGTGTACAGTACGGTTTATAGCCCGAAACGAACAGCGGCGGGGGGTGTGGCTACCTCGTCAGTCGTGCTAGCCATACCGTAGCTCGGGTCTACAGCGCGAGCGATTTGCTCGTAAAAATCCTCGTAGGTTTCAATTTCCATACGTACTCCGTTGAGGAAGAAGGTTGGCGTGCCGGTAATCTGCGCTGCCATAGCATCGGCGGCGTCAGCCTTCACCTCGTCACGCAAAAGTGAAGAGCGCATATGACGACCAAACTGATCAACGTCGAGACCTAACTCGTCAGCGTAGCGCATAAAAAATGCGGTAGGATTGGGACCTCGACTCCATACTGCCTGTTCAGCAAACAGTTTGTCATGGTACTCAAAGAATTTGCCCTGCTGTCCGGCCGCCTCAGCAGCGCGTGCTGCAGGCTCAGCAAATGGGTGAATAGCTGTAAGTGGAAAATGCTTGTACTCAAACGCTACATCATCGCCAAATTCGTTAAGCACATCTTGAATAACCGGCTGGAAGGCATTACACGCTGGGCACTGGAAGTCACTGTATTCAAGAAGCGTGACAGTCGCACCTTCTCCGCCTTTAATATGGCGCGTACCCGTCTCAACTCCGACATTATTCTTCTCAGCAGCATACCCCGAATACCACACTGACCCGCCGACCAAGACCACTACTATGATCCCGATAATTACCCATGGATTTTTCATATGTTGACCAGTGTAACACAGCCACTATGTGGCCTCGTAAGTTGCGAAAAGGTATTTTCTGTGGTATATTCATCAGACCTATGGCGATGAAACCAAACTTCGTGCGAAAGAAAAAGCACCAGCGCCACGGAGCGGCGTTTTGGGATAGTGAATACGCTAATCCTGAACATCTCGCTCTTTCTAACAACCCAAGTGAGGACCTAGAAAAGTTTACACGCTGGCTCGACCGTGGCGAATACGCCGGAATTCTCACTCAAGATCAAACGGTCGCCGACTTTGGCTGTGGTAACGGCCGACACTTGGTATTCCTTGCAAAAACCTTTGGTATGCGTGGGGTAGGTTACGATGTATCCCAAGCGGGTATCGCACAGGCCAAGAAGCTTTCTCAGGGTCTCCCCATTAAGTACGAAGCGCGCACCATTGCCGGGACCTATCCTTCCCTTCCAGACACCTCCCAATCACTCGCGCTTGATATGATGACATCACACTACTTAACCGCTCCCGAGCGGACACTCCTTCGTGATGAAATTTTCCGAGTACTGAAGCCAGGGGGCTACTTGTTTATGAAAACCTTTTTACGTGATGGAGACCTCCACAGCGAGCGCCTACTTAAAGATGTGCCTGGAAAAGAACTAGGCAGTTACATCCACCCCGTTATCGGTGTACCTGAGTATGTCTACACCGAAGAAGAACTAGTGCTATTTTTACGAGAGCGGTTTTTAGTACAGAAAATCTACCGATCTCATAAGCACTCTTTCAAGGGCCGGGCACGGAAGCGCCGAACTATCACTATCTACGCTCAGAAAGACCCCTACGCCTAACGTACCTGATATAATTGGGCATGCTTCTTCGCAACCTACGTCGCTTTCCGCACGCTCTTCGCGGTCTCTTCTCTGCTCTCGCTAATGATTTCAGTTTTAAGACGCAAGTACTAGGGGGCTTACTTTCAGCCGGGCTCGTCATCTGGTTAGCCGCCCCACTCTCACTCACGGAATACCATTTTCTAGGACTTGGACTCGCACTCATATTTATAACCGAACTACAGAACTCGAGCGTCGAAGCGGCTATGGACCACCTCCATCCGGACAACCATAGCGCCATCGGGCTCACTAAGGATTTAGCTGCAGCGACAGTATTAATAGCGGGAATTTTCTATGCTGTTACCATCCTGCTAATTCTGCTGCCCCGCTTCCTCTCCATGCATTAAATGAACAGGGCGGCAATCGAAAAGTAGATACAGAGGCTCATGAGTTGGCACACAACCGAGGTAATTGGCTCACTCGCGATTGCGGGGTCGTACCCACGACGGTAAAAAAACCAAGGCAAACCAATACCAATGAGCGTTACTAAACATACCGTAATAAATACTGTTAAGCCTAAGACCGTACTTACTACTGGGACTAGTAACCACCACCAACTAACAACTAAAATTAATAGCCCCAGCACAGCACCCAACATAACATTCACGACAAGTTCTCGCGCAATATAGGTCCGCAGATTAAGCTGCGCCGCAATCGTTGAGGCACGAATGTACAGCATTTGGGTTTGGGCACTCACCGCATCAGCGATATATATAACTACAGGAATGAACGCAGCGAGCAGCAATTGCACACGGAGTGCATCCTCAAACCACCGCACCACAACCGCGGCACCAATTCCGCCAATGAGGCCAATAACGAGCCATGGCAGACGCGAGTATACGTGCGTCAGTGGACCACCGCCTAAGAGATACCGCTCAGGATCAGGACGCTTGCTCACACCGGCAAAATGCAACACGTCCTCAGTGTGTTCGTGATTAAGTGTAGAAAGGATTGCGCCCGAGGACACAACGCCGAGAAAACGCTCGTGCGCATCGATGACCGGTACAGCTTTGAGTCCACTGCGCAGCGCCACATGAGCAACCCGCTCCTGGTCAGTATGCGGCCGTACTGTCACTACCGACTGTGGTGAGAAAGTTTGCAGATGTTCGTGACTTGGTGCCTGGAGCAACTCTCGTATCGACACGACCCCGGTAAGGCGGCGCTCACCATTTACCAGATAGAGGTAATTAACCGTATCAAATTGTTCAGCCGAGTGTTGCAAAAGCTGTCGCCCCTCATGAATAGTAGCATCATCATTAATGGTGGGAACCTTAGTCGTAAGCATTCGGCCAGCCGAATCTTTTGGGTAATGTGAGAGTGCCATACTCACAATTAACGTACCTCTTCAGTACAGGAAAAACGTTCAGCGCAGGCAGCCTTGTCTGCGGAGTCTGATATCAACACGCACGCGGCACAGGCATCACCCCCACCGGGGACGACAGCGCCTTCAAAGGTTGTCCCATACTCCATCCCTCCCTCCATAATTGTCGAAAGGTCTCGGAACAATACGTCGCTTGGAGGAACGAACACACTACGGTCTACCCCAACCCACGGTGTACAATCGTAGGCAATATCATCATTCAGACTAACTGGTTCTTGAGTTTCAAGCTGGGGGCTCGTCGTACCTGAATCCTGTGTGACACTACTCTTCATACCCCACGCCTCTCCGTCAATTACCGACCACAGGAACATGGTTCCATCCTTCACAATCATCGAACTTACCACCGGCTCTGCGCCGGACTCACGCGGTACCAAAAAGTCACCGCGCAGCGCCCCGCCGCTGATAAAAATCGTTCCCTCAGTTTCATCCACACTACCCGAGGCAACAGCATCGCTATTGTCTTGAATGCGACATTCAAAGTCACGCCCCAGCGCTAAGAGCGTCGTCATGGCTGCCCGACCAGAAATAGGATCGTTCGCTCCGGGTTGGCGATTAAGACTGTCAGCTGGCAGCGAAGGTGACAGACCATCTGGTACTACCGGTACCGACGTACGGCCGAGTTGCCAGAAAAAAATTCCACTCGCAATGCCGAGCACCGCCACCACACCCACAATTAGCTTACTATTCATATGATTGTGACTACCTTAACGGCGCTGCTAATTGTACTAAGCATAGCAGGTTTTTTATTCGCTCAGGTAACGGTTCTGCACTATGCTGCAAATTCCCCACGCTCTGGGGCCACCAAGACCGCATAATCACTTGCGCGCATGGCCACTGAAAACCGCTTATCACCGGCGTTAAAAACAATTTTCTCATTCAAGAGAAGTGACTCGTCAGCATACACCGGTAGTCCAAAAAGGGTACCAAAGGGCGGAACACCACCAGGCTGTACCCCACCAGTGATTTCCGCCACCTCAGCTTCAGTGGCAAATCTTAGGTCGGTAAAGCCAAACAACGCCTTTACCTTCTCGCTCGCAAAGCGCTGTCCGCCTGGCAGCACAAACATAACAAAATGTTTGCCACGCACGGGGTGCTTAGCACGCACAATCAGAGCTTTGGCTCCCTGATTAATCGAATAGCCGGGACGAAGCGCGGCCGCCTCTTCACTCGTACGCACCGGTTCATGCTCAAAGGTTTCGTACCACACCCCCGCATCATCAAGCACTTCCCGGATTTTTGCTACGACTGGGTGATAGTCCATGAACGTATGTTACGACTTCTTTTGTATCACCGCAATTGCGTCCTCAACCTTCTTGGTAAGGCGCCCAGCGCTCGCGAGTGCGGCAATGACTGGAAAGAGCACTAAACGCTCCCGCACCTGTCCACTCATCGATGAAAGGTAGACGGTCTTCCCGGCAGCTTCTAGTGCCAAAATTCCCTCCGCCGACATTTCTTCACCTTCGTAGTCAACCGAGAAAAGATTACGGAGACGAATAACCACAACCGGCGTCGCAGCCTGTGCCAGTGTTCGGAAATTGGCCGCATGCCGAGAACTATCGATGTAGCCGAGAAACCCAGCCACGCTATATGTCACAAAGGTATAGGTTTCATTTGGCACGAGACCCAGCACCTTGGCATTACGTTCGTCACGCTTACTTCCGTCTGCAAAATTGTACATAACATCAAAGTAGCCCCGACTCACCCGGTCAGCAAACAAAAGTAGTGCCACCACTGCCCCCACCACCACTGCCACCCCAGCATCTTCAAACACCGTAACAAGCAACACTAAGATGGCCACAAAGAAACTTTCCTTCTCCCGTCTCCAAAACTCTTTAAATTGATGGACCTCAATGAGACCAAGAGCAGTGTTAGCAAGGATGGCCGCAATCACTGCCATTGGAATGTACGAGAAAAATGGCAGTGCAATGACGGCAATCACGGCGGTAATCACAGCCGCAATAACCGCTGCGGTTTTATGAGTCGCTCCGGCCTTAATGTTTGCACCAGTGCGAATAAAGACACCAGTAGCCGGAAGACCTCCCATCGAGCCGGATCCAAGGTTGGCCAAGGCCAGTCCCAATAACTCTTTTCGACTAGAAAACTGGGTCTTCGTCAGCTTATCAGCAATCTGTGCCGTAATAAGAGTTTCAAGGACCGCAATCAGCGCAATTGTACCTGCCGCCCCCACCACCCAGCGCAGCTGTTCGGTGTTACCTACCACCTCCGCGTAGGTATCCCACGGCACACTCATCATCAGCGCTCCCGAAAAGGCACCGAATTTATCACCGAGGGTAGTGAGGCCGATCTGTATGTATCCATACGTATCAAGTACTCCTACACCAATTCCTACGAGCGCCGCTGGAATAACTGCTGGTATGAGCTTTACATAGCGCTTCCAAGCTAGTATGCCCACAATAAAAAGCACGAAGATACCAAAGGTCGGCGTGTGTACATCAGTAAAATGCTGCACAAAGAGCTCAATGTCTCCGGTAAAGTGGCCCGTACGCTTCAGCGAAGAAAGTCCAGTAGCATCAAACAGCTGCGAGGCCGCAATCAAAAATGCTACACCCCCAGCAAACCCGTACATGACACTCGATGGAATGTAGTACAAAAACCGGTCAGCCCGCAACAACCAAATGAGAAAAATAATGACACCCGTAGCTAGGGCCAAAAGTGGCAATACAGCCGCCCCAAGACCAAGCGGCGCAGCGAGCGTCGCAGCAAACAGCACGGTCGTGAGGGCACCGGCCGCTCCGACAATATTGTAATTACTACCGCCAAAAAACCCCGCAATAAGCGTAGCCCACACTCCTGTAATAATGCCCGGCACGGGCCCCGCCCCGGATGCCACCGACAGCGCAATTGAAAGTGGTACGGAAATAAGCGCGACCGTAAGGCCAGCTTTCCAGTTTTCTTGTAGCCGTGTGGTAAGTTGTGTCTTCATAACTTCGTAAACTATCCTCAATAAAAAATAAACCTCTCTCGCTTCAGTATGAAAAAGTGTCTGCTCACCCAAGGTACAATGACCTTAGGTGAGCAGTACACACTCTTCGCCTACTCAGGCTGCAATGGCTGGATCACAACGCAGTCGCAGCCGATGTAAACGAGTCAAGCCTTTAATGCAATGATGGTCATGCATCACCACAATGGGCAAATGCACTCCTGCAGCACGGAGCCTAGCAATAAAGGCCTCCACGTACCGCTGCACCTCCGCTTCGGTAAACCCAATGAGAGCTTGAACCGCGCAGTGCTCATGGGTGACAATCTCGATTGAAACCGGCTTGCGGGCCGTTATCAATAACTTAATCTTTCCTATAAAGATAGATTGCCTGGTCTCGACACTGACGCCGCTACTGCACGGACACAATGGATCAAGTATTCCTCCCGGAACACTGATAGTTGGCGCAGGTGTTGGATGCAGCGGTTCAGATCGTTCGTCCGAGCATCTGATTACCAACCGCACTCCTTCTCCGCCTTCGGCAACGTAAGCCATAAAACCCCCTCTGTTTTTGTTTGAACACCGCACACTCTCTGGCACCGAAACGATGATGTAATGACACCATCCCCCCAAAGCGAGAGAAAACGCTAAGAACTATGAAGCAGGAATTGTACCCAGTGGCCAAGATTCCAAACTTGCCGCCAACAAACATACGCCTGTAGTACGTACTTGTAAAGAGAGTTATGCACCCACCTGTCACAAGGTAAAAAAAATGGCCGCAGGCAAAGCCTGCGGCCATTTTTTCTATATAATCTTACAGTTCATCTTCTGCGTCCTCGATCAAGCTTTCTGCGTCATCGAGGTAATCCTCAGCGTCACTATCCTCACCATCATCGAGCGCATCCTCGGCGTCATCAAGAGCATCTTCCGCCTCGTCGAGATAGTCTTCAGCATCGCCTACCTCTTCATCGTTATCAATCGCTTCCTCAACCTCATCACGCACATCATCAAGTTCATCACGTAAATCATCAAGTCTATCTTCCAGATCCTCTGAATCCTCACCCTCATCGTCCTCGTCAGAACGTTCGCGCTTCCCAATAGCATCAACCGCCTCTGCAATCAGTGGAAGCGCTCGCTTTGTAACAACCAGTACCCGATCGTAATCATTGTCATCAAATAAATCCTCAGCCTGACTTAACATATCGGCAACCTCATCGAGAAGCTCTTCGGCAACATCGACACGCTCGCCGTCTTCGTCGGCTTCGGCAATCTCCTCTTCGGCCGCCACGAAGGCATCGTCAGCCTCGTTTAAAGCCGCCTCTGCCCGCTCGGCTTTCGAACCGGCTGCTGATGTTGGCGCAGCGACTGGCTTTAGACTGTCAGTAGCTGGCTTTTTCCCCTCCAAAGCAGCCACGCGTGCCTCGAGACTAACGAGACGCTTGAGGAGAGCCTGGAGCAAATCTGGCGCAGGCAGAGTTCCTGCAGACGGTGTGGTGACACCAAGCACTTCTCCGGACGGACTCGCGTCACCAGTTCTATACAACGCGCGAGAGAGCGGTCCAAAAGTGCCGCTCGCCGGGGAGATTCCCTTGGCTGCTTGCCACTTCTTTACTGCCGCTTCGGTAAGCACCTTGTACTCACCAGTCTCGTTTCCTGGTGAACCGGCCCCCGTGTCAGCAATCTTGAAACCATTTCCGTTTAGATAAACTTGCAAACATTTTACGTCTTCACCAGTAACACCCAACTGTAGATCTCGAGTAAAAGTACACGTAGCAGCCTGCGACACGAGTGGTACTACTAAAACAACACTGGCAATACATCCTACTAATAATGCGATAAAAGCGCCCCAGCTATGGTTAATCATTTTCATATGTTCGTAGTATACCTTACCGGCAAAAAAGCCCGGCTGTGGATTACGCGAACAGTATTGCTAACCTTTCCCTGAATTCTTCACTACTTTAGTGCCTCGATTTTTAACCACTCCCTCCATGCGTGACGCCGTCCGACGTGGCTGCTGCTGATTACCACTAGTTCGGTTTGGATGTCCGGGTTGTGAAAAATCTTTTTTCATACTAATTATTGTACGCCTATATCACCCACGCACAACCACTATCGGTGCTCGGACGAGCTGTGGTCTTGATTACAAAACGAGCACCTTACCTGCTATACTTGCACCTACCATGACCTCCGGCCTTGAACAAAGCCTCACTTCTCTCATTGAGGCAATACCACTTGAGTTATTTGCCTTCATCGCTTCCTTTATTGAAGAAGTAATTGCCCCGATCCCTTCAGCAGGAGTACTTGTTCTCACCGGATCCTTTGCTGCAGTTCAAGGTCGGACCGTTCTGGAGCTCATCCCGCTCGTAGTCATAGCTGCCGCCGGAAAAGCACTCGGGGCTATCATTGTTTATTTTTTTGCGGATAAGATATCTCACTTTGTGTTCCGCAGTTTCGGAAAGTGGTTTAAGGTTAGCTCCGAGGAAGTCAGTGAGCTCGGCAAGCGCATAACCGGTACGCCTCGTGATTACCTTATTCTCACCGCCTGTCGAGCGCTTCCTATCATTCCTTCTTCAGCCATGTCGGTTGGATGCGGGGTGCTCAAAATTCCCTTCCGTCTTTTTATGATTACCACTGTCATTGGCACAATCGTGCGGGACAGTGTATTCATTTATGCCGGATATACGGGAGCGGATTTCCTGAAGCGCCTTACCGAACATTCAGTCAGTATTGAATCGTACGTCCAGCTCGGTATCGTCAGTGCGGTAATACTGGTGTTTATTTATATTTATGTGCGCCGCTCACGAAAAGCCAAAGACGAACACCCCTCTATTTAAATTACTGGCAGTATTTCCGAAGTAATTCTCCCAAGGCCGCACGCTACCACTACTTTTCTCGCTTTGAGGCTCAAAAGTAATGAAGCGTCGACATGAGGAAAATATAGTCGTAGCTTTGCTACTCCTTATTTCTGCTCCTCAGCCTGACGCTGCCACTACTTTTCTCGCTTTGAGGCTCAAAAGTAATGAAGCGTCGACATGAGGAAAATATAGTCGTAGCTTTGCTACT
>JAIEOU010000010.1 GCA_019750255.1 Patescibacteria group bacterium
TCTCGCTTTGAGGCTCAAAAGTAATGAAGCGTCGACATGAGGAAAATATAGTCGTAGCTTTGCTACTCCTTATTTCTCCTCATCGAACTCTTCTATTGCCTCCGCAACAATCGCTGCTTCCTTTGGGTCGATTAAGCTTTTTTCCAGTTGGACTAAAAGTCCCCGGATTTCCTCAGGCGGGTACCCCTTCGTACGAAGCTTATGCGCAGTAAAAAAAACTTCGTTTACCTCTTCATCGCTCGCCCGCAATGCCTTATCGAGCATCTTCATAAACGGGTGCGCCATGCCTAATCGTCAACCACTACGCGAGACGATGCTTCCTCAGAGTCTTCGACCGGCTTTGTTGACGGGGTCGAAGGAGAACTTCTTTTGGGGCGGACGTGCGGAATGCGTGGAATGAATACAGACGCCAGACCAGCTACTATAGCGATTTGGTGATACCCAAAACCAATAGCCATGCCGATGGCGCCCGCAAACCAAATACTCGCTGCGGTTGTTAGATTTTTTACACTTCCACCATCTTTAAGAATAAGACCCGCCCCGAGAAAGCCAATACCCGACACAATCTGCGCAGCAATGCGCGACTTTGAGGCCGGGTCTACCGTCATCGACATGAAGGTAAAAAGCATAGCTCCGCTGATAACAAAAATATGCGTGCTGATTCCAGCATCTTTATTGCGCAGTTCACGCTCCCCGCCAATCAAATACCCAAGTGCAATCGCAAGCGCGGCATCAAAAATAAACGCTATAGTAAGCGGGTCGAGGGCAAACGAGGTAGTAAAAACATCAGACATACGGGGTACCATAACGTTTTTTTTAGCTACACGCAAGCCGTGATAGGATAACTTATAGTAACAACCATTACTGTAAAAACATTCGCCCGATATCGCATAATCAGCCAGGCAGAGCATCAGGCGGGCGAAACCAGGGTGTTTTTTCTAGCAGAAGAAACGGCTCCGCCGTTACATAACATTGTCCATTCATCCACGCCGCAAGTGGACATGGATTTTTGGACAAACTAGTAAGGAATAAGAAATAATACATATGCAAAACTATAAGACAGCGGTGCTCGCGGGTGGATGCTTCTGGGGTGAGAAATGGGACGGGACCCATTTCGCAAGACCTTATCAGCTACTTTGTGAGTGAAGCGAGACAAAGTAGCTGATAAGGTGTACAGTTCCTGTAAGGAATAAGAAATAATACATATGCAAAACTATAAGACAGCGGTGCTCGCGGGTGGATGCTTCTGGGGACTCGAAAACCTCCTGCGAAACCAACCAGGTGTTGTCTCGACCGAAGCCGGTTACGCCGGTGGAATGAACGATAACCCAACCTACGAATCGCACCCCGGCCACGCTGAAGCTGTCGAAATCACCTATGACCCAAACGTAACGGACTTTAAGCACCTGCTTGATTTCTTTTTCCAAATTCACAACCCAACTACCGTAAACCAGCAAGGTAATGACCTCGGCACTTCATATCGTTCAACTATTTTCTTCACAACTGATGAAGAGAAGGTTGTCGCCCAAGAAATGATCGACATCGTAAACGACAGTGGTCGCTGGCATGATCCGGTCGTGACGACTCTCGAACCCCTTACCCGCTTCTGGCCCGCCGAGGACTATCACCAGGACTATCTAGAAAAGAACCCTAGTGGATACACCTGCCACGCTATTTATTTTGATAGCTATCTCTCGGGCTCCGCTACCTAAATAGAAATCGAAGCAGCCTCTTGCGCCATGGTGTAAGCTGACGGGCCACATAGGTCCCCGCACTACGCTTGTTAATGCGTGTCGCCGTCGGATAGGCGTAGGTCTTGCTAAAGAGTGCTGAAAGCGGGAACCCCTTAGCCCGAGCAAGGACCAATTCCTGCATTAGTTCGCCGGCTCCCGGAGCAACCATTGTCCCGCCCAGAATCTCTCCCTTCGGACCGATAAAGAGTTTCTGTTTACCGTAGCGATAGTCATCGGTGATGGCACGGTCATCTTCCAAGAAGTCAGTTACCAATACTTCGTGGACTATCCCCCGCTCTGCTAGTTGTGCGGCCGAGAGTCCGAAGGTCGCTACCTCGGGAGTGGTGTAGGTTACCCAAGAAATATGATCCCCTGAAAAGGGCTTTTTTAGTGGCGAGAATAAATTGCGGATAATTGTTCCCGCGTGCATTTCTGCCGCGTGGGTAAATTGAAAATTCCCGGCCACGTCGCCGCACACGACTACCCGCCGATTGGTGGTACGTAGATACCGGTCCACTACGAGCTTGCCTCTTTCATCAACCTTGATTCCAGCGGCGTCGAGCCCGAGTCCTTCAGTATTAAGTACTCGCCCAATCGCCACAAACACCGCGTCAAATTCAATCGTCATTTCTTCGCCCGCCTCACTCACCACCACCCCCGTACCAGGCCCTGTAAACTCTTTAAGGCGATAGCCAAGATGAAACTGCATCCCTTCCGCCTCTAGTTGCTCTTGAACTATCGCAGCCATGTCGCTGCCTTCCTTCCCGAGAATCTGCTTTCCCGGGTCTACCACTACCACCTGACTTCCTAACTGACCTAGTGCCTGAGCATTCTCAATCCCAATCGGCCCAGCACCGAGAACAAGGAGACGTCTCGGCAACTCCTCCATGGTAAAGAGCGATTCATTGTTGAGGACCCGCGCCACCCGCTCAATCCCCTGCCCAGTGATCGTGCGGGGCCGCGAACCGGTAGCAAGCACAATCCGTTTGCCCGTGTATTCATGATCCCCCACGCGCACCGAATTTCGCCCGATAAACGTCGCTTCACCGAGCACTACCGTCATGCCTTTAGAGCGGAACCAGGCAGCGTTTTCATGCTCGCGAATTAGGGTCTGGGTCTCGAGCACACGGGCCCGGACTCGTTTCCAGTCAACTGCACCAGACACGGTAATGCCATAGGCCGCCGCTCGGCGTGCGGCCGCCACCTCCCGAGCCACGTGAATAAGCGCCTTAGAGGGTACACAGCCAAAGTTTAAACAATCACCACCAATGGCGGCGTCATCCTTATCAATAAGCAGTACCGTGAGCCCTACCCGATTAATAAAGGCAGCGATATTTAGACCACCGGAGCCAGCCCCAATAACAATGACATCAAATCGTTGCCGGTCTGGTATTAGTGTTTTATCCATAGCGCTTTGATAGATAATGACCCAGTGCTGTAAGCGCAATAATGCCAAGTACTGCCAGCACTATCTCAGCCGTTTGCACCATTGAGAGGGCGTCACCAAAATAAGTATAGGCAAATGAGCCGGGAATAATTCCGAGCGCCGTACCAAAAACGTAGTCGCGCGCTTTAACCCGAGTAAGACCAAGACTATAGTTGAGCACGGTAAACGGAAACACTGGCACGAGCCGCAAGAACAGAACCGTTATAAACCCATGCGAAGCCATCCGTTCATCATATCTGATGAGCCGCGCTGACAAAGGACCTTCTCCAGAGAGTGGTCGACCGCCGCGCACTATCATCACAAACAAAAATGAAATACTGGCGCCAATCACCGCGCCCGTTACGGCACAGATGGTGCCAAGAAGCGGGCCAAAGAGGGCGCCGCTCGTAACGGTAAGAACCGAACCCGGTACGACCGCAATTGTCGCTACTGCGTAGACAACGATAAATACCAGTGGCGCTAAGGGTCCATACCCCGCGATAAACCCACGCACGCTTTCGGTTGTGATGCCGTCAGTCACTCCGCTCACCCTAAGCACCACCACCACGGCCACCAGAACAAGGAGCGCAAGGAGAACCTTAACAGCGCCATGCATTATCTGCCCGCTCTTATTCAACATAGACAAGCCACTCCCCATAGCCTTCGGTTTTCATCTGCTCTTTAGCAATAAACCGGAGTGCCGCGCCGTTCATGCAGTACCGCTTTCCTCCCCGATCTGAAGGCCCATCATCAAACACATGCCCTAGGTGCGAATCAGCGTAGCGTGAGCGCACTTCAGTGCGGGCAGAGAACAGTGTGTTGTCCTCATGCAGCGTCACCACCCCTTCTGAAATAGGCCGCACAAATGACGGCCAACCAGTACCGGAGTCATACTTATCGCGTGAAGAAAAAAGTGGTTCTCCTGAAATAATGTCAACATAGATTCCAGCACCATATTCTTTATCAAGCGGACTGCTGCCGGCACGTTCAGTGCCGTCTTCCCGGGTCACCTTATACGATATGTCGGAGAGCTGTATCCACAACACCTCATCACTTGGCCGCACATACGCAGCAAACCGCGCGGGCGACTTTTCAACTACTGGTACTGACGAAGAACCTTCACTACCAGAGTAGGTGAAGCGTTTAAGATCGTCGCCCCAGGTAGCGGTTATGAAGTTTGTCCGACCCGATGCCGCGCGGTAGTAACCGTACCGAAGCGGATTCTTCACCGCGTAATCTTGATGATAGCCTTCTGCCGGATAAAATGCTGTTCTCGGGAGCACAGGCAGGGGCAGCGGTGTATCGAACACCCTCGCACCATCAACGGCTTTAATGACACGCTCTGCCTCCGCGCGCTCACTTTCGTTTTCAAAGTAAATAGCTGGAGCATATTCTACTCCCCGATCCTTAAATGAACCCCCTGCATCGGATGGATCACCATGTTTAATTATGTGTTCAACGAGATTACCGTAACGTACCTGCGAGGCATTATAGGTAACGAGTACCACTTCACGGTGCCCACCCGCAGCATAGTTTTTATAGTCTGGATTTTCAGTCGTCCCACCCGAGTAACCGGAAACCACATCAATGACACCGCTTACTTCTGCTAGGTCATGCTCAACGCACCAGAAGCAGCCATTGCCAAACACGGCTGTGCGGACTCTGGGTTCCGCGAGCTCAGATACGTCTGCACTGGACTCCACCTCAGTCAACAGCGCTCCACTCGTTGCTGCTCCAGCTGAAGCCCCAATAGAAGCAACTGGGGTATCTTGGAGTGCCGCAGTGCTCCCCGCGTCAGCACCACGCTCACCCACTACCGTAGCGGCATCTTCTGATACCGGTGGAGCAAAACGCTCAATCAGTCCCTCTTCAAAGAAAATCGTGGCTCCATATCCACTATCAAGAATTTTGGACTCGAGCTGCTTGTCCCATCCCGCAATGATGGATAGACCAAGTAAAATGAACAACGTTCCCAAAAACCTTTTTATGCTCGTAGCGGTAGTAAGCCGCGCAGACACAAGCGTGATGAGCTGCTGACCAAAATACGCAATCAATAGTAGGACAGCCGCAAGCCCCAAGACAAACCCCCCGAGGTAGATAAGGCCGGTTACAAATGAAGCAGGCAACACCGTGGCGACAATGAAGAGGTACGTTGGGCTACAGGTGGAAAACACGGGACCGAGCGCCGCCCCCATAATGACGTCCCCAACCACACTGCGCTTTTGGTACCCACTCCCAACCGCTTGATTACCCACCCGGGCCAGCCTTCCTACGAAAGGTATTCGTGCCCAGGCTGCTGGAAAGAGCAGTGTTACACCAAGTATCACCATGACCGATCCAGAAAACCAAGCCCAAAACGAAGGCGGAATACTAATGAGTAACGTCGTTGCTTTAAGCAACAATGTAAAGAGCACAACAGAGAGTGACAACGAGACGATTACCGTGAACGCCCGACGCGAGAGATGTCGAACCCCTGGCTCCCCCGCACCAACCACTACGGGTAGTAGCGGTAAAATGCAGGGCGCCAGCACCGTAAGGGCGCCCGACAATACAGCAATCAGGAAGAACGCCATGATACTTTATTGAACCTCTGCGCTAATGCTTGCAAGCGTAGCGCCACCACTCCATTTCTTAAGCAGAGTGCCCTTTTCATCAACCTGTACAAGCGTGTGTTGAGTCGTCACGCCATACTTCTGCTTAAGTGCAGTCGCGGTATCATAATCAACCTCAAGAATTGTCAGTCCTGTCGGAATGGTAGTTACCTTGGCCTTAATATCGCTATCGAGTGCTCGACAACTTGGGCACCAGCCGGCCTTAAAGAAGAGAACGACCTTACCTGTCTGTGCCATTGCGAGCTTTTCTTCTGCGTAGACGAGGTAGTTGCCTGCTTCTGCCTTAGTAGAGGGTTCCATTTCTGCCATAGCTGCTAAATCGCCTTCCATTTTTGATTCATCAGCACTCATTGAATTGTCGGTCTCTACACTTGTAAGAGAAGCATCACTCATACCTTCTTTTTGCTCCATCTTTTGTGCACTCGCTACAGTTTCGGTCATGGGCGAATCTTGAGCCTCCATGATACTAGCGTCTTTATCACGCAAAAGTACATAACCACCACCCACCACGACCACTCCCACCAAAGCTGCAACCAGAAAATTGTTCATATGCTGTACTAGCTAAACTACACGAGTATGACAAGAGTATAGTCAGCTTTACATGCAATGTAAAGCTGACTATACACAGGCAATCAGTCGTCTTCACTCTAAATACAGTCGCGTGAAGTGCTTGACGAGGACCATAGTAGCGATCGCTGCAGGTATCCACGGATCGATGGTATGACTGAGACTTTGTGAAATAAGTGCCACCAAAAGAATCGCCAGACCAGCTAAATAGGCTACTCGACCCGACTGAGTTTTAAGCTGCACCTCACGTTCATCGACCGCTGTTTCGTATAACATAAAACTTGCCCACAGGAGCAACAATACGGTCACACATACAAGAGCGACGAGCTCGCCCATCATGGGCATCCAAAACGGGACCAGGTCAGCAATTACTAAAAGAAAGAACCCAATCAGTAACGCCACTCCCGTGTGCACAAAAGACTTATTCATAGGTAATCCAAAAAACTTTCTCGACCGCTACACCAAAAAAAGCGGCGATATTAAGCGCTAATATAATTGACGGGGTGTAGTTTTCCTTTTCTATGGAAATCACCGTCTGCCTCGTTACCCCCACCGCTTCAGCCAGCGCCTCTTGGGTTAGCCCACGAGCCGAGCGGAGTGCATACACGTTATTTTTTACGACCGCTTGTTTTCCCGACATCATTCCGAGCATACCATATGAGGCCAGATCTTCGGAAACGCGCCCTTACCCCACTTACTTTTTATTACGACGAAGATAGAGGCGCTCGACCTTCTCGCGTGCCCAGGGAGTTTTGCGTAAAAATGTCAGTGAAGAAGCAATACTCGGCTTATCCGTAAAGCACTTAATTTTTATGCGCTTCCCGAGCTCTTCCCAGCCGTAGCGTGCAACCAGTTCCTCAAGGAGACACTTGAGCGTGATGCCGTGCAGCGGGTTTTTTGGTTGTTCGCTCATATAGTACGAGAATACCACATCGTAAGACGACGGCGGCTCATTCGTCATCGCTCACGTATATATCGAATTTTATTTAACTTTATTCTAAGCATGAAAAAAACCGTACTTATTGTTGCCTTGCTCACCTTATTGGCAAGTCCCCTATCTGTCCATCGCGCTGAAGCCTTAAGCTGCCTCCCTATCGAAGACTACGTTAAAACCACTATTGGTAAGGACGAACTGATCTTTGTCGCCACCTCAGATAAGCGCATCGAAGGTACCGGTTACACGGCCGAAGCCCTCACAGTCAACGAATCGAAGCAGGGCTATGTCCCTGCACAGTTGTTTGTCTACCACGAGAGTGACGAAACCTGGGGTTACTTCTGCAACAATGGACCAAAAGCCGAAGGCTCTAAAGGTGTCTACATCGCGAGCCTCGACCAATACGGTAAGTACGTAGTGCGCCAGCGCCTCGAACTCACCGATCCACTCATCAAGACCTTAGATGCCGACCTTAAAAAAGCTGCCGTGGAAGGTGCGGTCACTGAATTTTCACAAACTGATCGGCGCAATCAAATCATTACCACTCTTGGAGACCTCCTCCGTGAAATTAGTATCTTGCTTAAGGAGTATACCTACTGGAAGTAGCTACGCATAGCGAAACATAATCTCACCGCGTCCCTAATGCTGGGTGCGGCGTTTTTTGCGACCAAACCTATCAGTCTTTGCCCGTGAGAGACTTACACCATGTCTACCGCCACCGTACTCATTGTGGAAGACGACGAGAGTCTTCGCGAACTCTACGCTGACGCCTTTGTCATTGCTGGTATAACTGTCATTAAAGCTGACGACGGCGCCAAAGGCGTCACGCTCGCCCTCAAGCACCATCCCGATGCTATCTTGATGGATATTATGATGCCGGTTATGAACGGCCACGAGGCTGTGGCTAAAATTCGTGAAGATAACTGGGGCAAAAACGCCGTTATTGTCTTTCTCACCAACATGACCGACGCGGAAAATGTCGTGCACGCGGTCGAGAAGGGCTCAAGTGAATACATTATCAAATCAAACGTACCGCCCAAAGAGGTAGTAAACCAAGTTCGGATGGCCATGCGTGCCTAGCTACTCGCTTGGTACTAAAGTGAGTAGTGTAACCTGATTGGTTGAGCCAAGACGCATCGGTGGACCCCAGGTTCCTGTACCCGGTGATACGTGTAGATACTTACCATCTTTTTTATACAAACCTTTTATCTGCCGGAAAAACAACTTCACTAAAAGAGTAAACGGAAAAATCTGTCCATTATGGGTGTGCCCTGAGAGCATAAGGCCAACACCACGAGTGCGCGCCGATAGCCACTCAACGGGCGTGTGGTACATAAGAATCGTGGGTTTAGTGCCATCGATACTAAGCGACCCCAATATTGAATCGAGTGTCGTACCACGCGGCAAGCTCTGGCGGTCATGTACGCCCACAATGCGAACACCACGAAAATCCGCAACTGCATTTTCAAGCAAGGTAACATCGAGGCGACTCATCGTTTCGCGCACATGATCAAGTCCTTCATACCCTTCGTGATTACCGGTAGAAAAGTAAACGGGTGCTACCAAATCATTTAACGGCTGCAACATTGATTCATCTATCAAAACCGAACCATCAAATAAGTCACCGGTGATAAGCACTACGTCGGGTTTGGTTTCATTGGTCAGACGCACCACTCGCTCGATAAACTTCTTTTGATTAATAGTTCCAACATGGATATCCGTTAAATGCGCGACACGCATGGGAGACGAGAGTCCTTGGAGCGGAATAGTGTACTCCCTTACCACTAATCGCCGAGCGTTAATCAGTGCGCCAATCGACAAAAGCAGAGCCAACCCTAGGAGTGAGGCATACAGCATCACTGAATCAGTCGACAGAAAGGGGGTGATAGCTCCATAGACAACAGTGGCCGAGAAAAATAACCACAGCACTCCCACCCACGTAGCAGCCGCAAAATAAAATGAATCGGAAATTACCCCTTGCCACCTTCGCGCTGACGCACTAGCAAACAAATACAAAGACGCAACTGCTGCTATGACCCAGTACTCATATGGCCACGAGAAATCGAATACTCGCGCGGCTGATGCATAGACATACAGGTGCATCAAAAAAGACACCGTGAAGATAATCGGTATTAATAGCAAGAAGCGCATTCTGCTCAGCATACCACGACCCGCTCGTACACATACGCTCCTGCCTTTCTCTAGGGAAATTCTAATGGGTCGCTCGTTTTCCGATACTGTGTAACCAGTTGGTCTGACTGACCCTCTTCATACCATCAGAGACAACTTCTAAGTTAAGTTGTCGGTAATACTCTTTAAGCTCTTCGGGGGTAAAGTAACTAAAAAAGCGCTCGTACGTATACCCATAGTCGTCTTCTGAGCGCACAGCCTCTTCTTTCCCGTCCTCCCGGACCGCTTTCACGGCAAGGTAGAGTAGTCCTCCTGGAGCTAGGAGTGTGATTATGTTTTTTAAGAGTGGAAGCACTTCAGCTTTTCTCACATGCAATAGGGTGGCCTGCATAAATATCCCATCAAATTTTTCTGCTAAAGTATGCGCCTCGTACATGTCCATGACCGCAAACCCGACCTGTGGGTAGCGTGTACGGGCAAGCGCAATCATTTTTTCCGAAAAATCAATTCCGGTAGCATCAAAACCTCGCTGTGCCATGTAGTTCGTCTTGATACCACCTCCACAACCAATATCTAACACCTTGGCATGAGGCGGGAGCAGCGAAAGAAAATAATTAGTACCTTCTTGCCACCACGTATCCAGATCGTGATCACGTACCCAGTCTTCCGCAATTCTATTATAGGTGTCTTTAAGGTTCACCATTACAGTATACCGGAGGGTCATTTACAAGACACTACACAAAAGACCAGCCGGGGCTGGACTTTTGACAGCACTTTGCTGCAGCGAGTGGTAGAAACTTTGTTCACCAACTCTTTCTCCATCCGCTTCCCTACCCAGCCCGTATCAGTCGGACCACCCAAAGTAGCGCCACTGCTCCTACCAGCGCTACGATAAAGCTGTAGAAATTAAAGCCACTTACTCCCGCCTGCCCGAAAAAGTTCATGATGTAGCCTCCCAGTACCGCTCCGATGATGCCAACGATAACGTTAAGTACAATTCCCTGCTCACCGTCAGTACCCATAATCATCGAGCCAACCCATCCCACAAGTCCTCCAAAAATAATCCAGATTAAGATTTCCATATAGTGTATTAGTTGTTAGTGTAAACAATCCCCGGACCGTACTATTCAGCCAGTTTCTGATCTGCTTCGACTGATGATACCGACTTGCTCATAATAAACAGCTTAATAATGGCTAGCGCCAAGAGCCAGTACACCAACATCGCGAGCAACGTCGTCCATTCAAAGACACTATTCTCTACCCTTAGGTTTTTGAACACTGCCACAAACGGAAGGACAAAAATGCTCGATAGACTGTAGACGATATCAGTAAACGCAGCTGCTGGGTTAGCTTGGAGTAGCTTGAAGAGAAAGCGCACCCCCAAAAGGGTTTCAACAACTGCTAGCGTATACCAAACAATTTGAGTACCTCGATAGAGCGGTCGTGTCGATTCACTAATCATACGAATGTGTGTTGTGTTAGAGATAATGGTAAGGACTCGGATTGTGGCCACGGTAACTTCATACAGCTATTCACCGATATAGAGCTTTCGCAGCTTTACCAACCCTCGATGGACTTGTACAGCCACGGTATTTTCAGACTGTCCTGTTAGTAACGCCATCTCTTTTAAGGACAAACTTTTTAGATAGCGCATTTGTATAACCTCAGCATACTTTCGTGGCAGCTGCGGAATAAGGAAGATTATCTGCTCACCATCAATTATGTTCTCAGTACTTTTAGAATCGTCGAAGCCTGGCTCAAAACCATTCTCGAGCAATGCATCTAGCGATACCGGTTTTTTCTTGCGATACTCGTCAACGATGAGAGCGTTCAGAATGTGACTTAAGAAGCTTCTCATCATGTCTATCCTCCCTCCCTTACGCAGGTACTGGATGGTTTTTAAGAACGTAGTCTGAACTAGGTCTTTACTCATTTCATAATCGTTCGTTTTATAGAGTGCTCTCCGTATGAGTGCTCTTTCGTAGTTGTCGCACGCCATCGTAATCTCACCTTGGATCTTGTGAGTTTTGCGTTTTGTGACGATAGGCGGTGCTTTTGTGGATGTCTGTCCCATACATACTAAGCCGCTCTAAACCGTAAAATATTACAGCCGCGCATACGATAGATGTAAAAAATGCGACAAAAGCCATATTTCAAGCCATAAAATGCGAGCTATTCTCCAGCACATATTACAGATACATTGCAGAAGTGCTCTACATCGCCAGCCAGCCCGAAAATTTTTGCACGTCATTACACCACACACAATAGGGAGTCTTATGTGCAATACATCATTATAGGTGGCGGCTATAGAGGTTCAGGCTACCGACACGAGCGGTACGTTGGTGCGTGCACATGAGGTTGGACATGCACACACAAACCCCACTAGCTACGCGCAACTTCACTCATTGTCTCCACAATAGGATTTCCTAACACTGGCAATGAGCCTGCCTGATTAATTAGTTTACTCATTCACTAAATACATATCTCTATGCCAGACAACAAACAAAAAGGTAACAGTAGTAGTAAAAGTGAAAAAGGTCAAAACGGAAAAGGTGGCGGGGGCAAAAATGAAGATGATAAACAATCGTCAAAAACCTCTTCACAATCAAAGGTCGGCCAAGGCAGTAGAAATTAACAACCTGCAGTATTACCAATCCTAAACACACTACTCATATGAAGAATGCCTTAACAAAAACAACCACAGTCATTATAGGCACAGCACTGCTTCTCGCCTCGTTTGCGATTGCGCTCGCGACGCCAGCACTCGCTACCAGCCCCACATGGGACACCTCTGGTGAGTATGTCGTCAGTATGCAATATCTGGGTACCGAATACACCCACGATATCGCGCTCACTCAAGATGAGGACGGAAATTTGAGCGGGAGCGGCGGCAGCCCAGCCGGTGGCCAGACCTACAAGTGGGTGATTAATTCGGGAAAGGTAGACGGTAATACCATAAATTTTACCGGTAACTACACAGCCACTCCCGATGCCGTCACCCCACAGACAACCGTTACCGTCGCTGGCGTAATTGCTAATGACGGAACGATGTCAGGTACGTGGAGTGATAACTATGCCGGAGGCGAACGTACTGGTACCTGGTCAACCAAGACGGGTGCCGCTACATCAACACCTAACCAGGATACTGACACAAGCTCATCGACCGTCTCTGTGACGATTGTTAAGTATGTGAATGGCGAAATGGCCACCGCAAGCTCTAGCAACAGTGCTGACTTCCCTATGATTGCTTACTGGGATGCAGAAAACACGGGTGCAGCCAGTGGTACGTATTCACTGAGTGAAACAAACACTACTCCATACCTTGCTAAGACCACGCCCATGTCTAAGGGAGCAGACTATGCAACCGAAGAACAACTTGGCGGGAGCTTAGTCGGTGAAGAATGTTCACAAGGTAAGCCCTATGCACTACAAGGCTACAGTCACGGTAATACCATGGCCAAGGCAGTAGCTGCGACACGAAGCGTGAACGCACCGTCTTTCGACAACCTCAAACACGATAAATACATTGTCGTGTGGAATGAGGACTGCGCGATGACTGATGGTGACGGGCAAATCAGTGGCGAAGTCGTCGGGACCGATGGCGAGCTCCTCGTCACCTCCGTTGACATGATCGACACCACTGCCACAGCTAACGGCTCATTCACTGACGGCTGGGAGTACGTCTTCCATGTCACCACTCCAATGAGTGAACCTAACATCGCTATGAAATTTAATGACTGGATGAGAAATGGCGGCGGCGGAACAATTCCGGTCGGTAGCAACATGCGCATCTCTTCGCTTCAAGCGGACAATGCCGGTGCCACAGTCCTGCTCACTGCTGCTAATACCTACTCTACTCCAGAGCTCACCATGGTAACGGATATTGATCCTGCCACGGATGGTCGCCAGGTGAAGATTACGGTTGAGGTAGCTATTCCAAACGGAACGCCGAACGGTGCCTACACAACGTCATATGGTGTACGGTCGAATCCTTAGCTCGTAAGCCACACCTTCCATGACAGCTACAAAAATTACGTGGTTCACTGCGCTCGTGTGCACACTACTCACTCTGATAACACTTCCAGTTGCACACGCATCAGAGGTAACCGGCACACTTTCTTCTGATAACGCACAGGCGACAACGTCTGAAAATATCGGCGGCACTGTGTCAAGTGATTCTCGTGATGGCGGAGGGAATAATTCTAGGCAGACGGGAACAGGGGGAAGCGGTTCAAACGCACCACAAGGCTCTGTCCTTGGTGCCGCGTCTGAAAGCTCACAAACCCCTGGCTTCCCCAATGCTGGTGAACTACCTGCCTTTACGCCAGACTACAAGACCTTCTGGTCTGCGATAGTTAACTTCATCAAAAACCTCACTTCGTCCTAACTTCTTTAGAAACGACAGTGTGGTCACCACAAAACCCGCCAGAGGCGGGTTTTGTGGTGACCGACTCAAATGGATCAATTCTTTCACTCTACATCCGTCATCTGTTCGGTAAATACCACCGTACGTTTATCAAATACTCTTTTATCAGACAGCCACTCCCCGTCGCACGTAATTAAATTTAGCCTGACTTTTCCATCAGTATTCAAAAATACCTCCGTTGTAGGCTCATCGTAATTAAAAGTTTCAACACTCACTACGACAAAAATATCTTCGATGCGACCTGCGCTCATGACGATTACCTCGTCACCCGCGACCAATCGGTGTAAGTCATAAAAGACCCCCTCAGACACATGCTTACCGCTCACATGTCCGGCCATCACTGCACTACCACGCATACCGGGACGCACACCGGGACTATACCACCCCACATCGCTCACGTTAGTTGGGACATCCATCACTCCGCTCCCATCCGGGGCCAAACCTACCGGCCGCACTAACGCGTCAACCTCAATCGCGGGTATAATCAATCGAACCGGAAGCTCTGATACCCAAGCCGATTCGCTAGCGGGTGACGCATGAGCGTGGTCTGTGATATCGACAACCCGAGAGGTACCATTGGTCGTGGGCGCTGATGGTAAAGAAAAAGTGCTAAACCCAGACAGAAAAACACAGATAGTGAGGCCTGCTCCCAATAAATGAAGGCGCTTTTGCCACAGCATGCGCTGCAAAGAATCCATCCTAGTGAGCCGCATGAAGTTGAGAGCAGTGACAATCTAATGTCTTGCCATCTGCAATAAAGTCAGCGGGCACACGGCCGATAAGTATGCCCAACATCAAAAAACTATCACGGGGGCCAAAAGCCTCACCACCCCTGGGTGCTCAGTTCTTTGTAGAATTATGGGAGGAAAGCTGGACCTACATCAGAACCGTTGTGGATGTACTGCGCGAACCTGTACTAATACTCGACAAGAACTGCATGGTACTTGCAGCCAATGAAGCATTCTACCAATTGTTTCAGGTTGGGCGCGAAGAGACGGAGGGCAAAATTATATACGACTTAGGTAACGGGCAATGGAACAACATTGCCTTGCGTAAACTATTTGAAAAAATTTTGCCAAAAAACAGCTTCTTTAAAGGGTTTGAGGTTGAGTATGATTTCCCAGGTATCGGAAAACGTACCATTGTACTAAACGCCCGCCACATCTATCCCGGGGACCGAAGTACATCAGAACTGTTTCCACCCATCATCATGGTAGCTATGGAGGACGTAACACAAGTCGTAAAAAAGGCAAAGAAGCTCGCAGAGTACACGGCGGAGCTCGAGCGAACCCTCACCACCCGCACGCGCAAATTGGCGGTAAAAATTGCCATCTTAGAAAAAAAGTTACGCGCTGTTTCGAAACATTAGCCGGGTAGAACGTTTGTAATAGTAACGACCTAAAGACGGCTATGACTATAGAGCAGGTTCTTTGCGTTTGGTGCACATGCATCACGCTGCTATAGCACGCAGTATGCGGGGAAATGTAAAACACCTGCACAAAAGCCCGGGAGGGTGCTTTTGTGTTGTATCTCCTCTAGTACATACACTTCCGTCTCCCCAGCAATTTGACTACACACACAAGCCTCTCCCTAATCCAATACGCCTTCGCCAAATTTTTCGTCATTCACATCTGCCTCAGCGTCCTCTTTGGTTGCGTGAACAGTGCCGTCACTATGATTGGGAGGTGTATAAACCGTATACACCAAAAGGGGCTCGGACCCTCTGTTAATGAGGTTATGCTCTACGCCTGGAGATACGACAATCAAGTCTCCGCTGCCAACCTCACTTTCACTCCCGTCGAGAATTACCTGTGCTGTACCGCTCAAAATAAAGATTGACTGTTCGACGTGTGGGTGTATTTCTGTACCGATTTCTCCACGTACTGGAATATTCATTACTACTACCTGACTTTTTTGACCTGTCGACAGTACGGTTCGAAAGTTACTATTCTGTTTGGTTTTTCTTATAATATTAGTTATGTATGACATGTACATGAAGCCGTCTCTATGAGCGGGCGATGACACTACACCTAACCGCATCTTAGTAATTAAAAAAATGTGGTCTACTTTTTTCCAGCACCTCCACAATACATAGTGTTCAAGCCGAAAGCCCGCGAACGCAACTTTAAAGGTCTTTACCCTCAGACACAACAATATGGGGTGTGACTCAACCCGATAGTTATTGCCCCCCCGCTAGAGCCCTTCCACTTCATATTCACAAAAATCTAATGTGCTGAATTGACTGACGATGAAATTGTTGGCGGAGCAAAGGATGCGATAATTCGTTGATCTTTCACCACTTCCAGAACTCTTCCACTAACAAAAATACGTCCTCGCGGACGTATTTTGAAATGGTGTAGCTAAAACACGGGAAGCTACCCTATTGCACGCGTACTGGCCGTTCTGGTTATTTGTCTTCTTCCTCGACACTCATGTCACTTGCAGGATCAATTTCAGACTCAAGGTCAATCTCATCAGACAGCTCAGACTCTGTTTCAGCAGCTATCTCCAGATTGTCTTTGAACGCCTTCTCCAACGTTTCCTCAGCTTCAGTTTCCTCGGCTAGGGATAGTTCTAGCAAGGCCACGGCATCATCGAGACCAAGACCCTTTGCTTCTTCGATTGCGTTCATATAAACGGCCATTTCGTAATGCTCAACTTCCCTTCCCGCTCCAGCAATAAGTACATCCCGGAGCTCATCGGGAGCACTGTGTGACGCCACCGTGTCACCATCGGCAATGAGCGCCCGAATCGTTTCTGTCGCCTGCAGTTCTGGTGGCATTTCGAGCATCCCAAAAATTTGCTCAAGTCGCTGACTCTGCTCTTTCGTTTCTTCGAGATGTGCAAGCAGTCCTGCCTCAAGCTCTGGATTCGTGGCCGCCTCGGCCATCTTTGGCAGTGCCATTTCAAGCTGCTTCTCAATGTCATAGAGAGTCTTGATGCGCAGATAAAAAGCGCTCGCAGTATCAATTATTTTTGCCATATGAGATGCATTATTTTATACCTTAGTAATAAATTACGTTCGCGCACATTGACTCAATTGCTGATTTCTTACGGTATGTGTTCATATAAAGGCACCGCGTTTCAAAGCGCACGAACCTACCGTATCTCTACAGCCGGTCCTGTGAACCATCTCATTACAACCACACCGGCCTTACGTGTATGGACCACTTACACAGTGGGCACCATCAGCTGAATTTTATATTTTTAATGCCTGCTGCGCTCGAACGCTCTTAATCCACTCGCAAACCGCGTCGCTCCACCATGAGCAGGATGGCGTATCCTGATCGCCGGTATACCCATGTATCGTAGTGTCCCTTCAGCGATTCGCCCCACAGCTATCACATGCTCAATTTCATAGAGTTCTATGAGGCGTTGTATAAATTGTCGGCCGATTGACACCTCGACCGGTTTTGGTGCCCGGTTACTATAGATGTTGTCGGGTTTATGCGGATGGAATGGATAGGCCGCCCATGTGAGTGGGTAAAAATCCAAGCTATCAAATGTTTGCCAGACAATACTCGCACTTGCCTCCGCCCGCGGCGCATAGGAATGTTCGATTCCAAATACACTTTTATCAGAAAAAAACGGATGACTAAGTACTAATGTTTCTGAAGCAAATGGTACCCCCACCCTCCCAACTCCACGATATCCGGGAGCCTCACCCACAAGCAGAACCTTCGGGTTGAGCGTATACATCTTCATAAAATAGCCAAAGAGATTGCCTCGTCTCAGTTTATTCCCAGAACGAGAATAATCCCACGGATTTATAACGTATGGGGTAAGCGGTTGCTGCGCTAAATCTTCAATAAATTTCTTTATTTCTGACTCAAACATATTTAAATAATGTAACACTTCAAACATCCTTCATAGCTTGCCATTATCGCAGCCAGAGAGATATACCACGAAAAACCATGCGCGCCTCTGAATTTCTGCCCGTACTCAACTACTAGAAAAAGCAGGTAGAAGAAATTCTCTCATGCATACCTGCCCCAGAGACTTCAGATTCCCGATATCATTACTCAAGGGCAAAAGTAGCCCGAACGGTGACCATCACCTCCTTATTCAGGCTAACTGTGTCGTATGTCCCATAATCACTAATTTCCACCCCACCGAGCGGCAACACCTGCACTACTCCACCCGTAGCGGCTCTAAGCAGACCAACGGTTCGTCCCGATTCTGCAGCAATCGCATTCGCGCGGTCAGTTGCGTCGCGGATAGCACGGGAAAGGAGCTTCACTCGCATGTCATCTAATTGAGAATAGGTCAGTTCGAGACCTCCCGAAGCAACCGTATACCCCGCTCCAGAAAGTGGACTCATATTATTGGCGAGCACGGTCAATTTTTCTAATTTACTACTGCGGACCGTAACACTCCGCACGATAGTAAATCCGGTTTGCACCGGTGGGCTGTTTTGTGGGTAAAAGAAATCTGCATTAACAGTTCCAGCCGGGGTTTCGTACTCTGTTAACCCCTCCTCTTTTAAATATGACAGCGCCTTATCCACTGCAGCCGCCATTCGCTCGGTGCCCGCTGTCTGATCCGTCAGATCAGTCTTAGTCTCAAAATTGATTACCAGCCGGCCAAAATCAGCCACAACGGCTTCTTTCGCCGAGCCAGTTACCGCAACCGTATCTCGAGACAAGGAGATGTCGTACACCACCCAGGTGGTATAGAGGACGATAGCACAGAGCGCTACAATAAATAGCGTGGTAGCGGCTACTAGTGGTTGCGAGTAGTCAAATAATTTTTTAATGTTCATACCTAACAAGTATACTCCGGTCCAGTATAATTGTAAGTATTCATCTCGCCACACTAAGACAGCGTCTTGGTACTCCTGAAGATAAGCTTCGTAAGCTTCGCCTAGGACTCTCCTAGGCGAAGCTTACGGCTTCCGGAGCGCATGTTCTCGAATACCTAGCTAACCACCATCGACCGGTCGCACCATTTCAATTACGGAAAGACCCTTATAGGGCGGCAGTTTGGTATCAGTTTTCTTAAAACCGTATCGTACATAAAAGCCGATAGCAGGGTCGTTAAAAGCAAAAGCTTCCAAACGACATGGCGTATCGCCATCGGCCCAATTCAGAAATTCCTCCATAAGTTTTCCGCCCACCCCCGAACCTTTGGCTTCATTCAGGAGATAAATTGCTTCGAGCTCGTTATACGATTCGTTTTTGGTGCCATGAAGAAATCCCACTATTTCTCCTGCGCCATTCTTAACAACACGATACAGTACTACATTTGGGCTCGTAAGAGATTCATTGATTACATTCTTTCGGTATGTCGTATCCGCCAAAAGATGTGCCAGCATCGTATCGATAGACTCTCCTGTGAGTCCAGATTCTGGCACGATATAAGTCTCTTTCCACGCCTGGATATGCATTGGCGCCAGGGAAATCTCGTCGCCTTCCTGCGGGACTTTAATGGTAAACGCTCTCTCTCTTTCGAAGTGACTTTCCATCGGAAAAGTATACCTTAAAGATTAGGATACTCCTTCTTCCTCGTTTTAGTGTAGCTCCACCACGGACAAGAAGGCGCGCCATTCATAAAATCAATGGCGGCCATATAGGTATCAAGAACACACGGGTCCTGACGTACGCCTCTTATAGTACACATTTTTTTGTAGAGTTTCAGTGGGTCCTTTAGAACTAAATCCTTTGGGGCTTTCAAGCCTAAAATAGCAAAATCTCTTGCCATGGCCGGACCTACATTGGGAATATCTTGGAATTTTTTCACTTCATTAGCTGTTTTCGCCTTCATAAAGCAAGTATAGCAAAATTCGAAAAATGGCTATCGAGTGCGATGTTTGAACAGTCCCAGCCCTAGGTACTGGGGTCAAATTCCACAACCCATTCAATACCATACTTGTCTCTAAACATTCCGAAAGCAGCGCCTTCTGAACTCACATCAAGTGGTAGCTCCACCTGTCCACCCTCCGAAAGTGCGTTAAAAATTTTCTCTGCTTCATCTATATCATTTGCCGCTACCTGGATTTTACTACGGTTTTCGTTTTCATTTACCTTCCCCATAAATTCCGGTACATCGTTCCCGACGAGTGTGTTGCCGCCTACCGGTAATACAATCTTCATTATTTTGCGCGCGTCTACTTCAGCAACCGGGAATTCGGGCGTAGCGATTTCTTTAAAACGAATTATTTTAGAGAATTCCCCACCAAATACCGATTGGTAGAAGGTAAACGCTTCTTCAGCATTGCCGTTAAAATTAATCCAAGGATTTATTGTCATAGAGGTAATTATAGCGCTGAAATAATTTAGAACTACTGACTCAATCGTGTGCAAGGATAACTTTTATATCTTAACCACCACCCACTCGCCTTCTTCAGATGAAATTCATTAATAGTTCTGATATCTTAAAGAAATAAGATAGGAGAAAAAACCCAATTAAAGATACGACGAAAAGAATAATAACTGTATTTCTTTTAGGTTCCACCATTGCTAAGTTTCCAATAACCAAAAATATCGTCGCAATAAAAGCCATAAGTAACGAATACAGCATATCCATAAGTGGATTATAACAATGGTTATTTGCTGCCGGACGAGGACTCGAACGGACCGCAGCTAGCACGAGACGCGTTCTATGAATGGCTATATTTCTACTCTTTCAAAAGACCAAGCAATGGCTTTGCTAGCGACAATTTCTAGGACTCAAGGCGAGTAAAAAGATTTTGTGGTTTTTGATTTTTTAAAACTGCTTTCGTAATTATAGTACTGGTTTCTGGAATAATTGGTTGTAATAACATCCCTATGTAAAAAAGACTACTGACAAGCTCAGAAATAATTTTTTGTGCTGCTGGTTTATCATCTTTAACTAGCTTAAACGGTTCTGTTTCAGTAATTCGCTCATCGAGGTATTGCACCTTGCTCCAGATAAAGTCGCAGGCTGCTTGAAAGTTATAAGTATTGAGTGCTGTGAGGTATTCCTCTGGAAACTGTTCAATCTGCCGCTTTTCAATTTTGCCCTCGAGATAGGTTTCTGCCATTTTCATAATCCGAGCAGTAAGGTTACCAAGTCCATTCACTAAGTTTGCCGTATAATACTCATCCATCTTCTCCCAAGTTAAATCAGAGTCATCAACCGGATGTACGTGACGCAGAAGAATATAGCGAGTCGCATCTGTACCGTATCTCTCAACCATCTCATATGGTGAAATGGTGTTGCCGAGACTCTTGCTCATTTTGCGCCCGCCACTGTTGATGAAACCATGATAGAAAATAACATCAGTCTGCTTTAAGCCAGCTGATATGAGCATAGCCTGCCAAATAATCGACTGAAAGCGGGGCTGATCCTTGCCAGCCATTTGTAGTACGTCACCATTAATCCAGAACTTTTTGAATTCCCCGCCTTCCTCAGGCCAACCAAGTGTAGAGATATAGTTAGTCAGTGCATCGAACCATACATACATTACATGCTCACTATCATCAGGTACAGGCACCCCCCAATCCATCCGACTTGTGTGCCGTGAAATAGAGAGGTCTTCGAGACCTCCCTTAACAAAATCTAAAGCCCACTTTCGCTGCCAGTCAGGCAGAGTTCGCACCTCATCTTGTAGATACTCCGTCAATTGAGCTTGATAATTGGAAAGTTTAAAGAAGTAATTTTCTTCTTCCACTTCTTCAACAGGTTTTAAATGAATGGGGCAACACTTATTTGGATCAAGCTCAGATTCTCTATAGAATAGTTCGCAACCAACACAATAGAGCCCAGTGTATTTTTTTTTATAAATATCACCCTTCGCATCACAACGTCGCCAAATCTCCTGCGCCGCTGAGATATGCTGTGCGTCTGTAGTACGAATAAAAGCATTATAAGAAAGATTGAGCACTCCCCTAAGCTCATTAAAAGTAGCAGCATACCGATCAACGTACGTTTGTCGAACTTCTCCAAGCTCATCAGCTTTTTGAGCAATTTTTTGACCATGCTCATCAGTACCAGTACTAAAAAAAACCTCATGGCCCATCATGCGCCAATAACGGGCCAATGTATCAGCCTGCACAATCTCTAGTGCAAATCCAATATGGGGCTTATCATTAACATAAGGTAACGTCGTGGTTATATAACGGTTTTTTTTATTAGACATAGTATTGAAATCACTTTAGCACAAACTAAAAAGAAAATCGCCGACCGAAGCCGGCGATTCGAAGTTTGTCACCACCTGAGCGTTTCAGGTGTCCGTGCAACAGCACATGACCACGCAGCGGTTTTCGTAACCGACTTCGCGGCCGAAGTGCTTCACGTAGAGCTCGCCCGAACGCGTGGCGACTTCCTGTGTCGGCATTGCCGGATTGTGGTGAAGGAAGTAGCCGAAGTAGTCCTGACAGTCCTCGGCGTACTGACGGGTGTTGAGGACATGCTGATGCCAGACCAGATCGATATCGTGGCAGGGCATGAGCGGGACGCCGCGGTACATCTTCGCCAGAGCGAGGTAGTTGCGGTACTTTCGTACGCAATCGTTCACACGCTCTTCGGTGAGAGTGGACTTGCCGGCTTTCTTCTCGTCGAGAAGGATCTGCTCGACCACGTACGACAGGTCAAACGTGGGCAGCGGAATCTGGTTGCCGTCATCGTCCAAGACGAAGCTGGTAGACACAGCAGTCGGTGTTGCTCTGACAGTTTGAAGGAACTGATCATTCATTGGAGATCTCCTTTTCAAAGGTTTAGTACGACTTGATCAGGGTCGTAATCGCAGTATACATTTTATTCTAATTATTTCAATACCATATACGATTTCAGCTGATTTTAAGGACTTATTTCAAGCAACTCGTGCTACGCACGTGTTGACTACCCCTCAAAAGGTATCGGGCTTTTTTACTGTATAAACATAAAAACCCCCCCATCTAGGACTCGAACTAAGATAGTGGCTTAAAATAAGCTTTTTCTAATTTCAGCGAAAAACACAAAAGTTCGAGCCCATGACTCGTTCTGAAACTACATTGCAAAATATAGCGATTTTAGGAGACACGGTCTGTCTCACATGACTGCTGCCGGACGAGGACTCGAACCCCTCTCGGTCGCCCTTAACTGGTCATAATTAAAATTGAGCAAAGATCCTTTTATTTAAGCCATCAATTCGTACTTTACCGCCATACGGCATTGGAATCTGTGGGTCTGTATGACCAAAATTCATGTTCTGGATCACTGGAATCTCTGTATTGTATTGTCGCACAGCTCGCATCACTGTCTCCTGCTGTTGCTTGAGATACTCTGCTTTCAGCTCAGGTGTGTTCGGTTTATCAAATTCCCACGCTTTAGCTCGACCTACTAACACTCCTTGTACTCGCGCTAAAATACCTCGCTCACCGAGTGCACGAAATACTCTAAATACATAATCTGCAGATGGTATTTCTTCAGATGTTTCGAGCATAAGTACAATGTACTCAAACTGTTCTAAAGTAGGAATCTGTACTCCGTGACGAAGCATTTCATCTACCGATTCGACACACCCACCCCACAAATAACCTTCGGTATTTTTATTACCGTTCCAGATAAATCCTTCATTTAACCAATGTTGTCTTTTTGTCTTCAAAAGAGACGCGTCATCCCAATCAAGCCCTTGGTCGTTATACGTTTCAGATGCAATTAATTCAAACTCATCTTCTTCGAACAATGCATGCTTAATATACTTAACAGTGTACTCATCCATTTCTCCTTGCATAGCAAATTGCGTAAAGAGTGAACCACCGTAGTATGACGGAATACCATTCAAGAAAAGAAAATTACAAAAATGTGAGTTATCACTGTATCCAAAAAACGGCTTAGGATTATTTACAAATGGTTCAGCGGGGAGATTCTTTATGTATGTCACCTGGTCGTCTCCCCCAATCGTGGCGATTACCGCTTTGATTGCAGGATCTTGAAATGCAGCAATAAGATCAGCTGAACGTTCTTCTGCTGAAGCACCAAGTTTAGCAGTAGTAGGATACTCAACCGGCACTAAACCGAAGACTGTTTCTAGTCGCTCGAGTCCAAGTTTGTATACATCGGGAAATCGTCCTGGTGCAGCGAAGCTTGGTGAAAGGACAGCCACCTTATCTCCCTTGACTAACTTAGAAAATTTCTTATTCATAAAATATTTAATTACTGGACTTCAAGTACTCCTCCAAAAAACTAATCTCCCTTTTCAAAATAAAGTGTCCTTCAAACTTTCCGGGTGTATCTGTCTTCATTTTCGCTAACACTTCTTTCGGCGGAAGCCAGAGCGTTTCGTGACCCTCCTCAATCTCCCCTTCTTCTAGTGCAGGTTCTCCAATTTCACCAATCACTTCAGCAACGTAACAATACGATATATGGAGTAGCTTATATTTATTTCGATATTCGATCGTCATACCAACAGGGCGAATGATGGTACAGTCACAACCCACCTCTTCTTTTACCTCCCTTTTTAGTGCATCTTCGATAGACTCACCTGCATCAACACCACCACCTGGTAGCTTGTGGTATGTATAGGTCTTTAGATACTGGGTAGCCATTTGACCATCTTGGTTAAGTAATATTACTCGAGCACTCTTACGGAGCTGATATTCGGATCCAAGTAGTTCAAACTGATCACTTAACCCAAGTGTACCTTCACTAATTTCAGCAAGTAATTTCATAATAGTCATTATAGCAAACACAATCTTTTGACACACTTGATGAGTCTAGGACATGAAACGATTACATGGCTCAAAATAATGCTATTTGATTTTGAGTAGATTTAGCAAAAGCTCGAGTCCATGACTCATCTTTAGAATACGTTGCAAAATATAGCTCGTTTGGAGACCTAGATAGGTCTCACATGGCTGCTGCCGATCAGGGACTCGAAACTTACAGTTTCAGTATCCTGATTGGATAATTTGTTTCCTATCGTCACAAATTATTCTCAATCAGGCTTCGAGTCCGCGCCACGCTTTTCTTTGAAAAGCTGCGCCTGATCGGCAGCACGAGAAAAAGCGCACACAGGCGCTTTTAACTCTCGTGCTGCCGATCAGGGACTCGAACCCCAATAGCTGGTACCAGAAACCAGAGTCCTACCATTAGACGAATCGGCAATGATTCCAAACATTTGTCCGGCCGTTTCAACCACACCCCACCTCCCTCTTCTGGTGGCACTATAGTGCCAGAAAATAGCAAAAACTCAAGGCTTGAGGTGGGCACTCCGTCCGTGGGAAAGTACATTCCATGTGCACTTTCCTTTTCCCTCTTGAGGAGCAAAGCGTAAGTGCGTCACCCCGGTGTTCTTATGGCGCATAATCCGCACGAAGCGCCACAAGGCTTGGAGTAAACCCATACGCTTCGTACGGCAGCGGTATTCTACAAAAAAGTTTATAAACACCGAATGGGAGACCACTACTACCCGTGCGTCTTTAGGGTACGATTCGAGAAATTGGCGCGAGGCCCATAGGCGCTCAATGAACTGGCCGTACGTTTCCCCATCACCGTATGAGGCGCCGTAAAACCAGCCAGTGAGATATTTAAACGTTTCAAGTCCAATAAAACGGCGTCCGATAATTTCGGTAGGGCGGCGCAATTCTTCAAACAGTGGCGACGTCTCCGGAATGAGACCAGTACTCTCCGCAATCGCCCGTGCAGTCTCGACCGCACGTAAATTTGTACTTGTCACTAGGTGCGTTGGTTCAATGACCGCCACAGCATCAAGCACCTTAGCTACCTGCGCTAGACCAACGTCGTTAAGGCGAGTATTGGCGTGCTGATGACGCCAGGCACGGTTACCGTCGGTCTGACCATGTCGAATTAAAAAGATTTCCATGAGCTAATTTTTTGCGGTCACATCAATTATCGCAAGCTCGAGCGGTAACGCCGGTATGGGTGATCGTGCTACCTGATCCGCAGCTTCCAGAAAGCGGAGCAAGAGGTGCGAATTAAGCGGAGACCCGGTTGCTTTTGAAAGCGCGACGATAGTCATGCGGGCTTGTTCGCCAAACGACGCAAGTACGGTGGACTCGTCGTTCGGTATGTGACGAAGAAGCAGTACGGCACGAACATGTTCAAGAAATAGCCGCACAAACATTTGCATATCGACGTGTGCTGCCGCTGCGTCGGAAACGGCATCGAGCGCTTCAGCCGTATTTCTTTCTGCTAGACCTTTCATTAACCGCAAAAGAAGAGCCACCCGAGGCGCACCAATAATCGCCGCTACTTCATCGGCACTTCCAATCGTATCGCCCGAGGCGAGAATGACCTTTTGAGTAATGCCAAGGGCGTCACGGAATGAGCCGTCAGCAGCAACCGCGATCAGATCAGCGGCATCCGGCGCAAGGACGAAGCCCTCCTTGCGCGCGATGTCGGTCACCGTTGTAGCGAGGACAGCGCGCGATGGTGAGCGGAAACGGAATACTTGGCAGCGAGACTTGATTGTATCAAGAAGCTTTTCTTCTTCGGTGGTGGCGAGAATAAAAATGACATGGGCTGGCGGTTCTTCAAGAGTCTTTAAGAGCGCATTGAAGGCTTCCTTGGTGAGCATGTGCACCTCATCGATGATATACACCTTGTACTTAGATTCGTACGGTACGGTATGGACAGCTTCGCGTAGTTCACGGATATCGTCGATACCACGATTAGACGCAGCGTCGATTTCGTAGAGGTCGAGGTCGCTCGTACCGAGGGCATCAGCAAACAACCGCGCCATAGTGGTCTTACCCGTCCCACGCGTGCCGGAGAACAGGAGCGCATGGGGAATTTCTTTTTTCTTGAGCGCCCCTTCCAGCACGCGAATAATATGATCTTGATCACGCACCTCTTCAAATGACTGCGGGCGGTATTTACGATATAGAGCTCCTGGTGATGACATGCGCAGTAGTATATCAAATTATTCAAAACGCACGTTTGCGGCCACAAAAGAACGCAAGGTGGACATGTCTGCCTTCAAATTAGCACTCCCCAAAATGACGTAGCCCAGTTGCCGCCGGCCGGCTACAAACGGCTCATCAAAGAGGGCGACAATCGTCCGGCCGGCGGCTTCGGTATAACCATGCTTTCCACCCAGATATCCGGACTCACTCGCTACCGGATTATTATTCACCCAACCTGTGTAAGGACCAATGTACTGGGTAAGGGTTGTAATATCAAAAACAAACGGGTGTTCGGCGTAGAGCCGGGTGGTAATGAGGGCCAGGTCACGAGCAGAAGAAACATTATCTGCAGAAAGTCCTGAAACATCCGAAAAGCGGGTTCGGGTAGCCCCGTAGGTCGTTGCCATTTCGTTCATAGCAATAAGAAGAATATTTTCGTACTCACGCTCATAGGCGGCGGCGGCATCATTTGAAGATTCGAGAAGTAGCGGGAAGAGCAGTTCTCGGTAGGTGTACTCTTGAAAGGGCTCTAGCTTTCCAGCCCGTCCTTCCGCTTCCACATCACTCCACGTGAGCGTAGTGGTTGCCTCCAGCGGAACCACAACTTCAGCCAGCGCTGCGGCCGGCAATTTGGTCACCGACGCAATCGGATAGGCCGTGTCCGCATCGTGCTCGGCCAGAATTGCACCTGTAACCGCATCAAACACCACATACGAACGGGCGGCAGTAAGTTCAGGCGCTGCGGCGTCAATGTGAAAGACTGGCGAAGGGTGGGCCACTGGACCATAGAGATGGAGTGACGCTACCACTGCATAAGCCGACAGCGCGAGTGCACATAAAACAACCAGGGAGATCTTCCCTATAAAAAACCATAATACAACGCGACGCATCATAGATGCCTACATAGTAGCAAAACCCCGCTCAAAAGAGCGGTGTTTTGCTGTGCGCAGTGAGTGCACTTTAGCTTTTTTTGGACACTGACTTCTTTTCTGGTGGAGCTACTTTAGCAATTTTGTCCGCTACTTTCTTGGCAGGAGCTGCTTTAGGAGCAGCTTTCGCTGTTGCCTTTCTGGCAGTCGCTCCGGCCTTAGCGGCAGACTTTGTAGGGGTTTTACCATTGTCGGGCATCACCCGCTTGGCGGCCGCAGCTCCACTCACCACGTTTTTAGCAATCACCTTCCAGCCCGCCTTCATCTCCTTCTGGAAGTTAGCGAGGTCGGCCTTCGAAATTTTCTTAATTTCAGCCTGCGCGCGCGCAGCTTTTTCAATCAGTTCTTTGTAGTCTTCCTCTGTCATATTCTTGGCCTTCTCAATACCCTTCAGTACCTCCTTCTTGGCATCTTCCGCCCACCCAGCCACCTTCTTTCGATTCTTTTGCGCATCCTTACTGCCGTAAAGGAAGTACGCACCAGCGGCCGCTACAGCGGCAGCAGTTATACCCGCACCAATCCCGACCTTTTCTGAAGTGCTCATACTGTCGATTTTCTTCTTTGCTGTGGCCATAAGAAATGAGTTAAAAAATAATGTTCACAACTGACTACCCATTATTCATCATCTTCCTCAGCTGCTGGTGCACCCTTCCTTTTCCGTGAAGAACTGCGCGGAACACCACCAAAAAAACCAAATACACGAGCTACTCCGCCCTGCATAAATGAACGCACTGAAGCGACGTCTTCGGCGATGTTCACACTGCCCTCTTCGATACGTTCAATTATCTTCCTTAGAGACTGTGTAATCCTATACACATGAAAGAGTATAACGCACACGAAGACGCAGAAAACGAGAGTGGCGATACTCGCAATTAAAAAGAAAATATTCGCGTGTAGCACTTCGCTCATCACTGTCTAGTGTATCAGGTTATCTGGCACTGCGTGAGTGCCGGTATACACAAAGCCGCTGGTCAGGCGACTTGTGACAAAAAAGCGTTGACAGTCTCTTCAATTTCGACCAATGATTCTTTGGTCATCAGCTCCGCTCGTAAATCCACAGCTCCCGGAAACCCACCAACGTAAGCCTTGTAGTGCTTTTTCATAACGGCAAAGTTTTTAAATGGTAGCAACTCTTTAAACAGCCTGGAGTGCTCAACGAGTGCGCGCAGGCGCTCTTCAAGTGTCACGTACTCCACCCCTTCTGCACTGGTATCGTTCGCTATGATGGTGTCCCGGTTTACCCCGTGCGTCGGAAGTGCAAGCAGGCGAGTCGGCAGACGTTTTGTAGGATGGAAGAACCACGGATTCCCGAAGAGCGCCCGTCCCACCATAGCCCCATCGGCCCCACTAGCCATGAGCTTTGCTTCCCCATCTTCGCGCGAAAGCACATCCCCATTACCAATGATGCGGGTCGGTACCCCCAGACGATCGCGAAGTAATACGGCGGCTCTGACCCGCTCCCACCGAGCCGGAACCTTACTCAAATCTTTACGCGTGCGGGCATGAATGGTAAGTGCCGCCGGCGCGTGCGCGAGGAGATGCGGTATCCAAGTATCGACTTCATCATGGTTGTACCCAAGTCTGGTTTTCACAGAAACGGGAATACCGTCGTCTGCCCCCATCTTCGCGCCACGTTTCGCAGCTTCAATTATTGCGGCCGCTTTCGCTGGCGATTTAATCATCGCCGCTCCACACCCCTGCTTTTCTATTGACTGGTCCGGACAGCCCATATTGATATCCACCCCGTCAAACCCAAGCTCACGACAAAGTGCCGCCGCATACTCCATATGTCCTTCATCGCTACTAAAAAGCTGCGCCACAATCGGCCGCTCTTCATGCGTGTATATGAGATCAGCCATCAGCTTCTTTTTACCTTCAGGCGTAGCACGAGCAAGGCCGTCGGCCGCTACAAATTCTGTCCACATTACATCCGGACCGCCGGTCGTGCCGTCGGTTCGTGTGTGCGCACTATACTTTGCAATCATCCGGCGGAAGGGCGCATCGGTAACATCCGCCATCGGCGCAACAACAAGAAACGGTGCTGGTAGTTTCTGCCAAAAGTTCATGCTGGTACTGTACGGTGTAAGTGATAAAAAGCAAGCGGTTAGAGGTCCCTATTCAACCCTTTTCTCGACAGTACCTATAGGGTGTACTATGATGCACCAATCAAATACGCTTTTTAGGCATGGCTTGGATTTCAGACGAAGAGTATACATTTATTTTCAACACAGTCCCCCGGATCTGCGTTGACATGGTAATTCAAGAGGCACACGGAAAGATGCTTCTCACGAAGCGAAGTATTCCTCCTTACGAACATTTCTGGCACATGCCTGGAGGCGGGATTCGATTCAAAGAGACAATTGCTGAAGCGGCCAGTAGAATTGCGATTAAAGAACTTGGTGTCGATGTTCGTATTGTTCGCACTATCGGGGCCTGTGAGATTATGGATGACGACCTTTCCCCAACCGATCCACGTCACAGCATTAGTATAGTACTTGAAGTAGAAATAGTTAGCGGCGAACCCACCACCACTGACGAATCAAGCGCCGTCGAATTTTTCGATACACCGCCAGAGATGATGCACCCTAGCCATCAAGCCTTCCTCACTCGCGAAGGTCTTCTAAAGCAACCTTACTAAATAGCATAAAGCAGATCCGGCGCTCCAGAGCGGATGTTTTTATAGATGTACATTTACTCTGCGATTTCTGTAGCGGTCGGATTGAGCGTTGCCTCTTCATTCTCTGGTACTCTTTTTGTTGCCATGGTGTCATCCGTAGTAGTGGCTGTACTTGACGCCAGTGCGCTAGCCAATAGATCGGGATTAGTCTCGCTCACATAAACTTTATTTCCGAAACGGAGGTCAATATAATAAAACGATTCATCACGCAGGTGAGTAAATTCATCTGACCGTAAAATCGTCCGCAAGTTATCAGCTACCTGAGCGGCTGGGTCTGCAAGCGCGGCACGTAGCTCACCGCCGGTTGTAAGGCCGTAATACACATCGCTTGCCGCATCGATCTCTACCGATGATACATATAATCCATCAAAGGCGAGCAGCTCAGTAAAACTCACCGTATTCCAAAATGAATCAAAGCCCATAACTTCCTTGCCTATTTCTGGCGTTGTGCCGGGACTGCGGTAGCGAACAAAACTCCCGCCCTCGAGCTGAGGCGCGTGCGCAAAGGCGTAACCACGTTCGTTGATAAACAAACACGTATCAGTTGTAATCGGAGCTACTGCTTCATCACACCAGAGCGCAAACGGCATATGCTCACCGTAGCTTATATGCAGACTCGTCTGCGAAGATCGTTGAATGACCACATCACGAATACGCTCAACCTGACCTACTGCAGCAAGCATGTCGGCTTGTGGGTAAAACCATGAGAAACGCCGAGGAATAATTTTACCGTAGGTACCATCAAGCACCCCTTCGGCGCGAGAACGGACTTCTTCTGCATCAATTGTTTCGCCTCCGGCGGCGGTAACACTAGCGATGGTCAGCGAGCTCACGCGCGTCCCGTACCAGATTGCAGATATGGTCAGCGCCACCACCGAAAGCACTGTAACGCCGATAGCTACATGTCGAACAATCACCTTAGCGTTAGGTGATAACACAAAACGCTTTTTTGGTGGCTTCTCGAGCGGGCCCAGGCTCGGGCGTTTGTGGGTAGCGACTTTGTTCATGCGTAGTATGGTATCACGTATAGACGGAAAGCCGCCCCGTACGGCGCGGATTTCCTTCCCTAGACCGGTCCCAGGGGAACTACCCCAGTTGGGCCTTGCCGATGTACTTCTGGAGCACCTCTGGCACCCTTACCGTCCCATCCGCCTGCTGGAAGTTCTCAACGAGCGATACCAAGATACGAGGTGTTGGAATAGCGGTACAGTTAAGCGAGTGCGCGTAGCGCATCTTGCCCCCCTCATCGCGGTAGCGAATATTAAAGCGGCGCGTCTGGAAGTCGTGGAAATATGAGGCCGAACTAATCTCACGGTACTTCTGTTCACCAGGAACCCACAGTTCAATGTCGTATTTTTTTACCTGACCTTGGCCGAGATCGCCTCCACAGTTGAGCACTGTACGGTATGGAACACCGAGTGATTCAATGAATTCTTCCGTATTTCTGTTAATAGTCTCGTGCCACTTTACACTTTCTTCGTGCGAAGCTTCACACAGCACCACCTGCTCAACTTTAAAGAATTCGTGCACGCGAATAAGACCTTTAGTGTCCTTTCCGTGACTGCCCGCTTCCCGACGGTAGCATGGTGAAAACGCGAGGAACTTAATCGGAAACTGTGAGGCCTCAAGCACCTCGTCAGAGAAAAAGCCCATGGTTGGCACCTCACTCGTACCTATCAAATAATCGTCGTCCTGGGTGCGGTAGACGTCGTCAGCATCGTTAGGCAAATGACCGGTGCCATAGAGGTTACTCTTGCGCACAATTGATGGCACGAGGAGCGGATCAAAACCCTTAGCCTGGAAGAATTCATTGGCGTAATTCCAAATGGCCCATGAAAGACGTGCCCCGTCACCCATAAGGTAGTAGCCACGGAACCCGTGCACCTTAGTCCCCCGTTCAAAGTCCACCATCTTGTGGCGGGTCATGAGTTCGGTGTGATCGAGTGGTGTAAAGGGAAATTGCGTCTGCTCGCCCCAGGTCTTGATCTCGATATTATCAGCATCACTGTCGCCGTCTGGAACCGACATATCAGGGATGTTTGGCACCTGAAGCATGAGTGCATGCCACTCTTCCATAACCCCTTTGAGCTTCTCTTCGTCAGTAGCAATGGTGGCCTTCAGTACCTGCATCTCTGCGATTAACGCCTCACGTCGGGTCGGGTCGGCATTTTGAATGCCTTCAGAAACCTTATTCTGTTCAGCTTTCTTCCCTTCGGCCGCACCCATGATGGCACGGCGCTCATCATCAACGACCAGCAGTCGATCAATATCAATTTTTATTTTCTTCTTGCGAGCCGCCTCTTTTACGAGGTCGGCATTTTCGCGGATGAATTTGATATCGAGCATGGTACGAAGGGGTTTTGAATACTAAAAGAGACAGTGAAGATTATACACGAGAAATGAAAACCCTAAATGCTACAATTAAAACTAATGGTCTACTCGACCCCTACCGAGCTTTTGCCAGCGGCGTTTCCCGCCTCACTCTCTCCTTTGCGGGAGATTCCCCAGCCTCCGAAGTCATTATGGGTAGAAGGAGCCGTGCCCGCAGACGACCTCATCCTCCTCACCGTGGTTGGCTCGCGTAATTACAGCACCTACGGCAAGCAAGTAATTGATTACCTTATAAGCGGGCTTTCGGGCTACCCGATTGGTATCGTCTCAGGACTTGCACTGGGCGTTGACGGACTGGCGCATGAGGCAGCGCTCGCTGCCGGCCTCTATACAATGGCCGTACCGGGGAGCGGTCTTCACAATAACGTTATGTATCCAGCCCGCCATCGTACTCTGGCGCGGAAAATCGTTGCAAGTGGCGGCGGGCTTCTTTCCGAATACCCGCCCGATATGGGCGCTGCCCAGTGGACCTTCCCACAACGTAACCGCATTATGGCCGGCCTCGCACGAGCCACCCTACTGATTGAAGCAAGCGAGAAATCAGGCACTCTTATAACTGCCAGGATGGCCGTGGACTACAACCGCGACCTCCTGGTTGTGCCCGGTAATATCTTTTCAAATAACTCCCACGGTGTTCATCAGTTTTTAAAACTGGGCGCTACTCCTGTTACATCGCCAGAAGACCTCCTCTATGCCCTCGGCTTTACTCCGGAAGAACGGCCGACCACGCTCCGTCTAGACCTCACCCCGACCGAGATGAAAGTCCTCGAACTCCTCTCGGAGCCCAGGGACCGTGATGAACTCATTCGGCTTCTTGGGCTCCCGACGAGCGAAGCCACCACTCTTCTGATGATGATGGAGATTGCGGGACACATTACCTGCAATATACATATGTACCGCTCCCTACGCTAAAACCCTGGATCAGCCCGTCTTGGCTGCGGCTCGCAAAAACGTTTAATTTAGGCACTATATTTACCATACGATTACCTCGTTTTTACGGTTATTATTTGACACACTGGGCTAAAGCTAGTATTTGTTACGGAACTTATGGCTACGAGCACAAAGAAAAATACCCTTGTTATTGTAGAGTCGCCCGCGAAGGCGAAGACGATTGAAAAGTACCTGGGCCCCGGCTACCGGGTAATGTCTTCAATCGGTCACGTCCGCGACCTCCCCAAGAGCAACAACGACGCCGTCGATGTTGATGGTGGTTTCGTGCCGCGCTACATTGTCTCGCCCGGCAAAGAAAAGGTGATTGCCGGACTGAAGGCCGCCGCTCGGTCGGCGAGTGAAGTACTCCTCGCATCCGACCCCGACCGCGAAGGAGAAGCCATTGCCTGGCACGTCGCTGAACTCATCAAGGACGCCAACGATAACCTCAAGCGGGTAGTTTTTAATGAGATCACCGAAGAAGCAGTAACAAAGGCCGTACAGCAGCCCCGTGATCTGGATCTTAATCTTAAAGAGGCCCAGGAAGCTCGGCGCGTACTGGATCGTCTTGTCGGCTATGACCTCTCGGGTCTGATCTGGAAAAAAGTGCGCTACGGCTTGTCGGCCGGGCGCGTGCAGTCACCTGCGCTCCGCATTGTAATGGAGCGCGAGCGGCAGATTCGTGAATTTGTTCCCGAAGCATTTTTCGTACTGACCGCTGACACCCTCACGAGCAAAAGAACTCCACTCCTCTTTACCTGTAGCTTCGAACCAAAAGAGCGCAGCGAAGCTGAACGCATCAAAACCGTGGGAGAAAAGCACGACTGGATTATCCGAGAAATAAAGGAAACCGAAGCGGCTCGACTCCCCCGCGCCCCGTTTACCACCTCCACCCTCCAGCAGACAGCCTCAACCCGCCTTGGCTTTTCTCCGTCACGCACAATGGGTGCCGCCCAAAAACTCTACGAAGCCGGGCACATTACCTACATGCGTACTGACTCAACCACCTTAAGTCAGGTTTCGCAGAAAGATATTATTGCGCTCGTGGCTAAAGAATACGGCAAAGACTACGTATCACCTCGACAGTACAAAACTAAGAGCAAGTCTGCCCAAGAAGCCCACGAAGCCATACGCCCGACCCGTGCATTTACGAAACACGCTGGTGCCACTGGGGACCAGAAGGCCCTCTATGAACTCATCTGGGCACGGACGATTGCCTCACAAATGAGCGAAGCCCGCCTCAAGCGCACGCGCATTAGTGCGAACGTCACCGGCACCACAGACACCATTCCGGACTTTGAAGTCCACGGCTCACGCGTCATTTATGACGGCTGGCTCCGGGCCGACCCGCGTGCCCGTGGTGAAGATACCGAAGTTCCCCTTCTCAAAGAGGGTGACGCTCTTTCATTGAAAGCTCTTTCAATTGAAGATAAATTTACTCAACCACCCGGTCGCTATACGGAAGCTGGGCTAATTAAGGAACTCGAGAAGCGAGGCATCGGTCGTCCGTCCACCTACGCCTCCATCATGAAGACGATTACTGACCGAGGCTACGTAGTTAAAGAAGGCCGAACCCTCATTCCTACAGATACCGGGGATGTGGTCTCCTCATTCCTCGAACAGCACTTTGCAGATTACATCAGCGACACTTTTACTAGTGAAATGGAAGACCAGCTCGACGGCATAGCCGAAGGCACCCGCACCTACCGTGCCACCCTCACAGAATTTTATGGTCCCTTCCAAAAGGACGTCGCGAGCAAGGAACATATCGAAAAGCTTACGAACCTAGGAGCTGGTCCAAAGAAATTTCCCTGCCCGAAGTGCGGCAGCACAATGGTGATTAAACTTGGTCGCAATGGTACTTTCCTTTCCTGTGACCGCTTCCCCGACTGTGACGGGGCCCGACTCATTGACGGGAGCGAATTAAAACCCGAAGATCCACTTGGCTTAGATCCGGAAACCGGCCTTCCCATATTTGTGATGAATGGAAAATACGGACCATACCTACAGCTCGGCACCACCCCAGAAAAAATTAAGAAGGTTAAGGGCGTAAAGTCGCCGAAACAACCAAAAGTAGCCCCACCGAAGCGCGCACCTCTACCACCCGGCATCGACCCATCTTCCATCACCATGGAGCAAGCTCTCAAGTTCCTCCTCCTTCCCCGCACGCTCGGCGCCCATCCAGAGAGTGGCGAACCAATCGTAGCTAACACGGGAAAGTTTGGCCCCTACCTGGCACATGCTGGTGACTACCGATCACTCAAGGGTGCCGACAACCCCTATGACGTAACCCTCGAGCGAGCTTTGGCCCTCTATAAAGAACCAAAGAAAATGCGCAAAGGCGAAGCGCTCCTCAAAGAACTCGGGGTAAACCCAACCACCAAAAAAATGATCAGTGTGTTCGAATCAAAATCCGGCCGCTATTTAAAGAAAGGCTTCCGTCGCATCAGCATTCCCGACGACATCAAAACTGACGACCTCACGATTGAGGTAGCCATCGCGCTTTTGAAGGGTTAATCGCCACCCAAACTACTGCATTAGGTTACGGACGGGACGCGCTGGCGCGTCCCGTCCGTAACTAGTACCCGCCAATCTATCTTTCTAGCGCGCTCATACTTGCTAATCGCGGCACACCTCTCTAGAATGAGTAGATGGTTACCGCTAAACAAATTATCGCTCACGTTCACATCGCCTCGCCCGCTGACAGCGAGCTCATTGAACACGCCTACAGCTTCGCTGAACACGCTCATGAGGGCCACCTGCGGTACTCCGGCGAACCCTACATGGTCCACATTGCAGCAGTAGGTCTAAAGCTTGCAGAAATGGGAATGGCCCCGCGCACCATTGCGGCCGGTCTCCTTCACGACACCGTTGAAGATACGCAGACCACTGCCGCCGATATCAAAGAGCACTTTGGCGATGAGATACTTTTTCTAGTCGAGGGTGTGACCAAACTCTCATCTGTACGCTACTACGGCACCGACCGACATAACGAGTCCCTGCGCAAGCTGTTTGTTGCCACCAGTCAGGATATTCGTGTACTTATCATCAAACTAGTCGATCGTCTTCATAACATGCAGACGCTCGAGCATGTGCCCAAAGAGAAACAAGAACGAATCGCGCGAGAAACACTTGAAATCTATGTACCGGTAGCGCACCGCCTGGGAATGGGACGTATCCGCAAGGAACTTGAAGACCTTGCCTTTCCACACGTCTACCCCGACGAGCACGCGCGAGTGGCGAAGCTCTTGGCTCAGAAATTTGGTGTCGGAAACGAAGCTCTCGAGCGGGAACGTAAAATTCTCCAGAAGCGCTTAGCTGATGTGAAACTTCTCGACTTTAATACTTCATATCGAGTTAAAGGCTTGTATTCCCTCTACCACAAGCTCAAGCGCAAAGAGTGGGACATCAATGGTGTCTATGACCTCTTGGCCATGCGTGTGGTTGTTGCCAGTGTCGAGGACTGTTATCGAACGCTGGGTATCATTCACGAGCTCTGGCGACCACTGCCGGGCCGCGTTAAAGACTACATTGCTTTTCCAAAACCGAACGGCTACCAGTCTCTCCACACCACCGTTGCCACGCCCCATGGCACGATCATGGAAATTCAGATTCGTACCCGCAAAATGCACCACGAATCAGAATTCGGTATCGCCTCCCACATAGTGTACAAGCACGATGAGATAGAAGGGGTACAAGCCCCGGCATCACCCTTTAGCGGGCTCATACCAGCGCTTTTCCGACCGTTTTCGTGGCGAGCGCGGCATCCTGCAGAAATTGAAGCCAGCCGTGAAAAACCCCACCCTCAAAAAATTCCCTTGTGGATTTCACAAATCGGACAAACCTACCAAAAGGATAAAACCCCTACTGCTGAATTCGTAGAAGACATGCGAAACGACTTCTTCAGTAATCGCATCTTTGTATTTACTCCTACCGGCGATGTGGTTGACCTACCGGTCGGCGCTACTCCTGTAGACTTTGCGTACGCCATCCATTCAGAAATCGGTAACCACACCGCTGGAGCAATTGTCAACAAAAAAATGGTGCAGCTTGACTCCGAATTAAAAAATGGCGATATCGTAGAAATTGAAACACGCAAGTCCGGAAAACCGACGGCTAAGTGGCTAACCTTTGCAAGAACTTCACTCGCCCGACGACGCATCCGCAATGCGCTCGGCGTCGACGAAAGTTACGGGACTAAATAGTAAAGCGATTGATAGCGTACAGATCACTCTCATCAGGCTCCTCGACCGGTGGTAGTGGGGCAACTTCGGGCTCTGGTACCAGTTCCGCTTCTATGTCTGGTGCGGTCTCCATCGCTACTGCGCTCTCCTGCTCATACAGCTCACCGAGTGACTCAGCCTGAGCAACGTCGTGCGGAACAGGTTCTGGTGTAGCATCTTCGGTAATAATTGGCGCATCGGGTGATGGTGCCGCAGCCACTGAAAGCGGGACGGCGCTACTAAGGTGCGCCGCACTAGCGGCCGCAGAAGCAGCTTCTTCCTGAGTGCGGATACGAACAAGCATCGCTTCGAGGTCAGCCGTTGAGAAGTAATCGATGGTCAGACGACCACCAAAGTCAGTCCGCTGAATTTTTACCCGGGTACCCAGCGAGTCCATGAAGCGCTTTTCCATATCAATAATGTCGGCGTCTTCTTCAAAGCCCTTCTTACGCACCTTATCGGTTGCAATCGTTCGAGCGATTCTTTCAACCTCACGGACAGACAACTTCTTTAAAAGAATCTCTTTAAAAACCACTTCCTGCTCCGCCGGATGATTACTCAACATCAAAAGCGTGCGAGCGTGCCCCTCACTCAACTTACCAAGTTGCAGTGCCTCAAGTATCATCGCCGGCAGGGCGAGTAGGCGAATCGTATTAGAGACATATTCCCGACTGCGCCCCACCTTCACGGCCACCTGTTGGTGTGACAGTCCAAAGACATTAGCAAGCTGCTGAAATGCAAGCGCGCGATCGACCGCGTTGAGGTCTTCACGTTGAAGATTCTCGATAATCGCAAGCTCAAGCTTTTCTTGTTCCGTTTGCTCACCGTCACGGATAATGACCGGCACTTGGCTCAGGCCCGCGAGCTTAGACGCGCGCAAACGGCGTTCTCCAGCAATTAGTTCGTATTCCGAAAAAAATGTACCATCTTCACGCTGAACTTCCTTACGAGTTACGGTAAGGGGCTGGAGGATACCGTACATTCGGATTGATTCTGAAAGCTCCTTGAGCTTTTGTTCATCAAATTCCCGCCGCGGCTGAAACGGGTTGGGGACGATTTTTTCTACTTCTACCCAATAGATTGAGTCACCTTGAAATGCCATAGGAAAATACAGTCGATTACCTCCGCACCCTCCGGTACGAATTTCTGCCATTTTATCACGTCCCATTACCAACTGATACTGTTTATAAGTGTCCCGTTTTCTGCTACACTCGTGGACATTACCGGAGCGCGTGGACTGGTAATACCTAGTCTCTAAGGCTAGTTATCCGTTTTTGAAATCAGTTGATGGGCGTGTGGCGGAATGGTATACGCTCACGACTCAAAATCGTGCGCCGCAAGGCTTGAGGGTTCGAGTCCCTCCACGCCCACCAACTGATTTTAAGACAATATAGTGGTTACACCCAAAGTCATCGCCATCGTTGGCCCTACCGCCTCGGGCAAAAGCTCGCTGGCAATCGAGCTCGCCCTGCGCCTTAATGGCGAGGTGGTTTCAGCTGACTCGAGGCAAGTCTACCGCGGGATGGATATTGGTACCGGTAAGGTGACTACCGAAGAAATGCGCGGTATCCCCCACCATCTCATAAGTATTGCTAACCCTGCGACCGAAACCTACACCGCCACGAACTTTACCGATGATGCAAACGCTGCCATCACGAACATCCTTTCGCGTGGAAAAACGCCCATCATCTGTGGCGGCACTTTCTTTTATCTTGATATTCTCCGTGGCAAAATGGGCGCTGCCCCAGTACCGCCAAACGAGACCCTTCGGAGGGAACTGGAAGCGCTTTCTACCGACGAGCTTTTAGCACGTCTCACCAACCTCGACCAAAGAAGAGCCGCCACAATCGATACCAAGAACCCCCGTCGCCTCATGCGCGCTATCGAAATCGCCACAGCCCTCGGTGCCGTGCCTGAGGTCGTGGAGACCGAATCCCCGTACGAGTGGACAATAATCGGTATCGATATCGAGCCGGAGCTCTTACGCGAGCGCATTGCTCGACGCCTTGAAGAACGCCTCGCTAATGGGATGATTGAAGAGGTGGTCGCCCTTCATGAGAGCGGCGTTTCGTGGGAGCGCCTACAAAGCTTTGGACTGGAGTACCGCTATATCTCAAAGTATATACAAGGAGACATAACTGAAGCCGCTCTGCGCACAGAACTCTTTTACGCGATTTGCGGCTACGCTAAACGCCAACGCACCTGGCTCCGCCGCGACCACGACATAACCTGGCTCCCTTTTCCGGTGGATAGTATCCAGACCCTCTCCCACCTGCAAAGTAGCGGATTTATGGTAAGATAACGCCCATCACCAGCCACCAAGGCCAGTGAATGAAGTAGCGAGGGCCTATAGTTCAGTGGTAGAATGCCGGTTTCCAAAACCGTTGACCGAGGTTCGAATCCTCGTGGGCCCGCCGAGATAGACGAAAACAACTAGCATAAATATGCTAGTTGTTTTCGTCTAGCAAGCAACCTTCGTTGCTTGCGTATCTCGGCGGGAGCCGGAGCGCTGTAAGGAGCGCGCCAAGCGCGCCAAGCGCGACGAACCGCGAGGCGGGGTCGCGGGTACTTAGTTAAATTTATACGAAGTATAAATTTTACTTAGTAACCTGTGACCGTATGCGGGATCCGGAATGATGTGAGCTTGCGAACAAATGAGGCGGGGTCGCGAACACTTAGTAGATTTGGAACGAAGTGAACAAATATACTTAGTGATTTGTGACTGCCGAGCGACCTTCGTCAGGTTCTGGCTCGAGCGGGAGCCGCAGGCATGTTGTTATTTCCGATCTAGAAATAAAAACAGCCGAGGCGGAGTCGACAGCACTTACTACAAATTGGAGCAAAGCGAACAATTTTAGTTAGTGACTGGTGACCGCAGTAACTTCGTTGCTTGCGTAACCGCCGAGATAGAAGTACTGCGCTGCGCGTGGTCGCAGAAATTTGTGAAAGGAATAATTTGTGCCCGAACTCACTGATTACAATACAAAGAGAAATGGTTACCGGTTGAACGGGTCACGCTATGAGGCATGCAGGTATTGGTTGCGCGACCCTGAACATACGTTCCTGCCGGACAAGTTCCTCCCGACGCTGGTTCATACACCGCTCGACAGCCATTTGCTTGAGCCGCTGCCTGAAAGGCCGCCACTCGAGTTTCGCTCCACTGGCGATCTCGAAACACGATATCGACACACGTCCCATTACTGTGACACGCATTCTGATGCTGCCGGGTTGGCGGATACCCTTCGGTTACCTGCATCGCCTCACCACTCGCCGTAATAGTGGACCGCATGCGCTGTGCGTACGCAGCATCAATAGTGCAACTATTAGGATTATTGCAGGCTACGTAAGTACTCATTCGTTCACAGTTCGCACACCCTGCCTGCGGAGTTGGCTGACCGGGAGTTGCCGGATTAACCTGACTTGCACTTACCACTGCCGTAGCATCTGGTCTAGGTGCGTGTACATCTGCCTGTGCCCAGCATTCCACCGAAGACCAAGGAAACGGCCCACCCCGCTGATCGGTCACATTGAGGCCACGCATGAGCGTATCAACCACAATCCAGGCCGCCAAAATAATGAGGAGTCCCACAATCGCATTAACCAGACCATCTTTGGCAGCAGTAAGGGCTCCGGGATTTCCCCCTGAAGTAACAAGCTTTATCCCTGCAATTGCCGCGAGAACTGCAAACACCATAAATAAGACGCCCACCAGCCACGTAATCACTCTATTAGCCAAATCGACAACGTTACACGCACTACAATCAACCCCATCACAGGTGAGAAAATTACCAGAATCTACTGCAAAGGTTACACTTGGTACTACCAAGAAAAAAAGCACCAAACAGCCTACAATAATTGTTCGGAATAGTGACATACGTATTTTACGGAAGCGCTACACTACCAGCGCAAGCACTAAATCCCAGCTCCTGACTGGTATACTCGGCGCTAATGTTGGCCGGCACGGAAACCGAGTGACGAAGCTGACACAGATCGGCTGGAGTGATGTTAAGTCGCTCCGTGAGGTACGCCTCCGCCTCACTGCGAGCCTTCCCGAGCGGCTCCCGAGTCAGCGCCACCGTAAAATCACCCGTCTGCGCAATGTACTGAATGATGTACGGAGCAGTAGCATTGGTGTCATTTAAATAGTAGAACCCAAGATTGCTCTGATCTGCGGTCACATCAGGATCATTTAGAAAGTTACGCACCTGACGATTCCCGTTCATGAGCGGAACAGTCAAGGCCGTTCCGGCCACCACCTCCGCAGGAATCGGCTGTCCAACTGGAAACATTGGTGTGACCGGGGCGGGTGGTGGTACGGCAGTCGTGTCCGGTCGCATAAGCACCACTACCGCTAGCGAGAAGAGAAACCCCACTCCTACGACAGAACTTATGAATAGTGCGCGTGTAGTCATAACTATAATGAACTATGGGGTCCCCGAATAACGATCTATACAACCTTGGGCTCGGGTATTGCAGCCAGGACAGGTCCAGTCGCTATACGAAGTACGACTGCGTTGCACCAACTGCAATGCCATCTGCTGATTACAAGCCGCATCGGTACACTGCGAGAAGCTTTCACATCCAGCCGGTCGGTTGCGGACACTATTCCACGTAGTTTGGGTGATCTGAAATGTTCCGCACGCCGTCGAGTTTGATCCTGGATTACGCGTATTGAAGGGACCCCACGTAGGAATACCACTACTCTCAGTCATCGCGATACACGACATGATATTAGCTTGCTGCTCGGTATAACCAGAACTCATAAGCGACGCCACACTGCAGGCAGTGTTGCCCGCCGAACACTGCGCACCAGTTCCCCGACCGCCTCCAGTTGGCCCAGTATACTGAGTTCCTGGCTGCAAGCCAGCAGCCCGCGGACCATCAAAAACACCAGGTTGGCTGACGCACTGGATCTCATTCCACACACCATACACCTGATCAGACAGGAGAGCCTTCATGAGCGTGTCAATCAGCAGCCACCCTGCGAGCAAAATAAAAAAACCAATTAGTATATTGGAAAATGTCTCCTTAGCTTGGTTGAGGGCCCCCGGATTGCCACCGCTCGTAAGAAGCCTAAAGCCTGCCACCATGATGAGTAGCGCCGCCACAATACTGAGCACGACCATAAGCCAGGCCACGACGCTATTAATCAGCTTGGTTACATCACATGCCTGACACTGCGCTTCACCCCTCCCGCCACACGGAACCAACCCTGCCGCTTCTACCCCGAGGGGCAAAAATATAAAGACACACACCAGGTAGGCAGGGACGAGTAGCTGGTAGAGCTTCATTACTCAAATTCTAGCACGCTGACACCCTTCCAAAATTACCCACTGTGTGCTAATTTGTACGGGCTTAAAAAGCATTCGCGTCGGTACTCAAGCGGTCAACGAGGGGAGACTGTAAATCTCCTGGCATCTGCCTACGAAGGTTCGAATCCCTCCCGGCGCACAGAGTTGAAAAAGCTAATACCTTTTCACTAGAAAGTCCTTGTTTA
>JAIEOU010000002.1 GCA_019750255.1 Patescibacteria group bacterium
AATCTGTTCACGTTCGCTAGGCGATAGTTGCTGGTACATGGTTGTATCTTAACGTGCGGTTGGGGGTTGAGAGTGGCCTATTACCTAGTTGTCTCACGTATCGTCTTGTTGTAGAGTGAGCGTTGCTTTGACGTGTTTCAGGGAGAATCGCGTGATGATAGTCCAAAGTATTTTGAGTAGTCTAGGTGTGTCGCCGGAGGCATACTCCAAGGATTGGTGGGCGCTTGTGCGCCTAGGAGAGATATTCGCAATAGTGCCCGTATGTTCGCTTCTGCTCCTCCTGCTCGGCTTTATTTCCTAAGCGGAGAAGACATAATGGGGACCGCTGAGCAGTGCTTAGCGGTCCCCGTTCCTTTATACCTTGTCTCATAAAATGTTTTGTAGTACCCTGCGGTTTGCATAGTACAAGGAAGCAACATTGTGGATGAAGTCACCACAGAGCGCACCCTCATTCTTCCGTCTGCAGTAAAATTTCACGGCTTCGGTTGTGCGGCAGCACAAATCGTAACTGGAATGTTTGCCTGGCATTTTCTGCCATGGTGGGGTGCGGTCCTTGCCGGTTGGATTGGAGGTTCGGTCTTGTACGTCGCGGGACTGTGCTTAATATGTTTGTGTCTGCCAATGGCAGAACGAGGTGTCGACAAAGACACCACCGACGTTAATTAGGGCCGGACTGCATAAAGCAGCCCGGCCCAATGTTATGTCCTGCTGTGGTCGTTATGCCTTGCTCACGCGTTCTGTATAGAGCCCAGTGTCGGTATTGATCGCCACCACATCACCTTCATTGATAAACATTGGTACCATAAGCGTCGCGCCCGTTTCAAGGGTTACCTCCTTCTGTGCCCCTGATGAAGTATTACCCTTTACCGCTTCCATGGCTTCTTTTACTTTGAGCTCCACCTTGATAGGGAACTTGAGACCGATGATTTCTTCATCGTATACCACCGCGCTGTAGTCATTGCGCTCCTTCATAAATTTCCCCTGATCACCAATCAAATCGTCGGTCAGGGCAAAACGGTCGCCTGGCTGTCCGGTTGTATGAAACCAGTATTCATTTGATTTTCGATAAATAAACGTTACGGTTTTGGCTTCGAGGTCTGCTTCCTCAGCTACTTCGTTAACGTGGAAGGTGTTTTCGATAACGCGGCCAGACTTAAGTCCTTTGAGTTTGGTGATATTCACGGGCTTGCGCTGTTGCTTACGAAAGACATGGTAGGAGAGCACGAGACATGGCTCATCGTTAAAGATGATGACTTTTTTCGGAGTAATTTCGTTATAGGAAAGGATGGCCATAAATTGTGCTATGATGGGCTGATAACGCGTTCCCGATACTACCATATATGTTCGGTCTTTCAACTGATAATCCGAATGAACTAGGCGATGAGGTCCTCTTGGCCCGCTCCCGGGTCGAGCCATGGCTGTTTACATTTATTGTTGAGCGCTACGAAGCGCCGTTTGTACGCAAAGTGCGCGGCATTATCCGCGACGAGCGTGATGTCGAGGAGGTAGTGCAGGACTGTTTTGTAAAGATTTATGTAAAGGCTGATACCTTTGTTCCGCAAGCGGGTGCGACGTTTTCTTCCTGGGCGTACCGCATTTTGCTCAATACCGCCTTTACCCGCTACCAAAAACTCCGCAAGGAAGGGGAGCGCTTCCTCGCTACCGACCCCGAGTTCATGGAATTCATTGCGGTCGAGGAGCAGCTGCAGGTAATCAATATCGACAGGGACGCTATCGAGCGCGTGCTCGCGCGCTTACCGGGCGCACTGGCGCACGTGTTGCGGCTTCATTACCTCGAGCGCTGGTCGCACCGGGATATTGGTGAGTCGCTGGGGGAAAACGAAGGAACGATTAAAGCCAGAATCCACCGGGCTAAGGCGGCTTTTCGCAAGGCGGTGGGTAAGAAGGAGGCCGAGTCGCTTTTATAACCACTCACGTAACTTTAGGAATAGCGTCATCGTTATACTTGGTATATGGCAACCATCACAACAAAAAGCCTCAAGCGTCGCATTATGTACCGTGTGTATATGAGTTTTGTGATTTCAATTGCCGAGCATCGTTATTTCTGGCAGGGTTTCTTGTTTGGTGGGTGTCTCGCGCTCTTTGGACGCCTCGTGCACGTGGCCGCTGTGGCTGACAATGTCCTTTCAACGCCACTGCGCCAGTTACCCAGCTACACCGCCAATGTGTTTGAACATGCCTTTACGAGCGGGGAGTTTCTCACCATCTTGGCTACCCTGGTTATGCTGACTGTCGGAGTATCGTTTATACGCGCATTTTTGCGCCTTACGGTACTCGACCGGACCGGGCGGATGGCGTAGATTGGGGGTGAGCTCAAAGAAAACAGCGGGCGGCCCCATTGGGGCCGCCCGCTATTTTCTTTGCCTATTTAATCCTCGGCCGGCGCCTCACCATCATCCTCAGGGGCGCTGCGAGGCTTACTTGCTACAACCGACGCATCACTTTTAAGGGCTTTGCGGATGTGTGCGAGGAGTTCAGTCGAGAGCTTTGGGTTCTCTCGCAAGAAGGTGCGCGATGCGTCATAACCGCGACCAAGCTTAACCTCGGCACTGTCGTCACCCCCAGGAGGGAGGTAGCTGTATGACGAGCCTGACTTGCGCACAAACTTATATTTCTCCCCAAGTGCCAATAATTCACCCTCACTTGAAATACCTTCACCGTAAATAAGGTCAAACTCAGTAGTGCGGAATGGGGAAGCGACCTTATTCTTGACCACTTTCACCCGGTGGCGACCTCCGACTACCTCCTCGCCCTTTTTAATCTGGGCGATGCGGCGAATATCAAGACGGACAGACGTGTAAAACTTAAGCGCCTTTCCGCCCGGGGTAGTCTCTGGGTTACCAAACATTACTCCCACCTGCATACGGATTTGGTTAATAAAGATAACCACTGTCTTGCTCTTGGCTACTATACCAGTGAGCTTGCGCAGCGCCTGGCTCATAAGACGCGCCTGCTTACCCACGTGGTGAGCACCCATGGCGCCCTCGATTTCATCCTTTGGGGTAAGGGCGGCGACTGAGTCGATTACAATCACATCAAGCTTGCCCGAGCGGACGAGCGATTCAACAATTTCGAGTGCCTGTTCGCCATTATCTGGCTGTGAAATAAGCAGCTCTTCAAGCTTTACTCCGAGATTCTCGGCGTATTCGGGGTCCATGGCGTGCTCGGCGTCGATAAAGGCACAGATACCACCAAGCTTTTGCGCCTCGGCAATTGCATGCAGTGAAAGCGTGGTCTTGCCCGATGATTCAGGGCCAAAGATTTCGAGAATACGACCACGAGGGTAGCCGCCGATGCCGAGCGCGTCATCAAGCCCTACCGAACCAGAGGGAATGGCATCGATATCGACCTTCTTGCTCTCGTCGAGCGTCATGATGGAGTCATCACCAAATTTGGTTTTGATGGAGCGGAGTGTTTCCGCAATTGAGGCGATACCGCCGGCGTGCTTGCTGGCAACATCCTTCGCTGCTCCCGTTGCCTTCAGTGGTTTGTCAGCTTTTTTCTTTACCATAGGTTAACCGTGAACAAAGATTATTTATATAAAGTGCCCGGCATGAACACGAACTCGCGTTCGAGGCTGGTCTTCCGACCATAGCGATCCTCGGCGGTGAGGGTAGCTATAGTATAGCCGTTTTCGAGCACGAGCGCCTCTTTGAAATGGCCATCGCGGTCGGTATAGATGAGGCGATCATTGAGCCACAGGCGAGTAATATTTTGGGCATTACCGACTAGGGTGACAACTGGTTGGTTGTGTCGGCCCGGATGGGTAGGATCAAGGGTAATCTGGGGCCCGAGGATGAGAAAACGGGCTTGGAAGACGACATATAAGAACACAAGACAGAGGCCAAAAAGACTCAGAGAGAAGCCAAGGAGCGTGCGTAGGGTGATGGTGGTGCGGAGCATGGGGAAACAGAGTAGATGCTTATTTAGAAGCGCTCAAGACCATCAGGAGCATCATCTTGTACACGTTCCGTGCGGCCACTAATGATTTCGCGACCTTTTGAGCCATTTTCCGGTCCAATCACTCCGTTCTCTTCGAGTAGGTCAACCAGGCGAGCGGCGCGAGAGTAGCCAATGCGCAACTTGCGCTGCAAGTACGAGGTCGAAGCCTTACCCGCCTCCATCACCGCTGCCTTGGCGTCATCGTAGAGCTCATCGTCCTCGCCGCTATCGTCCCCAATGAGTGACTTGATAAAGGCATCGCCTGAGCCGCCATCTTTCTCGTCAAGGTTAATGGTATCGAGACTGTGAACGGCTTGGTCCTTAAGATAGGCCACTACAGCCTTGATTTCCTCCTCTGGTACGAAGGCTGACTGGAGACGGAGAGGTTTTGGTGAATCACTCGAGAGGTAGAGCATGTCACCCTTTCCAAGAAGTTTATCAGCACCCACCTGGTCGAGAATGGTGCGAGAGTCAATTTGTGAGGCGACGTTAAGCGCAATACGGGTAGGGATGTTGGCCTTAATGGTACCGGTGATGACGTTTACCGATGGTCGCTGGGTAGCGAGGATGAGGTGGATGCCCACCGCGCGACTCATCTGGGCCAAGCGCACAATCAGTGCCTCAAGCTCCCGTGGGTAGGCAAGCATCAGGTCAGCGAGCTCATCCATAATAATGACTATATATGGTAGCGGCTCAGGCAGGCTCGATTGGTCTTCTTCAAGTGACCCGTTCTTCTCCCAGACCTTCTTGGCTGGTTGGTAGACCTTTTCGTGGTACGAATCGATATTCTGAATCTTTTCCGACTGGAGAATGTCATAGCGTCGTTCCATTTCCTTCACCGCCCACTTGAGCATGAGGAGGGTTTTTTTAGCCTCGGTGATGACTGGGGTAAGGAGGTGGGGAATGCCTTCATAGAGGGTGAGTTCCACCCGCTTCGGGTCAACCATGAGAAAGCGTAGTTGGTCGGGTGAATTGCGGAAGAGGAGAGAAAGGATGAGGTTGTGGATGAGGGCGGACTTTCCCGAACCAGTGGTACCGGCAATGAGAGCGTGCGGCATCCGGGCAACGTTCGCAAAGTGCACCGCTCCAGCTACATCCTTCCCGAGCGCCACGAGGAGTGGACGGGGTGAGTCGGTGTATTCCGGGTTCGCCAGCAGGGAAGCGAGACCGATGGTTGAGCGTACGGCATTTGGCACCTCAATACCCACGAGTGCCTTCCCGGGAATTGGGGCCTCGACGCGGATGGAGCTCGCGCGCAGGGCGAGCTGGAGCTCTTGCTGCAGTGCCACGATGCGTGAGATGCGGACACCTTGAGCGGGCTTGAGGGCGTAGCGAGTGATGGTCGGACCACTCTCAACGGCATCCATTTCAATACTGATACCGAAGTCCCGAAGCGTGCGCTTAATAATGAGTGAGTTGCTCTTCACGTCACCGGCTTGCGGCTTCCCTTTGTCCTTCCCAAGAATGGAAAGGGAGGGTGGTACATAGTGTCCACTAAAGTGTTTTATAACGATGTCGCCTTTGAGCGAACCAAAGCTGTCAGCCATCTTCTTCAGGGTCCCCGGCTTGTCTTCCTTCTCCTCCTCTTCATCGAATTCTTCTGGCTGCGCACCCGCTTTCGAGTTGGCGATTGGTGGGAGGTTTAGCTCATCAAGGAAATCATCTCCAAGCTCATCGTCCTCTAGGTCAGCCTTGGCCCCAAAGCGGGGGAAGCTGAGTCCGGTATTGAGTAACAGGAAGGTGCCGATAAGACTAATGGCTCCGATAACCACACCAGCAACCGCTGTCCCAAACAGCATCACAAACGGCCAGTTGATAGAGAAGGCGACCATCCCGCCGAGTCCGGCACTATAGAGCTCAAGTCCGCAGAGGATAGAGAAAAAGAGGAGCGCAATTCCTACCATCTTGGCAGCGCTTATCCGCTTGTCCTCCCGTGGGCGTAGAAGCACCACCACATATAAGAAGGAAGCAACCGGGGCGAGCCACGCCCCCGTTCCAAAGAGATAGCGGAGTGCAAGCGCGCTATAGGTTCCCGCCATCCCGGCGTACGAGAGAAGTGACAGGAGAAAGAATATACCAACGACACCAACCAAGACCGCCGCAATGGCCTGCCGTGCGCCCGACGAAAGATCGTCAAACATCGGTTGGCGCTCCTTTACCTCAGGAAGTTTTCGTTTTCGAGACATACAGAAAATTAGTACCTATGCGCCACCCATGAGCGCACCAGATACCGGACATAATACCACGGTACTTTAAGCCTCGTTTATACAGATGCACGGTATCCTTCGTGATAAAGGCAGGGGTTGCAAAAGACGAAGATGTCCTTATAGTAGAAGGACAAACGTAGTGTCCGCGACAAACCTCACTGACTTTTATACATCAAAGACTATAAGGACATGCCACCCCACACAGTAAAGGACAGCTATCTTAATATCAAAAAACTGTCTCATAGTAATGAGTACTATAACAGCGTCTTTAAAAAGACAGAAAGGCTAATATCAGTCATGTTCTATGTCTTGTCCTATGTTGAGGACACGCCTCGCTCTAAAGTACACGTCGATAAGCTCACCGAGCGGGGAATGGCGCTCTATGAGACAGCCCTGTCTTCTTTGTCGTGGACCGAGCCCTCAGCCGCCGAACGCCTGGAGGTCTTGCAACAGTCGGTAGTCGCGCTTGAGGGTGCCTTGCGTATCGCTGCCGGTGCGCGCGTGCTTACGGATGAACTCCTCGCCGTCCTGCTCGAATCGACCGACACTATCACCCGGTACATCAAACACCACTACTTTGAATCCACCACGACTCGGCAACCGGCTGCTGACATAGGACGGGCCGACCGACCGGCAGCCGTCGTACGGCCAATCGCCCGTAGCCCTCGAGTGCAAACGCGCGTCGCAATTCCTGCTGGGGACATTAGCTCTGACGCCCATCTCGTCTATAGCCAGTTAACCGATCGTGGCGAGCGCATAAAGACAGTCCTTGAGGCAAAACCCGAAGCGACAATCAAAGACATAGCCGAGATTATTACGGACGTTAGTGAAAAAACTATCCAACGCGAGCTCACGAGTCTTATAGAAAAAGGACAAGTAATAAGACAAGGCGAACGTCGCTGGTCGAAGTACTCAGTTGCTAAGTAATTGAAGGTAAAGGACTATGATGAGGTGTCGCTTAAGAGAATAAAAAAGACCTTTGGTGGTTGAAGGTGGGGAGTGGGTGGAAGTTCCTTCTTGACCTTTATGGTTCTCTGTCCATGATAAAAACTGGGGTGATTGCGAACAGAAAACGCTTGTTTGCCGTCGGGGCGTTTGTGTTACCTAATACACCATGCCGAGTAAGAAAGGGTCTAATAGGTCGTCATAACCATCAGATACCGCTTGGGTTTTGTTGACTAGGGGTACGCTCTAGCGTATCGTAGCAACGTTTTCTGCTAGGAAGCCGTGAGTGTTGTAAGGCAAATTTTCTGCTCTACAATACTCTGGTATCCACATCAGAAAGACCTAACCGCGCACGGAATTGCTATACTGCATTCCATGCGCTCATGCGCTGTTTTTAAAAAGATGTGTCCGCGCCGTATCGACTACGGTTCCGCACCATCGTAAGCAAAAACAGCCATGAGGTGTGAATGTTCTTTGTTAGATCTTCGACTGGAACGTAGTGCCTTCTTATATAGAGAAGTCACCACACCCATAGAAGAGTCGTCGCTACAGGGTAGTTTCGATCTCATATCTTACTCACGTGCAGTGTCCGCACGGTTGCCTTTTATGTATTCATATATATGAAGCGCAGCACAGTGACACATCCCCGCTTTCCTTTTCCTGTTCGCTAACCGCACGACAGACACGCAGTCTTCTCTTAAAGCTAACCTCCACATTCTTTCCTTTACGGGGAAGGGTTGGGAGTTAGTGAATATGCGTCAGTGGCGTGATAACCCACTGGCAAATATGAATTAATTCGTATTATCAAATCTTATCAAGGTAAAAGTCTCTTTAACCAAAGAGCATCGCGTGTTAATCCCACGCACAAAAATACTTATATGACTATTGCTAAAAGTGTTGTAGACAAGGCCGTTGTTGGCGTTGTTGCAGCTGCGATGGTTTTCAGTATGTTTGCTCCTGCAGCGCAGGCACAATCTACTGCTGACCTCCAGAAAATGATCGATGACCTCATGAAGCAGGTTTCTGCTCTCCAGGGTCAGGGCGGAACTAGTAGTTCACCAGCTTCAGGCGTGTGCCCATTTGCATGGACACGCGACATGCGCATCGGTGCTACTGGTGCAGATGTGATGAAGCTCCAGCAGTTCCTCAACGCTAATGCAGATACTCGCGTATCAGCATCAGGCGCAGGTTCTGTAGGCATGGAAACACAGACCTTCGGACCAGCTACTGCAGCAGCAGTATCAAAGTTCCAGGTTATGCACCGTGCTGACATCCTTACTCCAGCAGGCCTCGTGAATCCAACTGGATTCTTCGGTCCTTCTACTCGTGCTAAGGTCAACTCACTTTGTACTTCAGCTCCAGCACCAGTTCCTGGTGATGAAGACGAAGACGAAGACGAGTCTGAAGACGAGGATATGGAACTCTCAGGTGAGGCTTCACTCGATTCATTCGAATCAGACGATGCTGACGAAACTGAGGTACAAGAAGGAGAGGCTGACGTAGTTATCGGTGAATTCAAAGTTGAATTCACAGATGGTGACGCAGAAATCTCACGTCTTGACGTTGCTCTTACTCACGCTACTGGTTCACCATGGGATGCTTTCGAAACTATCTCCCTCTGGGTAGATGGCGAGAAGATCGCAGAAATGGAGGCTGGTGATGAAGATGACTACCTAGACGAAGACGCTGGTTCACTCCGCTTCTCAGATCTCCAGCTTGTAGCAATGGAAGACGAAGAGCTCACTATCTCGATTGGTGCTGAAGTCCAGAACAACCTTGATGCTGACGAACTCGGCGATTGGGATCTTAACGCTCTCGCAATCCGATTCTTCGATGCTGACGGCGTTTCTGACACCGTTACGAGTGGTACTGGTTTCGACCTCGGCACTGGCGCAAGCAAAGCTGCTGAGTTTACTATCGAAGAGGCTGGTGAAGGAGAAGAACTCAAGTTCTCTCTCGCATCAGATAACCCAGATTCAACTGACATTATTGTTGATGAGGACAGTGTAACTAACGAAGTTACTATCCTTAAGTACAATATCGAGGCTGACGAAGGTGACATCGAACTTGATCGTTTGGTAGTTCGCGTCGAGACCGCAGGTGCATCTACTTCTAACGTAGTAAATGACATCACGCTCGTTGTAGACGGACAGACTTTCAGCGACGAATCACTTGGTACTCTTGCTACTGGCAAGTCAGAAGTTGATGGTAATGCCATCTGGTACCTCTTTGACATCGACGGTGATGTAACCATCGATGAAGACGAGGAAGTAGACGTAGAAGTAGTTGTCGACCTCAAGCGTCGCGCTGCTGGTACCTACGCTAACGGTCAAAGAATTACTGCATCTGTAGGCAATTCAGAGCGTGGTCAGACCAAGGCAGAGGGTGCTGAAGATTTGGTCTCTACTGACTTTAAGGGCACAGCTGTTGGTGAAAACCACACGCTCGTAGCTACAGGTATCGTAGTACCAGTTGATGGTTTCACTGGAACAATCAAGACTCTCGGAACCAACTCAACTGTTGGCGAGTTTACTCTTGAGTTCGAAGTGACTGCTGTTGAAGGCGACTACTACATTGCTCAGGTAGCTTCAAGTGCTGCCCTCACAAGTGGTATTCGTTACGCGGTTGAGGGTACAGTAGGAACTGGATCAGTTTCTGCAAGTATCGACTCTTCTGCGGATGAAACAGCAGACGTCTTCATTGTTCGTGAAGGTGAATCTGAAACCTTTACTCTTAAGGTTTCAATCGATCCTCAGAACACTGGCACCTTCAAAGTTGGTCTTACTGGTGTAAACTGGTCAGCTGACACGAATGGTGTAAATGATGGTGCTGTAGGCGAAGATGATCTCTACGTCCCAACACCTGCACAGGACTTTGACACCGATTCACAGACTATCCAGGGCGCTGCTTAATCTCACTACGAGATTACATCGTTTGGACAGAACGTAATCGTTCAGTTCTAAACTAAACAAAAGCCCCCGCAAGGGGGCTTTTGTTGTACCCGCCCCCTTTCACCCCCCGCCTCCCCAACTCCGGAGACCGGGACTCCGGGAAACCCATTAATCAGGTGATACACTAGAAGTAATGCCGATACGAAAAGTATCGTTTAGTGAAGGAGAATACTACCACCTCTATAACCGTGGAAATTCACGGCAAACTATTTTCCGTACCACTGATGACTATAATCGCTTTGTAGCATTACTCTATTTAGCTAATGGAACAAACGCCTTTGAGGTTCGTGACATAAAACCCGAAATCTTGTTTGCTCTAGATCGGGGTACACCCCAGGTGGCTATTGGCGCGTACTGTCTAATGCCGAATCATTTTCATATCCTCGTCACACCGCTTGTTCAGCAAGGGGTGACAACGTTTGCAAGAAAACTGACAGTAGGATACTCAATGTACTTCAATAAGAAATATCATCGTACCGGGTCATTGTTCGAAGGTCGGTTCAAGTCAGAGCACGCTGAAGGTGATAGGTACCTCAAGTATTTATTTTCATATATTCACTTAAACCCAATAAAATTACTACAATCCGGTTGGCGGGAAGTGGGAATAAAAAACAAAGCAGAAGCACTGGCGTACTTAAAGCAGTACCAGTACTCGAGTTATGTTGATGGGGAAGGGAGTCGCCCGGAAGCGGCCATATTAAACCTGAGCGTCTTTCCAGACTACTTCTCACACCAAGGCGGGCAGGATGATGAGTTACTTGAATGGTTATCGTACGGCCCGGCTAGTAATACTTTGCCGACACTGAAATAGCGGGAAAGTAAGGCCTCTACTCGGTTGACGACTTGATATACATTGTATATCATACATAGGTGAAGTACTTTGACTGGGATGATGAGAAAAATGACTGGCTTATAGCTAACCGTGGTATTTCATTTGAAACAATTAAAGAATGTCTTGAGACAGGCGGCTTGCTCGCGATTGAAGAAAATCACCCACCGTACCAGCATCAAAAGATATTGATTGTGCAGATTGATGACTACGTCTACGAAGTACCCTATGTACGAGACGAAGAAAAGGTCTTTTTTAAAACCATCTACCCCTCACGCCGAGCAACTAAGAAATATCTACAATAATTATGAAAAAAATAAAACCAGCATTCAAACTCACAAAAGAAGAAAAAGCGATGGAAGCGGCGGTGAACTGGAGTAGTGTACGCCCTGCAACTGAAAAAGAAAAAAAAGAATGGGCAGCTATGGCTCGAAATACCACAGCCAAAAACAAGATAATTACCGTTCGTCTACCCGAACGAAACCTCATCAAAATTAAGGCTGCCGCAGCGCGTGAGGGTCTTCCGTACCAGACCTACATCACCTCACTCCTCCACAAGCACGTTCGCTAACCAAGACAATTACCCGGAGTCCCGGCCTCCGGGAAGCTAACATAGCCAATCACCCGGAGTCCCGGTCTCCGGGAAGCTAAGATTGCGATACCCGGCATCATGTGATTCCGGGGCCTACCCTCTGTGAAGTGTATACTTGACAGGGGTGTGTATAACCCGTCTAGACATATTAAAAAGCGCTATCATTAGAGTACAACTTTATGAGAGCCTGGCGTTTACTCGCGGTCCTCGTAACCCTCCTTATCCCGGGCGCATTTTCATTCGCCCAAACTGAATCGTGTGGCACTATCACTGGCCCGGTTTTCAGTGACAGCTACCGCGATACGATAGTCGTGGTAGCTTACGAAAACTGTGCGGATCCGTTCCAGGCCACCACTCCTGAAGAATCACCGTTTACATTTTCTATTAAAGGTAATCAAATCGAGCAGGGAGAGACAGTTACAGTGGAAAGTGGCGGAACTGATGACTACTCGTTTATGAAAAGATTTTTTGACCCAATAGAGGATGCTGTGCGGTCAGCAGAACCATTCCTATATAAAAAAACTGGTAATTATTATTCATTTATTAATACCCCTTCGGTTCCTGGAGAAAGCGATTACCGCCAATTAGCGGAGGAATTCTTTGGTGATGGTGTTGACTATGAGCAGTACATAACCGCAATTATGTACCGTGATGGGTTTTATGAGTTTGCTACTGAGGAAGAAGATAACCTTTTTTATGAATACCAGGAATATGTGCGCGGGAACTTTGTTCCGGTCTTTCCAAAATTAACGGCGGGGGAGTATACGCTGGTCTGGCCAGAGTTTATTTTTGGTCTGAGCTACCGTCCGTCATGGAAGCGTTTGCTGGATGTATTTATTCAGACTGCCTACGCACAGTCAAACCCACCAACAAATATTTTTGTAACACCCTTCACCGTTGAAGAAGAGGTAGTGACACCAGCCGGGGCTTCTAGTGTGCTCTTCTTGCCTGGGATTCAGGCGAGTCGGTTGTATAAAGATGGGCTTTTGGGAACAGAGGATCAGCTGTGGGAGCCAAACTTTGATCAGGATGTACGTCAGTTAGCGTTAACTACCTCAGGTTCAAGTATCAACGACATCTATACACGCGATGTTGTAGATGAGGTAGTGCTGCCAAAGATTGGAGGGAATATATATAAGGGATTCCTGTCGTATTTGGGGGATTTAAAAAGTACCAATTTGATTAAAGACTTCCGACCCTTTGCCTATGACTGGCGGTTTTCAGTTACTGATATTGTGTTTAGTGGTACTCGCTATAAAAATGAGATCAAGGGCGTGATTGATGAGCTTGAAGACCTAGCTGAAAGTTCCTTTAGTGGAAAAGTAACTATCGTTGCCCATTCAAATGGGGGGTTGTTGGCTAAGGCTATGATTATTGAACTCGAAAGACTTGGAAAAGAAGATCTCGTTGATAATGTGATATTTATTGGTACGCCCCATTTAGGAACTCCGAAGGCACTGGGTACCATACTGCATGGATATGATCAGCAGAAACTTGGAGGAGCGGTGATTGATGACAAGACAGCTCGTGAAATAATCAATAATATGCCGGGAGCATATGCTCTATTGCCAAGTGAAAAATATGTTCAAATCTCCACTAAACCAGTAATAACCATCACTGACTCGTCTGTAACAGCAGCTATGCGGTCCCGCTATGGAGCTACTATTGACTCACTAACTGAGTACTCTGATTTTCTTAATGGTGCAGAAGGTCGCACTAGTGTTTACGATAATATCAGTGCTCCTTATGTCACTAATCAGGCGCTTCTAAGTGATGCTTTGGCGAGCCATCGTGAACGACTCGATAACTGGGTACCACCAGCAAATATTTCGGTACACAATATCGTCGGAGTCGGCTTAAAAACAGTAAACGCCCTTGAATATCGAGAATTTATAGAGCGCACAGAGTGTAGTACAAATTTTTTCGGCCAAACTACCTGTAATGATCCCGAGCGATATATACGTCCCTACGCTCATTTTACACAGTATGGTGATGAGACGGTAACAAGTCTTTCGGCTGAGGGAGTGGCGGGGACGACGTATTATTTTAATCTAGATAGCTATAATAGGGATTTACTTAATCCATTAGCTTCATATGACCACGCCGACTTTATAGAAATTGAGCAAATCCAAGAATTAGTCCGTGATATTGTGGCGAGTACAACTGATCCGATTGACTATATCTCCGCAAAGCGTCCGACCTTCACCCAAGAATACACGGTTACTACTATTGATTCACCGGTGCGCCTAGTCGCTACCGATAGTACGGGTAAACGGACTGGAGTGATAATAGTAAATGGTCAGGCTGAAGTTGTTAAAGAAATACCAGGTAGCGAATACATTGAATTTGCTGGTGCAAAGTACTTGATTACTCCAAGGTCCAGCATCATTACGACTTCTTTGTTCGGCGAAGCCTATGGAAGTTACACACTTACAACGGCTACTCTGAAGGAAAATGACACCCAGGTGGTTGATACACGCTTGAGTGACGCCACTACCACTCCGCAGATGGAGGCACAGTTTACGAGCCAAAATGGTAGCAGTAGTAGTTTAAAAACCGATTTAAATGGCGATGGTACCATTGATACTGAGACAACTTTAAGTGGAGTAGTGATACAAAAACCAGTAGTAACATTTGCTACCTTACGGCAGGAAATACAATCTTTAAAGTTGGCAAAATTACGCGAGGCCCCTTTACTCCTTTTGGTAAGTGTGGCGGAGGCGTCAGTGCAGAAGACGACCAATAGAAAATTGTTTGTAGCATTAGCCCGTGAGACATTACTGAGTCTGAGCCGGCTGGTGGCACAATATGAAAAACAACGATGGATTAGTTCAGCTCAATCACAGGCGCTGCAAAATACTATGACTTTGCTACGTGCTACTATTAAATAACTTATCTTATATGGAATTTTTCCGGAAAAAAAAGTATACCTTAGTGTCATTAGTTTTCTCAGCATTACTACTATCCTTATATTTACTTTTGATGACAAGTTTAAATAGTAGATTAACTCTGGAATTAATTATTGGAGTTGTGAAACCTTTAGGTGTGGCCTCCGTCGGGGGAATAGTTTTTGCCCTGCTTTTTCTTTTCTTCCACGAAAGCATTTTTAAATCTTGGCTTAAGCACGTTGCGTGGTGGTACGGACTAGGACTTTTCTTTGTTACGATTACAACCCCTGTATACTCATCAAACATCCTATCGCTAGACCGAAGTCAGGTAGTGTTTGGTGGAGTTGTTCTGCTGGCGCTTATAACAGTACCGTATATTTTGCTTAGGCGGCATAAAATATCAGTGGCTTTCGAAAGTTAGGCCTACCGGAACTTGTATGCGCAAAAAAATTAAATTGATATTTTTTCTCCAGGCTGTGGTGGTCGCGACAACTTTATTATCAACAAATTTTGTTTATGCGGCTCCAGTAACAACTAAATCTAATGGTAAAACTGAGCTTAAGTCAGCCTACGCCTCTAGTACAGATAAGTTGCGAATAACTCTAGCAAAACAGCTAATTGAGGGTAGTCTGACTCTTGATGAGCTAAAGAAAATGAATGTAAAAATTGAAAGCAAAGATTTTGCTACGGCCCTTGGCGTATCACAGAAACCCCTCAAGATGAAAGCTGGTTTAAAAGCATCAGCATTCAGTAAGAACTTTACAGGGATGGGGATGATCGTTGAGGTAATGAGCGATAATGCGTCAATTTACGCTTTTGATACGCAGGGTCGATTTGCCGGAGAGGTATTGTTTCGCCAAAAGGACAAGTCAAAATTTGGTATCTTGGTTGAGGATATACCCGATGTCTCGGTCGGAAGCTTAAGTGGTGATCCGGCGGTAACAGTCTTTGGTCCGCGTACAGATATAGTCACCTTATTTATAAGTACAACTAAACCAGAAATTGTAAACATTAGCTCTTTTGGTGTTAATCAGAGTAATCAAATGGAACACTTAGCGTTACCAATGTCACCCCGCTCACGTGCTTCAATAACTATTCAACGTTCTGGTGATAGTTTTATCATTTATGCAATGAACTTTGACCTTGATAACAATGGAAAAACAGATGTTTCTGTGAGTCTTGATAAAGGTTTTACTTTAAAGGATTATGAAACTATCTTTAAGACGATCAAGAGCGATAAGAAACTACCGGCAGCCGACAGAAAATTAATTACTTCTTGGAAAAAGCCTTTTATCGAAGCTGTAAGTAAATAGCCGTAAATGATTCTCTATTTACTTCTAGAGTGAAATTACTCTAAGTGGTATACTTTTCCTAATGTTCAACAGCACGTTCTATAAATTCCTTTTTAGCTTTGTGGCGGTGGTGGCGGGGGCGCTTGCGCTTGTGCTTATTCTTGGAGTGGGAGTTGGTAACGCATAATGTAGTGTATGTTTCGTATTACCGAACAGTACATTTGGCAGGCCGTGTTCAGTATTTTTTTTATGCTGCTCGTCTTTATGGGTGTAGTTATCCTTGATACTGAGTCACGCATTGCCTTTACTGACCTAACCCTCATTGACTACGCACTTATTACCCTCGCGTCCTGGCGTCTGATCCGACTGTTTGTTTACGACACCATTACGAAGTTTGTCCGGGAACAATTTTTTGATGTAGTGGAAGGGCCTCGGGGGTATGTACTTGAAAAGCCGCGGTCTGGTCCGCGCCGAACATTGAACGAACTTATGGGCTGCCCGTGGTGTTTTGGCGTGTGGGCGTCTGCTACCGTTACCTTTTTCTATCTCCTTACACCGCTCGCGTTTTATCCAGTGATGTTCCTTGCGCTATCGGCCGTTGCTTCATTCTTGCAATTGCTCTCAAACCTTGTTGGCTGGCAAGCGGAAAAGATTAAGAAAGAAGTGGAGGGGTAGGAAAGGATATGAAAAGCCCGGACAGAGTGTCCGGGCTTTTCATGTGTCGGTAAAAAACTGAGTCGGGATAGCCGGAATCGAACCGACACCGCACCCCTTACGGGCCGCAGATGTCTCCCAGACATCTGGAGAAACTCTTAGTCGGGCTGCCGAGAATCGAACTCGGACCGTACCCACCCCATGGGCACACACTACCACTATGCTACAGCCCGACCAAAAGTTTCTCCCCCATGCGCAACACTACAACTCAGCTATACCCCGACTCAATTTTTTACCCCGCACGGGCACACACTACCACTCTGCTTACAGCCCATAATCTCTTTCCTTTCCTCGGCAAAAGTATACCCGAACAATGAAGGTTTTCAATTTCCTAGAGTCTGGTATGGTGGTAGCCAGTTCTTTCAACCCTTAGGGAGTCTTGCTCATGAAGAGACTGTATAGGTCGTGGAGTCTCACGATTCCAAATCTGATTACCCTGGGTCGGCCGCTCGCCCTCATACCATTCGCGTACTTCTGGTTTGGCGGAGATCAGGTAATCGCTTTTGTGGTGTTTATCCTGGCGGCCCTATCGGACGTGCTGGATGGTTGGCTCGCGCGCCTGCTTGGGCACGATAGTGCCTGGGGCAAAGCTATGGATCCTGTCGCAGACAAGTTGTTTGTGTACGGCACCGTCCTACTGCTGATACCCGAGCTGTGGCTGTTTGCACTGGCGCTCGTGGCCCTGATTTTCGTACGAGACTGGAATGTCGAGACTCTGCGTCTTGACTACCCGTATCGGGCGCCGTTAGTACCGACGCTCTTTTCAGCCAAGGTAAAAACCGTACTCTTTATGGTGGGGCTCGCGTGTGTCATTGCTGCTGGAAGCCCGCTCGACCGGCTCTTCGTGTCAGCTATGACTCTGGCCAACCTGGTACTCTTTGCCGCGCTCGTCTCTGCCCTTTATTCCTGGTGGCTCTATATCGAGGAGTTTCGGGTGGACGAGGCCAATAGTCGTTTCTGAAAAGGCGGGGAGCGTTGCATAAGAGTGCGGTAGGGAAACCTGCTGCGCTCTTTTCTTTTCTCGTCTTTCTGGTATAGTGTCCGGCATCAGGCTCATGACAGCTGGTGGGGTGGCGAAAAGGTCACCCTCTAATGCACCGATTGGTGCGCCCGCCGAGGTCCATTCTATTTTTTAGTGTGGGGTCGAAGCCTAGGGTACACAGAGTTCGCTCTTTGTGCCGTGGGCCTGAAACATTAACCCGTAAAGATACATTTACCGTGGCAATTACTAAAGCAAAGAAGGAAACTATTCTGTCGAAGCTCGAAGGCGTTCGTGCCGATTCTGCCTCAATCGTATTTGTGCACTACAAGGGTCTCACTCTTGGTCACACAACGGCGATGCGAAAGGCGCTCCGCGAGAAGGGTGTCGGTTACTTTGTAGCCAAGAAGACCCTCATGAAGCGTGCGTTTGGTGATACCTTCACCGGAACCATGCCAACCCTCGACGGTGAAATCGCTGTGGCGTACAGCCAAGACGCGATTGCTCCCGCTCAGAGCGTGAAGGAATTTTCGGACAAGTTTAAGGACAACATTGCGATTGTGGGTGGCGTGTTTGAAGGTGTCTACAAGAACCGTGAGGAAATGGTTCTGATTGCCTCAATCCCACCACTCCAGGTCCTTCGTGGCATGTTTGCGCAGCTCATCAATTCACCGCGCCAGCGCTTTGCTGTCGTACTCTCGAAAGTAGCAGAAACAAAATAGGCCTCATTATTTTTCCAATCAATTACTATGACAAACGAACAAATTATCGAAGCGGTAGAGAAGATGACTGTGCTCGAGCTCAATACGCTCGTAAAGACGATTGAAGAGAAGTGGGGTGTTTCTGCAGCTGCTGTTGCAGTTGCTGGTCCTGCTGCCGCTGCGGCTGAAGAGCAGAGCGACTTTAAGGTTGAGCTTACCGAAGCTGGTGCCCAGAAGATTGCGGTCATCAAGGTAGTGAAGGAAGTACTTGGTCTTGGTCTCAAGGAGGCGAAGGATCTCGTAGACGCTGCCCCAGCCGTACTTAAGGAAGGCGTAAAGAAGGAAGACGCTGAAGCCCTCAAGGCAAAGCTCGAGGAGGCTGGTGCTAAAGTCACCCTCAAATAATTCCTTCAGAATTATTTGGAAAAAACCGGCTAATGCCGGTTTTTTCTTTGGGTGACTTTTGCGCCAGAGGCGGAGCGATGTGAGGAGTGCCTTCAAAGCACGACGAACCAGCGAGCCGTGTCGACAAGTACTTAGTGCTCGCAATGAGCGAAGCTCATGAGAACACTTAGGTAAAACTGTCTGGGAGACAGTTTTACAGCGAGGAGCAAAGGTTACTCTTAAGTAATTTAAGAAGTTTAACGCAAACAAAAACCACCCCATAAGGGGTGGTTTTTGTATATAGAGCAGAAGGCATCGCGATAATATTAATTAATGTTTGAAAGTGGTAATGCAGAAGGGCCTCCACCTGCTCCGCTCGAGGTACTTCAGACCCGCGTGGCTGAAGTTGATAACTTTCCGGATTTTGTGAAGGTTATTAAACAGTTGGGGCGTATTGAAGCAATGGACGGAGAAAATAAAATTATTATTACAGCCAGTGGGCTATTAACTTCGGTCGATCGTTTTTGTAGAGGGGTAAAGTGGGAGGGTAGCTATTTAGCTGAGCTAGGATTGTTAGATAAAGTTACACAGCTACTGGCTGCCTATAGAGAAAATGAACGAGCAGTCGCGGCTGCTAAATCGACCAAAGACCCGCAAAATGAAACTGTAAATAAGGTTAACGAGTCACTCGCGGCGGTATTTGAGGAAACTAAAAGTATGGTTGAGTCATTGTGCCAGAGCGATTTGGGCCGATTACGAGCCGTACTAAGCGACCGCGAACAAAATAAATACACACCGATTTTTAACGAAAGTGCTGCCAGTCGGTTACGTGGTGTAATTCCTATGTTACTTGAGGCCGCCAGCAGGAAAGACCCCGAAAAATTAGCATTAGCACTACGAGTAATTACGAATACATTTAATAACGTATCGATAAGTAATCGGGGGATGTTACGTGATGACTCTGATAATTTAGCTAGGTTGAAAAATACATTAAGGATTGTTTCTGAAAAACTTTCCTCTTTAGGCGCTCAGTTTTTAAGTCATCAAGACATACAGGAGCTTCAGCGGGTGGGATACGAAGCTAAAGCGGCAGCGAGCGCTTGTGAGGAGGCGGCACTTACCGTCGGGAGATTTTCTGGCAGGTTACAGCAACGTTAGTCACTAATTATTTAAATTTTGTGAAACTTACACCACAAGAATGGCTGTTACTAGGACGCCAGCTGCGGGCAATAATCCGTGATGAAATAAGCGCGACATCAAAAGAAAATTTTCGGTAAGTATATGCAAATTTTGTGATTATGTATGAATTCTTTCGGTTAGTAAGAGGGGAGTCGTTTCGGTCGAGTCGACCTGAGGACTACGATCAGTTTCAGAGTGAGATAAACGTAATGGAGTCCGAAATTTTAAAATTGCTACAACAGGTAGAGTCTCAATTAGATCGCTCTGATCCTTATGTTGAGCATTATTTAGAAATAATGAGAAAAAGCTTTACTTTGTCACCAATGTAACGTGAGTCCCGGTAACAAGAGTGATGGTATACGCGTGCTAAAGCTGAAAAACCCGGACCTGGTGTGCTGGTTTTTCCGTGCGTTTAGTGTGGGTGTGCGATTAGAAACCACCCTGCCCGGGATGTCCAGAGGCAGGGGAGAGGGCTTGTGCTATCATGCCGGCACCGATAACTCAGTATGGCAGACCCTCTTGCAATTTTGTTCGGAAGTCCGTCGCGCGTAAAGCTGTTACGCTTCTTCCTCTTCAACCCCTCCAAAGAATTCACCTTTGATGACATGTGTCGACGGGCTCGGCTCGTGCGCCGCACTGCTCAGGTTGAAATCAGTGCTCTTGAAAAAGCAGGGGTGATTGTTCGTCGTTCACTCCAGGTCACTATTCCCGGTAAGGCAAAAAAAATGAAAGCGCTTGGCTTTGCTCTTAATAAGAACTTCCAGCAGCTGCAGTCCTTACAAACGTTTCTTTTTGAAACAGCTCCGATTAATGGTAAAGAACTGATTGACCACTTGCGTAAGGCGGGGACACTCGACTTTGTGGCAATCGCTGGCGTCTTCGTGAGGGAATTTGAACAGCGACTTGATGTGCTCCTCGCTATGAAGAAACTCTCGCAGGGCAAAGTTGAGGCGGCCATCCGATCACTTGAATCGGAGATTGGTATTGAGATTCGCTTTGCCGCCATGACGTCCGAAGATCTGCTCTATCGTGTGGGAATGTATGACAAATTGACCCGTGACCTCTTTGACTACAAGCATCAGATTTTGATTGACCGCATTGGGGTGCGGGATGAACTGCATCGGGGTTCGTATCGAGCTTAAGCGTCTGAGCAGTAGAGCTGGTTGGTAATGTAAGGCCGTTTCGAGCGGCTTTTGTGTTTACAGGCATTTCGCATAGGTCTAAGGTCGTTACTAAGATAACGGTGCTAGTTTTAATAGGGCACACTACTTACACAATCACATATATAGATACTCGTTTATGAATTCAAACACACTCTACTACTCAGTTGAACAGACTTTTGCCTTGCTGTGGGGTCGTATCGTTCTTTCATTACCTGACATACTAACTGCTTTAGCGGTAATCATAATCGGGTGGATTATTGCAAGCTCACTTAAGGCATTAGTAATAGCGGTATTTGCGCGCTTACGCGTCAATGAATTGTTAGATTCAGCTGGAGTAGATGAACTTACCAAGCGTGCCGGTTATAAACTCGACGCGGGTCATTTTGTTGGGACGGTAGTTAAATGGTTTGTGCTGACGGTCGCCTTTGTGGTAGCGCTTGATGTTCTTAATTTGGAACAAGTCAGTGCCTTTCTGCAAACGGTAGTGCTGCAATATCTGCCAAATGTGATTGTGGCAATGCTTATCCTATTTGTAGCGATGATAGTAGCTAAGGTCGCCAAGGAGGCCGTGGCGGCTGCTACCCAGGCAAGCGGGATGAACCTGCCACCGTTCCTGCCCCGACTTACCTACGTAGCAATTATTTTCTTTGCCGTTCTGGCCGCACTTAACCAGCTAAAGATTGCTCCAGAATTAATCCAAATTCTTTTTTCCGGTATGGTGTTTGCTGCATCGCTTGGACTCGGCTTGGCTTTTGGTCTTGGAGGGAAGGATGCAGCCGGACGGCTCATTGACGATTCGGGCCGGAGCGTTCGGGGTTAATGACTACATTGACAGATTTAAGAAGCAGGGTAGAGTGTCCGTTGATGTAGCATACGGGGAATGGATGAAATGAATAACGAACTTGAAGCATTGAGGGCGGTTCGTGAGCTCGCGCAGGGCTTGCGAAAGCAGGTGGTCGCGCGACCGCCTCGGGTGGCGGAGAACGTCACGGTGTCAGTGTATGAGCAGTGTCAGCGAGACGTTGGAGAGAGTGAATTCTTCACGGCGCTGGACAATGCTGTGGCGTTGGTCGTAGCGATGAGATGCACTCTCATTGAGCGTAATTTCAAGCCAGCCAAGCTGATGGACTATGTTCCAAACACTGAGCAGGCAGAGGCCGGCTCGGCGGCGCTGGGGAGTTTCCGCTTCATGCAAGAGGTGGCTCGGCGGGATTATGGATTCTACCAGGTCCATCATGCGCTCCATACGGCCTTCAGCAACCTCGCCTTGGCAGCAAAAGAGCCAGAGCATTACAACGACTTGTCACGAAGAGCAGAAGCCCTGTGCGAATTCGCCGATGGGGCCTACGTATTCTACGAAAACAACCTTTTAAAGGCCTCCTAGGGCCTCATAAAAGGAGAAAAAAATTGGCCCCGGACATCTGTTCGGGGCCTTTTCTTTTGGAGATCTCGAAACCAGCCATTTTGACCCCAGATACCGCTTGACTTTATTTTTGCTTCCTATAAGATAGCGGGCACTACTCATGACTTCTCCCAGAAAAAACGCCCCGCGCTAGAGCATCGCATTTGCGATTTTCTGCCGCGGACACGCGGCTTTTTCTTTAAGAAATCAACGAGGGTAGGTGATCGTTTACAAATCTCATCAGCGAGCGTCGTGCAAACACGATAGTGTTTGCGATGGATTGCGAAGCGTGACCAACACCTAGTGTTGGTCACGGTGACGCAAGACAACGCAAAAAGCACCGTAGTGCTTTGCATGACCGAGCGCCAATCATTTGTATGGTTTCCATACAAATCCTTTGCGTGGTTTGCTTGATGGGAGTCGTAGTGGCAGGGCCACACGATCACATATCCTAAGAGGGCGGATTTTGATAAGAGTCCGCCCTTCAAAATTCCTCGCGTGTTCGACGCACGCGGGGTACATGCACATAGTTGCGCGAGTGATTATGTGCACGTAGGTAAATGATGCGTTGGGTTAGACAATTGAGTCACATGACTCGGGTCTTTTCGTCCCCAACACATCAACAACAAAACACACAAAAATGTACAGCGGTGTACAGCGTTCCTTGCAGGAACGCAAGGGTGTATGGTGGATGCCTAGGCTTCAAGAAGCGATGAAGGACGTAGTATGGCTGCGATAAGTTTCGGCGAGGTGCCAAACAACCTTTGACCCGGAAATTTCCGAATGGGGAAACCCTCCTATCTACGATAGGAATCTGTGTATGCAGATGCGCACCCAGGGAAGTAAAACATTCTAGTACCTGGAGGAATAGAAAGCAATAAAGGGAACTTTCTTTCTGAACGGACGCTTTATGCGTTTCGGTCAGGGAGTAATTCCTGAGCGGGGCGTAAAAAGCCCATTACGTTCAGGAAGAAGGTTCTTGCGATTCCCTTAGTAGCGGCGAGCGAAACGGGAATAGCCCAAACCAGTCGTGTTTACATGGCTGGGGTTGTAGGGCAAAGACTGCATTTAGTTGCAGAGAGTCAAAAAATGTACATATAGGAAAATGCGCTGGAAAGCGCGACCCCAGAAGGTAATAGTCCTGTATTCGAAATATGTATATCTCTCCTGTCTTTGATCCTGAGTAGTTCGGGACACGAATAGCCCGAATGAATCTACCGGAACTAACCGGTAAGGCTAAATATTCTTGGAGACCGATAGTGAACTAGTACCGTGAGGGAAAGGTGAAAAGAACCCCGGAGAGGGGAGTGAAATAGATCTGAAACCATACACCTACAAGGAGTCGGAGCCTCAATTTATTGGGGTGACGGCGTGCCTATTGAAGAATGAGCCGGCGAGTGTACCTTTGTCCTTCGTCTAAGTGGTAACCCCACGTAGGCACAGTGAAAGCGAGCGTGAATAGCGCGTTTAGGGCAGGGGTACGACCCGAAGCGGGATGAGCTTGCCATGAGCAGGGTGAAGCGACTGTAATAGGTCGTGGAGGCCCGAACCGGTTGGCCGTACAAAACCATCGGATGACTTGTGGTAAGGAGTGAAAAGCTTATCGAATTCCGTAATAGCTGGTTCTCTCCGAAACAGCTTTTGGGTTGGCGTCGCGTGTTCCCTCTGGGGGTAGAGCACTGGAAAGAGTAAACAGGGAGAAATCTCGTTACTCTTATCAAACTCCGAATACCAGTAGATTACAGCGCGGCAGTTAGACGGTGGGGGCGAAGCTCCACTCGTCAAAAGGGAAACAGCCCAGATCGCCAAATAAGGTCCCTAAATACATGCTCAGTGCAAAATGAGGAGGTGAGGATTCACAAACAGCCAGGAGGTTGGCTTAGAAGCAGCCATCCTTTAAAGAAAGCGTAACAGCTCACTGGTCAAGAGTCCTTGCGCCGAAGATGATCGGGGCTCAAGCATGTTACCGAATTTGCGGATTTGTATCGCAAGATACAAGTGGTAGGAGAGCGTCCTTCATGCAGTGAATCCAAGGCGAGAGCCGCGGTGGAGCGTGGAGGAGTGAGAATGCCGGCACAAGTAACCGCAAGACGGGTGAGAACCCCGTCCGCCGAAATACCAAGGTTTCCTTTGCGATGGTGATCAGCGAAGGGTTAGTCGGTCCTAAGGGAATCCCGAACGGGGGACCCGATGGATAGCAGGTTAATATTCCTGCACATTGTTATGTTCCTATGGAGGGACGGAGTGTTGTACCCACCGCCCCTTATTGGATTGGGGTAGGGGCTATGAGGACGTCTGTTAGGCAAATCCGGCAGATATAATCCGAGTAGTAGCTAAAAGTGCGGCTTCGGCCAAGCTGATGGTGGAGAGCACACTTCCGAGAAAAACTTCGTTTGGGTTAAACATAATGATTCCGTACCGCAAACCGACACAGGTGGTAGAGTCGAGAAGACTAAGGCGAACAAGTGAGAGGTCCTCAAGGAACTCGGCAAAATAGCGGCCGTAACTTAGGGATAAGGCCTGCCCTCGCCGCAAGGTGTGGGGCCGCAGCGAAAGATTTCCTGCCGACTGTTTAACAAAAACACAGCTCTCTGCGAAGACGTAAGTCAATGTATAGAGGGTGACGCCTGACCTATGCTGGAAGGTCAAGTACGGGGGGTGGTATGGTCTTCGGATTGTACTGCTGGACTGTATAAGCCCCAGTAAATGTCAGCGATAACTATAATCGTTCTAAGGTAGAGCGTGTTTCCGCGCAAGCGCGAAGTACGCTCTACGGATTAGAACGGTTATAGGTTAAACAGCCTAGCCACAGTTACCTTACCTATCGAAAGATAGCGTAATCCAAATCTAGCCAACAAGAGACCAAATGCTAGACACCCAAGTGTTCGCAAGAATAACGGGTGAAGATAGAGTCCTATTGGTGCACTGACACGTAAGGCGTGTCGTTTAAGAAGGAAAAATAGAGCGTATTTCCTTGTCGGGTAAGTTCCGACGTGCACGAATGGCGTAACGAGTGGGAAACTGTCTCGAGGACCTGCTTGGTGAAAATACAATACCGGTAAAGATGCCGGTTACCTGCAGATAGACGAAAAGACCCCAGGAGCTTTACTGTAGCTTCGTATTGGGACTATTGAATTAATGTGTAGTATAGGTGTGAGACTATGAAGCGGGCTTTCGGGTACCGTGGAGTCGCCAGTGAAATAGCACCCTTTAATTTGGTAGTTTCTAACCAGCACGAAAAAATCGTGTTGAGACAGTGCGTGGCAGGCAGTTTTAGTGGGGCGCTACCCTCCCAAAAAATAACGGAGGGGTCTCAAGGTAGGTTAGGCGCGAATGGAAACCGTGCCGATAGTGTAATGGCATAAACCTGCTTGACTGTAAGAGGTAGATCTCGAACAGACGCGAAAGCGGAGCATAGTGAACCGATGGTACGCGTTAGATGCGGCCGGAGATTACCCGATAAAAGTTACCCTGGGGATAACAGGCTAGTTGTGCCCAAGCGTCCATAGCGACGGCACAGTTCGGCACCTCGATGTCGGCTCATCTTATCCTGGGGCTGGAGCAGGTCCCAAGGGTTTGGCTGTTCGCCAATTAAAAAGATACGCGAGCTGGGTTTAGACCGTTCTGGTACTAATAGTTATATTAGTACCAGAACCAATCTAAACCCGAGGAGAAAGGATTCAACCCCCTTTCAAAAAGACATCATCACGGCGGCAAAGCATAGCGATATGTTTTGAGAAGCTGACTTATATCGGTAGAACCCGACGTTACGTTTAAGAATGCGTAACAGGGCAATACCGAGGGAAGTGTGTACTCAGTACATCACACCCGTAGAGACTACACGTCAGACATCTCGTAAGAGATGAAGCTATAGTCCGATCCTCCACGAGAGTGGAGCAAACAAGATGCGTGAGACAGGTTGGTCTCCTATCTACTGCAGGCGTCGATTCTTGAGGAGAGTTGTCCCTAGTACGAGAGGACCGGGATGAACGAACCTCTGGTCTGTCGGCTGTCACGCCCGTGGCACTGCCGAGTAGCTATGTTCGGAATGGATAACCGCTGAAAGCATCTAAGCGGGAAGCCAACTCCAAGATTAGGAATCATTAAGTCCCCTGAGAGATGATCAGGTTGATAGGCACTAGGTGTACATACAGCAATGTATTGAGCCGAGGTGTACTAATTGGACGTAGTTTCCTGCAAGGAACGCTGCACGTCGCTGTTACATTTTTGTGTTGTTACGATTAATTTACCTACGTCGAATTCTTCTGTAGTGAGGAGGCCCCCCACTGCTCCCCCGCAGTCCTCCATCGGTGCGGTCGCTTCTCCCCCGGAGTGGCCGCACCGACACTGTTCTTGACTACTGGAAACTCGTTTCCAGTCTTCCTCATTGCAGAAGAAGCAATAATTTTTGAAGATCTCTTAGGATATGCACAGCGTCATAGTTCGCGAAGTGTGCGGGGTGTAGCTCAGTCTGGTAGAGCATTGCCTCAGGGAGGCGAAGGTCGGAGGTTCAAATCCTTCCATTCCGAAACACACTCCCAAGCAGTTGCTTGGGTTCACTTCACGGATTATGACCAGTTGAAAATTTAATGTTGGTGATTAAGCAGCGGGGGTACACCCGTTCTCATTCCGAACACGGAAGTTAAGCCTGCGTGCGCCGATGGTACTCCTTTATTGGGGAAGAGTAGGTAGTCGCCAACATTAAGTTTTTAACGTTAACAAAAACATCTAGACAATTGTCTAGATGTTTTTGTTAATGCAAACTGACGTTTGCGACACCATGAAAGAGTAGGGTAGTCGTCAGTAAGTTGCTACCACTGGTTTTCTCGCTTTGAGGCTCAAAACCAATGAAGCGATTGAATAAGGAAAACATAGTCGGCACTTTGTACCTCCTTGTTTCTCCTTAACATTAAGCATTCAACTCAAAAAACTTAGCGTAAGCTGAGTTTTTTTTGTTTTACATAACCGGATCCAGTTCGTTTCGCAGCTCACCACCATTACTTTTTTTACAAACACTACCAGCATATTCTCCTTACTCACCGTCTTTGCGAGCCACAGTGAAGCAATCCAGGGTTATGTATGAGCACTCTGGACTGCTTCGTACCCTCGCAGAGACGAAGGTTGTCTATGGCACTGAGCATTTCGCACAGCGGGCTATTTCGTAGGGGTTTTTCTTGGGGAAGCCACGGAGACCTTGGTGGTACAATACTGGCACATGAAGATAGGGAATTTTAGAATGTGGGCGTTCTGGCGACGATTACAGTATGGTGCTGGGTTTTCCATGATGGTCGCTCTCGTCACTACCGGCATGTACTTTGGGTATTTCTACCAACCTCCGCAGTGTTTTGATGGTGTAAAAAATGGAAATGAAAACGGCATAGACTGTGGAGGTGCCTGTCTACGTATTTGTGCATTCGAAGTCATGCAGCCGCAGGTAGTGTGGGCGAAGAGTTTCAAAATCGTTGACGGTCAGTTTAATGCTGTGGCGTACGTAGAAAATCGTAATGTATCAGCCGCCTCACCGATGGTTGAGTACACCTTTAAGCTAATGGATGGGGCCATACTACTTGCAGAAAAAAGTGGTAGAACCATTCTTCCTCCGGGAAGTACGTACCCAGTCTTTGAAGGACGAATTTCTGTGCCACCTGGTAAGGTACCCACGCACACTACCTTGGTGATTAAGCCGGTAGAAGTATGGGTCCCGGCTGTAACGGGACGTCAGCAATTTAGCACTACTGATATTGCGCTCAGTGGAGCTGATGCTTCTCCTCGACTACGGGCGGTTGTTCAAAATTCTGACATTACGAGCGCACGCAATGTTGAGGTGGTTGCTACTATTTTTAATGCGGAGGGTGAACCGGTGACTGCGTCACAAACGGTGGTTGATGAATTGCCGGGGCAAGAGGGAAGAGAGGTCTATTTCACCTGGCCGCAACCAATCGCCAAGACGGTACGAAGTTGTGAGGTTCCTTCCGATATTATGCTCGTGCTTGATCGGTCTGGATCAATGGCGGCCGATGGCGGTACTCCACCAGAGCCGCTTGAAAGTGCTAAGCGTGCCGCTCAGTCATTTATAACACTTCTGCAACCGCGAGATATCTTCGGTGTCGTTTCATACGCCACCACTCCATCATCTCCGATCGAACAGGTATTAACCGCCGACCGTTCGGCTATGAGTGCTGCGATTACGAAGGTAGAAATGGGAAAGGGGGGAACACAGTACACGAATATGGGGGATGCGTTTACTGTTGCCCTGAAAGAGCTGATCAGTGAACGGCACCGTGAAGATGCGCGCAAAGTTATTGTATTTTTAACCGATGGTGACGTCACTCGTCCGGTAAACCCGGAGACAGGTAAGGCTGATCGTGAGTATGCTGCTCAGTACGCCAAAGCTGCCGCATCAGAAGCCATCGCGAAAGATGTAGTGATTTATTCCATTGGATTTGGTGACTTTCTTAACGCCCCGAGCTCAGAGGTTGCAAGGGATACTGACTTGATTAAAGCGCTTGCTTCAAGTCCCGAAAACTACTTTGAAGCACCGACCGTAGCTGACCTGGAGGCAGTATACAAAAAAATTGCCTCAGCTATTTGTGAAGTGGGGCCGGCTCGGATTGAGGTCATTCCCAAGTCTGACACCGGATTTTTGCCGCTTCAGTAGCTAAAATTGGCCTTGATTAGGGCGTCCTCGCGCGACGTCCGCGGGACTGTTATGATGCACCCATCTATGCAGTTAGTGCGGTCACTCTTTAAAGGTTTTGATGGGTTGTTGTGTTTATGTGTGCTCGCACTTTCAATTATGGGGCTTGTGACAATGTATTCGCACACAGGGGAGAATAACTTCTTCGATCGACAGATCATCTGGATTGGACTGGCGCTCCTAGGAATGATGATTGCCTTAATACCCGACTACCGATTTCTGCGCTCGGGAAATATTGCTCTGGTTGGCTATATGGTTATTGTTGCCGCGCTGCTCCTCGTGCTTGTGATTGGTTCCATAACACTCGGTGCGCAAAGCCGCTTTGACCTAGGGCTATTCTCCATTCAACCTGCGGACCCAGCGAAGCTGATGCTTATTATCGTGCTCGCAAAATATTTTGCAAAACGCCACGAGTTCATTGGAGATTTCAAACACATTTTGGTGTCGGGTATCTATGCCGGTCTTGTTTGTGGACTGGTCCTGATTCAGCCCGACTTCGGCTCGGCACTGATAATTATAAGTATTTGGCTTGGCATGGTGATAGTGGCCGGTATCCGTCTTCGGCACCTCCTCACTGTTTTCGGACTGGGAGCCGCCGCCTTTATTGCACTCTGGCAGTTTGCGCTCTACGAATACCAAAAGTTGCGTATCCTTACCTTCCTCGATCCACTCTCGGATATTCAGGGGGCGGGATACAACGCCTATCAATCTACGATTGCCGTCGGGTCGGGGGAGCTGCTTGGAAAAGGAATTGGTTACGGCACCCAATCAAAGCTATTATTTTTACCTGAGTTTCAAACCGACTTCATCTTTGCGGCCTTTGCGGAAGAGTGGGGGTTTGTGGGTGTGCTGCTTCTATTTACGTTGTTTGCGGTCGTGATGTGGCGGTTGGTGTTTGTGGCGGCGGATGGCGCTACTAACTTCGAAAAACTATTTACGGCCGGGGTGGCCCTCATGATCATGAGTCACTTTTTCGTGCACATCGGCATGAACGTTGGTCTGCTTCCGGTAACTGGCCTCACGATTCCGTTTTTAAGTTATGGTGGCTCACACCTCCTTACCACATATGTGGCGCTCGGTATGGTTATGGCGATGCGGCGTTACGCCCCGCTGCGCATCACTAGCGATGATATGTACCTAGAAAAAGCTGTTGGTCGGTCAACTTAGAAGAAGTTGAGGTAGATTATTAAGATAATGCAGATGACAGTGAGTACTATGAGGTAGAGGTTGGCTTGGGCTTCGGTTTTAGCAATGCCCTTTCTCACGAGGAAGCCTATGATACCACCTGAGCGTCTTTGACCAGGCACGCGCCGGGCGTCTTCTTCAACAAAATTAAAATCTTTTGACATATAGTACTAGTAGAATAGGTGAAGGCTACAACTAACACCCATTCTACTATAGTTCGTGGTTTTTTAGAGCAGAAATATATAGGCATAACTAGTCAGAAGAATGTAGGCTGTGGTGAGTATAATATCTATATGTTTAATTTCTACACTAATAAAACTCGGGGCTTCACCCTGGTCGAGCTGCTGGTGGTAATTGCGATTATCGGGGTGCTGGCTTCGACAGTGCTGGCGGCTTTGAGGGATGCTAGGGTAGCGGCTCAGGATAGTCGTAGAATCAGTGATGTTAAGCAGCTTAAGACTGCGATGGAGATTTATTATACAAAAAATGGTGGTAGGTATCCTCAGATGATAAGCCCGGGACCTACGCCGGTCGCGGGTACTGTAATTGGTGACGGATCTGGGCACAGCGTTTCCTGGTTAACAACACCCATGGTGGGAATATTAGATACTATACCCAGTGATCCTACCAGGGGTTTTGGTGCCGGATCCTATCTGTATGTGCGCGGAACCGCAGGAAAGGGTTATGGTATTCGGGTTACTATGGCAGGTGGCGTTAGCTGTGTTACCGGGATGAACGTCTCTCCATCGTGGTGGGGTGCTCCGCCTGCTTGTCCGTTTTGAGATTAGTACAAAAAGCTGGTTTTTGTGACGAGGGATTTTAGATCACGAGCGGAGAGTTTTTTGTGTAGAGAACCAGCATGGAGGGTGGCGAAGGTCGGGTTATCTAGGTACCTAGAGATAGCGGCTGCTAGAGCTGGCGCGTCCTCGGGTGGTACTAGTGTGCCAGTTTCGCCGTCTTCAACAATATCAGGCATGCCGCCGACGTTGGTCGCCACTACTGGTATTTCCGCTAGGCCAGCTTCGTGGAGGACATAGCCATAGGATTCAGATTTTGAGGCAAGAGCTAGCAAGTCAAAGGCTTTGAGGAAACGGGCTGCTTCAGGCACGGTACCGATGAGAAATATCGAAGCTTCAAGATTGTGGGTGGCGATTATGGCCTGTAGCCGGCTATGCTCGCTGCCGTCGCCAATACAGATGAGACGAGCTTTTGGGTGGGTACGTAGCACCTCGATAAAGGCGCGAATGAGAACTTCGTGGCGTTTGATTGGGTGAAGCTCCGCGACGCAGACTAGCCAAGGATCGGGCTGGTGGGTGGCGAGGCGCGGGAAAAAATCGCAGATTTTTTCCCGCGCCTCGTCCTTGCTATACATCACACCAATTGTCCGGCCTGGATTTATTACTTTCATTTTACGCCAGGCACCCGGCCAGCGCATCTCATTTAAGACGCCGGTTGAAACCGCGATCGTGCGGTGTGATAACAGAACGGTCAGCCAATGCAATAGTTTGATAAGGATTTTTTGCCACCAGGGACGGTCTTCGTTGAAAGCCCAGCCGTGGCTAGTGAAAATAATATTGGGAACACGTGCGAGTCGACCGGCGAGCGCTGGGGATGGTGATGGCAATGCGCCGGTATTCGCCGGTGCGTATACCAACCGATGACATTTTCTTACCATCAAAATCGACTCAATAAATACCCGCCCCGCTTTGCCGCAACCGATAGCGTGGCGGATTTTTACTAACAGAGTGCGGTCGTGGCTGTTTATTAAAGAATGACAGCCGAATCCTCATCTACCACCGGACTACTAAAAGTATTGATATTAATATAGACAATTGCTCCGGCCATTATGAGCGCCAGAATCACCATAAGTATATTAGCCTGGCGTTCGCTCTTGACAAGACCCTTACGGATAAGAAATGCTGCAAATGAAGATTTTGGACCACTTACTCGGGCTTTGCGGGGAAGTCCGCGGTTGTCGTCTTCGATGAAGCGTAGTTCAGACATACTCGTATTGTACTGCACTCAGTGCGGTACGGACACTATTTCCACAGCCGGGGAGAGACGGAAAAAGCTGTAATGTAAACATAATAATTGGTATACTGTAGATAATGAGTAAGTTTAAGCTAATGAGTTCCAAAGGCTTTACCATCATTGAGCTGCTGATAGTGGTGACCATTATTGGGTTACTCGCCTCGGTCATTATAGCGTCTGTGCAAGATGCTCGCCGGGCTTCTCGCGATGCGCGTATGATCAGTGATTTAAAGCAAGTGCAGAATGCTCTTGAGTTATTTAGGAATGCCAATAATGGCTTGTATCCTTGTATCCCCCCGGCAACACCAGGTGGTCCTACAAACCCCCGAATAGTAACCATGACGAGTGGGTGTTCAGACCTTACGCCATACATGGCAACTTTACCAACGAGCTTAAATCCAGCACACACTGGTACCACAACGACTATCTGTATAGAACCAGATCTGCCGGTGACAGAAGCACGTACACTATACTCGTACGTCTCTACAGGAACACTAGCTGGTGCAGCATCAACCACGGCGGTTTAGGGCATGCGTCGTGGAATGGATTAAATGAGACTACCGGGGCGCCTGATGGTTCAAACTACACACCTTGCTTCTAGTTTAAGAAACTGATGATTTAGCCGTCAAGATACATAGAGGTATTCTGTAGTTCGAGTCATGTGCTCCACTGAACGATACTGCATTTTTATTTTTAGGGTATCGGCATATCGTGTGGCTTCGTCAGGGTGACGGAGGAGGTGGATAATGTCTAATGCTAGAGCTGCAACATCGTCTGGAGGCACCAGTAGCCCTGATTCCTTGTGGTCAACAATATTAGGAATACCCCCAACGTTTGTGGCTACCACCGGAACCCGGGCGAGACCTGCTTCGTGCAGGACATACCCATACGACTCTGACTTTGAGGCGAGGGTGAGGAGATCAAAGGCTTTTAAGAAGCGCGCTGCTTCGGTGAGGGAACCCAGTAGAAATACGTGTTCGCTAAGGTTATCTTTTTCAATCTGTGCTGCGAGTTTGTCGCGAAGCGAGCCATCACCAATACATATAAGTCGCGCGGTCGGGTGTGTTTTAACAACTTCAGCAAAAGCCGAAAAAAGTATGGTGTGGCGTTTGATGGGGTGGAGTTCGGCGAGACAAACAACCCAGGGATCAGAGAGGTGGGGGCGTAGAAAAGCGTAAAAGTCGGCGATTTTTTCGCGGGCCTCGTCGCGCTCATACATAGCACCAATCGTGCGGCCTGGATTGATTACTTTCATTTTTGCCCAGGCGCCAGGCCAACGCATTTCCTTGAGTAATCCATTTGAAACGGCGATAGTGCGATGTGAGAGAAGAACGGTTAGCCAGTGGGCAATTTTGATAATGTATTTCTGTGCGGACGATCGGTCTTCATTAAAGGCCCAGCCGTGGGCAGTAAAGATAATTTTTGGCACTCGTGCCAGGCGTCCAGCTATGGTCCCAACGAGTCCGGCTAAAGAGCTATTTACATGGAATATATCAGGCTTCTCGGTCTTGAGTAGTCGGTATAACTCCTTAGTTGCAGCGAGGGTACGGGCGGGATGCATGGAGTTTTGCATGGCATAGAGGGGAATGGTGCGTATTCCGGCATTGTCGAGCATCGTGACTAGGGTCCCGTTGCCGCCAAGGGCGACGACCGGTTCAAACTGTTCGGTATCAAGCGTGGTTGCAAGGTCGTAGACGTAGCGCTGGGCGCCACCCCAGTTTGATTTTGTTATAAGGTATAGAACCTTTTTTCTAGTTTTAATTTCCATGACGAATACAACCTAAGTGTGGGGTGGCTTTGCCCCGTCTTACTTTTACAAACGAGATTCGTATTTGGATGCTTGCATAAAAATATCGAACGAGTGCAGTAAAAGAAAACTTGTTTACAGACGCTGTCCTTCTTACAGAAGCAGTACAGGTTGTCGCTATTTTTAGCAAAATAGCTGGCAACCACCTGAAACAGAATATTGAATTCTGTTTCAGCTCGCTCACTATTTTGCTCCAAGTATTCGCAAAATAGCTGGGCGAGTCTTGCGAAATGGGTTCTTACAGAACCTGTATAGGTTGTCGCTATTTTTATCAAAATAGCTGACAACCTCTTGCGAAGTGACATTGAGTCACTTCTCACCCACCCATTCTCACCCCAATTGACTTTGCGATCAGAAACAAAACTTTCTTTCGTGAAGTAACGGGAGTCATGGGTGTATACAGTATAAACGACAAAGCTGGCAGTAGGGTTTCTAGTCGTCAGGCACTTTGTGTGGTCAATTTAGAGCTTCCTCTCACAGAGCCTATCCAAGCTTATTTTTCATCGTATTTTCTTGCTATTTTCACAGTCTTTCCGTAGGATTAGCCGTATCAGCTATGGGCGAACGAACCCGCGAACTCTCACTACTTATTTTTGGCGACATTTTTTTCTTTGTTGCGGCTTTGTGGTTGACGCTTCTTGTGCGGTATCTCGACATTCCAAGCTATGAGCTCTTTGTAGACCATCTTGGACCATTTCTGGTACTTTCAACCGCCTGGCTCTTCATTTTTTACATTGCCGGACTCTACGACAAACACACGATTTTTCTCAAGAGCCTGTTGTTTAGTCGCATCATTAATACGTGGGTTGTTAATGTGGTAATCGCGGCCCTACTCTTTTTGATTATTCCTTTTGGCATTGCTCCGAAAACCAATCTAGTTATCTACTTATTTATTTCGATAGCGCTTTTTGCTTGGTGGCGCATGTCACTATTCAATCGCATCTCACCAAAGACGCAGCATCGCGCGATCCTTCTCGCTGATGGCCCAGAGGCGATTGAGCTTGTCGATGAGATAAATAATAATGATCGTTACAGTTATTTTTTTGTACGACTCGTCGATGCACAAACTGCAGCTACCACACCAGATTTTGAACAGAAGCTCCTTACGCTGATTGAGCGTGAGCGTATCGATATTATTGTTGCCAATCCAAACAGTGCGTACTTAGATACAGTACTCCCAAAACTATTTGACTTAGCCTTTTTGCGCTTCGAGCTTACCTTCCTCGATTTTTATAAGGTCTACGAAGACACCTTTGATAGGGTGCCGTTGTCGGCTCTACGGTATGAGTGGTTTATTACGCATGTGTCACACTCAAAGAGTCTGGTGTATGACACAGCAAAGCGAGTGATTGATGTTGTGGGTAGTCTTATTCTCGCCTTGCTATTGTGTCTATGTATTCCCTTGATTGCTCTTGCGATGTTCATCGAGGAGCGACGACTCCATAACTTCTTTATTTCACAAGAGCGAATTGGTCGTTTTAACCGATTAGTGACTGTGCATAAAATTCGCACGATGACCGAGAATCGCTCCGCTAGCGCTACGTGGACCACTGAAGATGCGAAAGAGGGAAATCGTATCACCAAGGTAGGCGCGGTACTGCGCCAGCTTTCGGTTGATGAATTACCGCAGATATGGGCAATTCTTAAGGGTGATATGTCCCTCATAGGGCCTCGTAATGATATTCGAGGCCTCGGTGAGCGATTGGCGGCAGAAATCCCGTATTACAATATTCGGAACTTTGTGAAGCCGGGGGTGACCGGTTGGGCGCAGACACACCAGCACTACATGGCGGGAAATATCAGCCCCCAGTCACTTGAAGAGTCAAAAGTGCGTTTGTCGTATGATTTGTACTACGTTAAGAACCGCTCGCTATTGCTCGATGTAGAGATTGCGCTTCGTACCTTAAAGACACTCTTGTCGCGCTTCGGCATCAGTATACAACTTCCGCGCTAGCTGTACTGTTATACTAGGCGACATGGAAAAACAGACGATACTAATTACGGGGGCAGCGGGATACGTTGGGGAGATGCTCTGCAGGGAAGCGCTTGCGCATCCCTCAGTAGGTAGTGTAATTGCCATTGATAAAGAGCCTATCACCGACTTCCTGCGTGTCCTACCGGGGCTGATATACGTACAGCACAATCTGGCTGACGATGGGTGGCAAGAACAAGTTGCAGCCCACGCACCAACCGTCGTGGTGCATGCCGCGTGGCAAATACGCTCGCTCTATGGCCGTGAGCGCGAACAGTGGCGTTGGAATATCGAAGGGAGCGATAAGGTTTTCGCGTTTGCCTGCAAAGCGCCGAGTGTGAAAACGCTGATACATTTTTCTACCGCCGCTTCGTATAGTGCGCGGGCAGATAATACGTTTGAGCATTTCTTTAGTGAGACAGACGTCCAGCGACCTGATGAGTATCCCTATGCCTATGAAAAGCGAGTCTCGGAAGAGCACTTGCAGGCTGCGTACGAAAATGTTTCCGGGCGAGAGCTGGGGGTAGTGGTAGTGCGCCCGGCTGCCATTACTGGCCCGCGCGGTCGCTATATAAAAACTCGTTTTGGTTTACAGTCTGCTGTGGAGGGGAATTTGCGTGGTGGATTTTTAGCTCGGCTCGTGACTTTCCTTACGGCGTTCATGCCGGCCACTGCAGGTTTCGCTCGCCAGTTTGTTCATGAGGATGATGTGGTAGATACTGTTCTCCATTTTGCTACCACCACCCCTGCGGGCTTTGAAGTGTACAACCTCACGCCCACTGGTCCATTTTTGCGAGCACAGGATATGGCAACTGCGGTGGGGAAGCGTGTACTTAAGCTACCGCCATTTCTCGTACGTGTGGCGTTCGCATTTTTTTGGCACGGCACTCGCGGTCGTATTCCCACAGCCCCTGGAAGCTGGCGATTTTATGCCTACCCGATCCTCATGAGTGGCGAAAAGCTCGCTAAGGAACGACCGTGCCGTTATGATTCGCGGACTGCCTTTGTTTCAACGGCTGGCCGCTACGAAAAAGACATAAGCGAAGTGTTTCGTCGACCCATCACCGATATCTAGGTTTTCTGTTATACTGCGACTACTATGGTTGTGGACGGAAAGGCCCTGGCGGCCGAGATGTTAGTGGAAACCAAGAAGCGAGCTGAGGCTCTGGTTAGTTTTGGTGTCCCAACATTGGCAATAATTACCTGTGAACCTAATTTTGAGACGAGAAAATATTTAGCTCTTAAAGAGCGAAAAGCGGCGGCGGCGGGAGTGATCGTAGTTGTACACGAAATGTCGTCTGCTGCCACAACGGCAGAACTTATTGCAGCCGTTGACGCTGCGGTTTCTACCGCGCATGGAATTGTGGTACAGCTACCACTGCCCGCACATATTGATCGTGAAGCGGTACTGGCCGCTGTGCCGCCCACTCATGACCCTGACGGGTTTGCCTATGGAAAGAATGATACGGCATGCGAGTCCCCGGTGGTGCTCGCAATAGCGACCATATTTGCGCATCATGAGATTGATGTAGTCGGCCGGCGCGTGGTGGTGGTCGGCGAGGGTCGGCTCGTTGGGGCGCCGGCGGCGCACTACTTCAAAGAGGCTGGAGCCGAGGTGGTGGTGGTAACAAGCACCACTCACGATGTAGCCAGCGTTACTCGTACGGCAGATGTCCTTGTGACCGGGGCGGGGCGACCGGGGCTGATAACGCCCGAGATGGTGAAGGTCGGGGTCGTCGTACTTGATGCCGGTACTTCTGAAGACGGTGGGGTGCTCGTTGGTGACGTACATCCGAGTGTGGCTGAAAAAGCCTCGCTTTTCACCCCGGTTCCTGGGGGTATTGGGCCACTTACGGTTGCGGCCTTGCTGGCAAATACAGTAACCCTGGCTGGGCGTTCGTGGCAAAAACGGGGCTAATGTGCTTTAATTCCCGTTATTATTTTCGTATTAGTATGGCTGAACCCTCCACAACGTCCCCTGGCACCGAAACGTTCCTCCGTCTTTTTCGGGCATCGATGATCATTGGTACCCTTATCTATCTCGTATACTACATCTATACCAGTGCCTTTGCGCCAAATCCTGCAAAACCATTTAAGCTTGGTCTTGATTTGGCTGGTGGATCTCACTTGGTATACGTGGCTGATGTGTCACAGATACGACCCGAAGAGGTGAAGCCACTGATGGACACGTTGCGTGAAGTGATTGAGCGACGCGTTAACGTTTTTGGTGTGTCAGAGCCAGTGGTGTACGTAGAGAGTAGCAGCTTTGTGGCCGATACACCGAGTGAGCGTTTGGTGGTAGAGCTCCCGGGAGTGACGGACGTGAGTGAAGCTATAAAAGAAATTGGCCGCACACCGGAACTCGAATTCAAGCTGGTTGATTTGGATAAGGCGGCCGCTATTGAAAACGCTGAAAATCTGGTTGCAAATGCCACCACTGGCGCTGTCGTAAGCAATGTAAAGTTTAATGGTGAGTCGGTAGCGGATATGGATCCTTATACGGAAACCGGGCTTACGGGACGCTATCTCAAAAGTGCCATGCTCGAATTTACCGGCGGTCAAAGTGGCCAGCTCGCTAACGAACCAGTCGTTTCAATTACATTTGACGCCGAAGGGGCAGAGCTCTTTGCCGACATTACCCGCGCCAACGTGGGCGAATCCCTCGCGATTTTCCTTGATGGAGAAATGATTTCCGCACCGACCATTAATGAGGCAATCGTAGGTGGTACCGCCATCATTTCGGGTGTAGGCACCGCGGTTGAGGCGCGTCAGTTGGCAGAAAACCTTAACCTCGGTGCCCTTCCGATTCCAATCGACCTCGTGAGTACGCAAACCATTGATGCGACCCTCGGCGTTGGGGTAATGCGTGATAGTGTTTCTGCCGGGGTAGCAGGCCTTGCCTTTGTTGGATTTTTTATGCTCGCCTGGTACCGGTTGCCAGGATTAGTGGCCGTTATTGCCCTCGTTATGTACGTGCTGATTACCATGCTCGCGTTCTTGCTGATCCCGGTGACGCTTACAGCGGCCGGCCTCGCTGGGTTTGTGCTCTCGCTGGGTATGGCGGTGGACGGTAATATTCTCGTGTTTGAACGCATGAAGGAAGAATATCGAGCAGGGAAGAGTAGTCGTGAGGCGGCCATTGTCGGCTTCAGTCGTGCGTGGTCGGCCATTCGTGACGGTAATGTAACGGCGCTGCTGTCAGCAGTCATTCTCTTTTGGTTTGGTACGCCACTCATCAAGGGTTTTGCACTCGTGCTTGGAATCGGTACCATTATCTCAATGCTCTCAGCGATTACCCTTACCCGCACGCTGCTCATAGCTTTGCCCGATGTACGCCGAGATAGTCCTGGTATCCTGTCGTACCTCTTTGGAACTGGCCTTATGAAGAAATAATTATCTGTCTATGAATATCATTAAGCATAAGTATCTTTTCATAATCACCGGCCTTGCAATTGTATTTGTATCGCTCGCCATCACATTGATCTTTGGTCTTCGCCCGGGCATAGATTTTACTGGTGGCGCACTCACAGAGGTCCGGTTCGAAACGCTTCCGGAAAAGACGGATGTCGAAGGCGCGGTGTCTGCTGTTATTTCCGAACAGTTTTCGGTTCGCCAATCAACCAGTGATGAGGGTAATGGGTACCTCATCAGTACGCGAGATTTATCATCAGAAGAATCTCAGGCACTCTCTGAGGCGGTTCTTGGGCTGGGAGAGGGAGCTGAGATTGTGCGCTATACGTCGGTCGGTCCAGTGATTGGTGCCGAGCTTGCCGACAAGGCGGTGTGGGCAATCGGGGCAGTTCTTATTTTAATTATTGTGTATGTAGCCTTTGCCTTTGCTGGTATCGGGAAGCCTGTCAGTTCTTGGATCTATGGCTTTATGACCATTGTGGTGCTTGGTCACGACATCCTCGTTCCGATTGCAGCGATGTCGCTCCTTGGGTACTTCATTGGAGCGGAAGCGGATATATTGTTCGTGACCGCCCTTCTCACAATCCTTGGTTTCTCAGTCAATGACACGATCGTCATCTTTGACCGTGTGCGTGAAAAATTAAAGGAGAATCGCACCGAACAGAAACATACTGTGAAAGTGGTGGGAGGGATGGATCGGGTCGAGACGACCTATACCCTAACCCGTCCATTCGGCACATTGGTTGAAGAGGCTATTAATGAAACAATGGCCCGTTCAATCAATACGTCGCTCACGGTGCTCTTTGCCCTCGGCGCTCTCTACTTATTTGGTGGAGAAGTCACCGAGACGTTCGTGCTCGTGCTTATTGTAGGTGTGGTTGCGGGAGCTTACTCTTCAATCTTTATTGCATCACCACTCCTCGTGGTTTATCAAGAGTGGCAGGCTAAGCGAGCAACTACTACCGTCGCCAAAAAATAAACTATGCTAATCGGAATCACCGGTACTGATGGAGCCGGCAAAGGTGAGAAATGGGCTGGGACCCATTTCGCAAGACCTTTTGAGAAATTTCTGGAGCTGGCGAACAGAAATGTCCAAAAGGTGTACTGCGCCTGTAAGGCGCCCGTGCCCCAACTAAGTTAAATTTAGTCACCTAGCGCTATTTAGTATGCTCATTGGAATCACTGGAACAGACGGCGCGGGGAAGGGCACGGTCGTCGAATACCTCGTAAAACAAAAAGGCTATCTTCACTTCGCCAGTCGTGGCTATCTTACCCGCGAGTTAAATCGACGAGGCCTTTACGGCAGTCGCGCCAATTTACGTGAAGTGGCCAATGAACTCAGGGCGCACAATGGTGATGGGCATCTCGTCACTGTGGCTTTGCGTCAAGTGCACGAAGAAGCCTGGCCATATCTCATCATTGAATCTATCCGGGCCGTGGCCGAGGTGGAAGCTCTTCATGCTGCTGGTGGAGTGCTGCTTGCTGTTGATGCGCCGGTAGCGGTACGGTACGAGCGAATCGTGGGCCGGGGGTCGGCTTCTGATCACGTGAGCTTTGAAGAATTTGTCGCGCAGGAGACTCTAGAAATGAATGATCCTGATCCACACGGTATGCAAAAGGCCCGGGTGCTCGCTATGGCTGACTACACCATCATCAATGCCGGTTTATATAGTGACTTAGAAGCAGCAACAGAAATCGCTTTGGCTGCGCTCGAACAGATGAGCTAGTGGTACACTAATGGTGTAGTTATTTTTAAAGTTATATATGCACTGGTTTCTCGATCCGATTGTTCACCACTATGCCGACTTTAAAGGCCGAGCGTCTCGTAAAGGATACTGGATGTTTATTTTGTGGTATTTCTTGGTCTTGTTCGGGTCAGTCTTTGGCGTTGGTCTCCTTCAGATTGTGTTTATGGGTGCGGATGCTCAAGCTGGTAGTAACATAATAATCCCATTACTGTTCGGTGTGCTTTTCCTTGGTCTGCTCCTTGGTCTTTTGGTGCCTGTAATTGCGCTGCACGTGCGTCGTCTCCACGATATTGGGTATTCGGGGTGGTGGTATCTCCTGAGCTTTATTCCTTATCTGGGAGGTCTCATTGTTCTTGTGCTGATGTGTCTCCCAAGTCAGGAAGGCACAAATAAGTATGGTCCCCATCCTTATGCTGCTTCAGAGCCTTTGCCCCCTGAACCGCTGCCGGTACCACTGCCACCTCCACGTGCGTCTACGGTTGCGTAGAGTAGGTAAGTCATATAAAAAGCCGCACGAGCAAAGCTCGTGCGGCTTTTTAGCACCTGCCTACGGATGAATTCTCGTCCCTATAAACGGCTGTCCCTCAAGATAGGCGGTGAGGGCTTGCAGTTGAGTGCCATTAATATGAGCGACCTCAACACCAAGCTTTTCGGCTTCTTTGGCCGCGATTGGATCAAAAGGGGAGGAGAGCCCTGGGTCCCAATTTTCGGGGATGAGCTTTCTAAACTCTGTCCATGTGATCGTTTCAATTTTTTCTGCGGCTGGATTGGTGTTGGGATTGTCCGTGTAGACGTAGTCGGTATTGGAAAGGTTGACCACATGCTTGGCTCCAATCCGCTGTGCTATTTGTATGGCGCGTAGGTCGGTAGAGCACCCGGGGCGGTAACCGGCGGCCACGATGACTTTTTCGTGGTGGGGAACATCAATGACTTCGTCGGGGTTCGTAATCATCACGCGGTAAGCGCTGTCTCGGAAAATAGTACGAAGCAGGTGGCCATTAAGCCGGGTGGCATGAATGCCCATCCAATCGAGGTCGTCGCTTGTGAGGGAGGCTACTTCTTTGGCCGCGTCTTGGTAACGCCTGGCCGTCTTGCCTCCACCGGCAATAATAATAAAACGACGCCCTTTAGCCGTGTGGGTGTCGATGAGGATTTTAAGGTTATTAAGAAAATTAGTATCAATGGCGTCGGGAACGATGAGTGATCCGCCGACGGAAATGACTGTGATATCTGACATTGCAGAAGAGTGTAGCACGGGCACTATTGCCGCTCCACTCGTTTCTGGTAGGCTTACGACTTGGAGGGGTCGATGCTGTACGTTGAAAAGGATGGCACGGTGTGAACCTGTAGACGAAACAGCCATGACCACATAGCATAACCGGTGACACGGTGCTCCGGCGCATATCGCCGTTGCGGTTGGAGATGTCTGCTTAGGCCTCCTGACCGAAGGTCATTCCCTCGCTCGTCCGGGCGGCGCGCTCTGCTTTGGGTGCGCCGCCCAATATTTTTATATAAACTGAATGCGGACCCATACTTGTGAACAATGTGGCCACTGTGTCGCAGTTGACACCTGTGCCACTCGGGTATACTTTTTATCTATGAGTCAGCGAGCAGTAATTGTCAGTAAGTACATCCTCCGCAAGTGGGGCCTCTGCCGTCGGTGATATATATCCCACCAACGTCACATGGCCCCGCTCCCGCAGGGGCCGTATTTGTTTCGGGTGTTGTCTGGATGAAATCATAAATGGTCTCATCCACCCCAGCACCTGAAGGTTCAGTCGAACAGAAGGGAGATGGTGGGGTTTGTTCATAAAAGAAAGACGTCCAATGGATGAAAAGGAAACAGGTCCGCAACAATCGGATCAACGGATACCACAGAATGCCGCCAATCAGGGTCCGGTGACGGAACCGAGGACGGAGGTTCTCGAAGCTCCTCCCGACAAGGCTGCGCATCTGGTGGCGCAAGCGCATGAGAAAGGGGACGATCATCCCCGGTATCTTCTCATCCAGGATCGTATGGGCTAAGAGTTCAGCGGATTACCCCGGACCGCAGTGTGCCCCCTTGGCATGCTGCGGCCCGGGATTCGTATTTTAAGTATTCATTTAAGGGAGCTAGGAATGAGGAGTCGGTGTGAGGGCAACTTGTGTGCCTTTACACCGGCGCCTGAATCCATACGGATAAGGTCGGGTCGGAAATGGTTCCAAAGGAGATTGATTATGAATGATGAGCGGAAAAAAGAGCAACTGGGTGATCTTATAATTTTTGGGCAGCGTGCCGACGTGTCCGGTCCTGTTGGCGAGTCGGCGGCCACAGAGTCTGTGACGCTGGCTGAAGCTGGGGTGGAGTCGCAGGAGCCTCACCTCTATATGCTCCCTGGTCCGGCGGTCCCCGATGGCCTCGATTCCGGCTTCTTGTCGGACCGTGAAGGCATTTGCGGTGGTCCCGACGACTGAATCGTTCAAAAAGAAGGCGCGCTCTGGCTATCAGTCAGGCGCGCCCTTTACGATTTGGTATGGCATAGTTCATTCCATTGCGCTATCAGTTTTCACGCACCACGGTTGACACGGTTTTCGTAATCGCCTACGATGGGGGAATGGAACGAACGACTTCATACGGTTTCTATAGTATCGCTTGGTTTAGTAAGCGAGCGGGGGCCTTGTTGGTGTTGTAAGTTTCATTACACGCGCCGGAACCAAGAGCCCCAGACCGGGGTCTTTTTAGTTTCGGCGAAGGTGTGGTTCATCATGATCCTAGAGGAGCAGCGACCAGTGGAAGACAGTAACGCCGGTAAGGGTGGGGAAGAGACGAAATCAGTGCCGACAGAGGCACAGAGCGGCCGGTCGGATGTGGGACATGTAGCACCCCCTCCCGCAGTTCTGTGCGATGCGGACATCCCCGCACCACCTCCAAGCGAAAGGAGGGTTCAGAGTTTCCCAATTGGAATCTAGAAAGTCCGACCATTATGACAGGGAGAGTACCATGACGGTTTGTTTTGCTGGAAAGCGAGCGCTTGCACCGCCTGCCACTCTGGTGCCGCCAAAGCCCGTACCAAAAGACGATGCTGAGGCTGCGATATTTCCTCGTCCGCAGGTCGAGGGAGGGGTTCGAGACACCGGACCTACTCCAACAAGAAAAGAGTGGAGGGATAATCCAGCGGCCCGATGGGAGTATATCTGATGGGCTGGAACCGGAACCCTAGTCGCGGTGAACCAGGTCATCCGGTAGGCTGGGGTGCGCCCGCGACCACTCGACCAGCAGATGGCGTGTTTCCCAAGTCTCCGCCGCAGGCTCCAGATCCGAAAAGCGACAGCAATGTTACTCCGGAGACGACCGAAGACTCGAGTACGTCACCTGCTCGTGGTGGATGGTGGGACGAAGCGGTCAACGGATAGTTCTTGACTGAGGAAGGCAGCAGAAAAAAGGCGGAGCCTCATACGCTCCGCCTTTATTTTTATTCGTCTTTGGTGCGTAAGCCCCAGTGGTTTGATAAGTGGGCAATACGATAGGTGCTCGCCGTTTTAATCTGCAGTAGACCAAAGCCCGTAATCGCGAGTACTTTGATAAAGCGGAAATCAAACCAGGCTTCGGGAGTAAGCATAATGCGGACAAGCTCGTTTGCGGCCCCGGCTAAGATGAAAATGGTAACCCAGCGCCAGGCGAGCACGTCCCAGCCCTCATCGGTCATGGCAAAGGTGTGATCAAAGAAGTACTTGAGTACGTTAAAGCGGAGCGATAGACCGCCGGCTACCACTCCCGCGAGAAGGAAATAGTAAAGGGAGTCAGCGATTATAAGTGCCTCTGGACTATGTTCGCGAAGGGTAATCCCGCCGGAGATGAGCACGAAGATGGTAGAGACGACTGGCAGTACAGGCATCCGTCCGGCACACCAGAGTCCAATAATGAGCGCGGCGACGGTCGTGGTAATAAGAACGATGGTGGCCGCATCGAGCGATAAAAAATTACCCGCTAAAAAGAAAGCGACCACGGGCACGAATTCGGTCGTAAGGTGGAGAATGGCACGCCGCGCAGGCATAGAGAGAAAGTCGCGTTGATTGTAACACGTTATGGAGTTACAGGCTCCAGCCATGCTCTTTTGTTCATAAAGCTTGTCAGTAATCGTTTTTAGTGCTGAGCACAGCGCTGAGCGTGGGTAAAATACCTTTGTAGAAAGGAGAGGAGGGGGTATTGACAATTTTTTTAAACCATGTATACTCCTGATTAGTTCCGTTTGGAGTGGCTTGCTACATGCCTGTCACAGGAAGCCGCATCAAGCGGAGCCCTGTTGGCTGCACAGTTTGCAACCATTCCACCTCCCACACATTCGGAGTCAGTTCCATGATCAAGATCCTTCGCTCGCTCTCCTTCCTGGCCCTGCTCGCCTTCGGCTTCGGCCTTGGCAATCCGGCCTCGGCCAATTGCAATCCGTGCTTCGATGGCGGCACAACGACCGGCACCACGACCACCCCCAGCTGGAACACCACTTCCTTCGGCATCACGGGTCTCTCCTTCGGGCAGAGCGCGGGTGTCGGTCTGGGAGAGATCCGTTCCGGTACCGGCACCACCTATAGTGGGACCGAAGGTCTCTCCTTCGGGACTGTCACGGGCGGGGTCGCCGGTACGACCAACTTCTGCCCCAGCGGAAGCTGTGCCGGCCTCACTGGTGATGTGACGGCACGCTTCGGCGCGCAGCAAAATTCGAATGCTGGCGCCTTTGCTACCAGCCCGACACTCAGCCACGCACAGGGCGGCACCAACACGATGGCCCTCGGCGGCGCCACCATGAGCATTCTGCGCGGACAGTAATTCCGCAACGGCAGAGCGGGGTCATCCTTGACCCAGCTCTGCCACCACCCCTCTATCTGTGTGCTTCGGCACGCTAATAGAGGGGTTTTTCGTAGCTCATGTATCTTTCTCTGCATCCTTAGCATGAATGAGCAGAGGGCTTGCTTTTTCTATAAAAGTGTGATATTGTTATGGAAGGAGAATCTTGACATAAAGGAATAAAAACCAATGAAGTGCACCAATTGCGGCCCGGGCCAATGGCTTCGAGTGCTGCTTGGCACGACGGCGCTTGTCGCTGTTGTGCTTATGACCACAACCCCGGCTTCGGCTGGTGGTAACCGCGGTCCTCGCAACGAGGTCCGCACTACGCTCGCTCCGGCACCTTCACCGGCGCCGCCGGCGGGAGGTTGGGAGGTCGTGCAGGGTCCGGTCCAAATGATACCGGGCATGTCGTTTGGGGTTGGCGCTCTGGCCTTCACCAACTGCTGCTGCGGCACCACCATCCTTGGCGGTGCTGGCTTCACCCTGCAACCGCAGGTGACCCAATCGGTCATTATGCGGTTCAATCCCCATCAATCCACCATCGGCTTTGGCCGGTAAGCCCAAGGAGGGCACCATGATCTCTCACTTCCTCCGCCGGTTCATGCCGGTTCTTGCCTTGTGCGCTCTGTCGCTTTTCGCGACGGCGTGCACCAGTCGCACCGACACTCGTTCCTCGGACGGTTCCGTCCGGGTGCAAATGGTTTCGGGTGATACCGCGCTCGGTGCGGCGGCGACCGTCATGGTCGTCGATGCCCGAGCCATCAATCCGCAAACCGGTGAACCCGAAGGGCCTTACGCCCGTAACGTGCAGGTGCTTCAGGCACCGTCCCTTGCCACGGTTGCGACGGGAGCCATCCTTGGCTCCATCGTTCCGGCAGCGACGCAGGGTGTGTTCGGTCTCGCTATTGCCCGCAACAATCCCTGTGCTCGTGGAAACTGCGGCGGCGGTGGCAGTACCGCCATCGCCATCTCGGGCTCGTCTTCGCAAGCCGGCGGCTATGCCGGCATCACCTTCGGCGGCCAAGGCCACTGATAAGAAAGGATATGACCATGCGTCTTTCCATCATCGGTGGCTTGTGCATCCTCGGGCTCGCGTTTGCAAGCACGGGGTACGCCCAGACCACCCCGAGGCAGTCGGCCGCCGCGTCAGCTGCACCGGCTCAAACGTTCGACGGCTGGCATCTGGTCTCGGGATTCACCGAGACGGGTCCTGACCTGCAGGTTCAGTCGCTGGTGGCTGGTTTGTATCAAAGTGTCCAGAGTCGTCCGGCAGTCATGTCGGCGCTCCGCGGCACTCTGAACGACGCGGCCCTCAACAACTACGCGACGCCGGCACTCTTCGAACAGCTCTTCCGGACTGCCTACGGGCTTGATGGTCGAAACACCATCACCCGTCGGGAATTCAAGAGCTTTCTCGTCCCTCGCGGTAACCAGGAGGGGATCATTCTCCCCGGCTTCGCGAATGGACGAGACCAAGCCCGACTCGCCAGCCTTCGTCAGCGACAGCAGACGGTGGCTGCACGGGTAACTCGGGAACAGGACCGCGTGGCCATTGCGGCACCGCCGGGGACATCTCCGGTGGTGCAGCGTGAAGCCGCGGCTCTCGCCTCGCTCGCCACGCAGCTCGCCACCTTTGGTGGCAGGCTCACGGCGGCTGAACGCGAGCTCCGCAGTGGTCGTTTCGACGCTGTCGCCTTCAATCATTTCCTTGATGGTGTGCACAGTGGCCTTGGTTATGTCGACCAGCGAGTGAGTGAGATTGACCAGCGTCTTTCTGCTCTCACGACGCGAGTCGGCGCTGTCGAAAGTAAGGTGGACGGTTTCCAAGGTCAGATCAATTGGCTCTGGGGAACGTTCGCTGTCGGGGTGCTCATCCTGGGCATCGTCTTCTGTATCTTCGGTTGGCGCCAGCAAAAGACGTCCCGCACTGTCGCCGGTCACGCTGAACAGCTCGGTGCCGTCGACACACGGCTCGCCGAAGCAACGGAAGCGGTCGCCGCCCTCGCTCCGCGAGTGGCTGCGGTCGAAAAAGCCGATTCTGAAGTTCGACAGGGGACACCGTCCTTATCGGTCGTAGCCTGACGGAACTGGCACCCCGGTGCACCATGCACTGGGGTGCCACTCCACCTTTCCTCTCTGTTAAGTTTGTACCTTACGTTCTTCAAGTACACCCTGTACCTAAACTCTGACCACCAAGGCCCTTGCATTCAAGCAGGGCCTTTTGACTTTTTTAAGAATTAGTGACATAATATAAAGCGAATCAGTTCATCACAAGGATCCTCCAGCATGATGCGTTATCTTGGGTTACTCGCTCTGGCTGTACTTGCCGCGTGCGGGGAAGTCACGACTGATCGTTTTGCCGGCGCTCCAGTTACGGGTGCAGCAAGGGTGTCTGCGAACACTATGCAGATTACTTTCGGTGGCCCCGCCGCGCAGTTGGCAAGGCAAGCCCAGTCGGGAAGCTACCGCTACGGTCGCTTCACCGTCCGTCGCGAGGCCGATGGGGGGCAGGTGATTGAAGGCGGCGTATTTACGCCACCCGAAGCACCGCCACTGTGGGCTGTCGAGCAGCTTCGTAATCGCCCCGTCCGCAATCTCATCTTGGTGGATTTTATCAAGAAGGAGCTTCACTTGTATCAACGCGCGGGTGCAGACTGGGTCGCAACAATTGGCTATGCGGTCGTCGCGCCACAGGCGAATAGCTTACCGCGCGACGTTGTGGAGGGGAACTTGTCGCGCATCGACCTCGCGCCGGTGTGGGGTGTGCCCGCCAGTATTCGCCGGGACTACGCGGCGGCGGGTCAACCTCTTCCAGCCCAGGTGCCGTTTGGTGATCCTCGCAATATGCTCGGTGCCGCTCGGCTTGAGGTTGCTTGGAACACCCCGAACTGGAACCTGGTACGCCTCCATGGCGCTCGCGGATATCCCGCAGAACCGCTCGGTGAGGTCGATACCTACGGCTGCGTTTCGCTTCTCGATGAGTCACTACTCGGTCTTATCAATCAGATTGGTGGACCGGCTGGAGCAGTGAGAGACGGTACCGTAATTATGTTCCATCGTCGTGGTGTGCGCTAAGTGCACCACGACTAACTGCTCCTGCTTTTCAGGCATGAGCGGTTTTCTTTTTAATGTGCTGAAAGGATCGTAGACTGTATTCACGTAAGGTGTGCTCTTTATAGCCTGTTTGCCAGTAGTGATTTCAGTACTATGTTTAGCCGGGGTGACTGCCACGCCACTGACTTTGAGTAAAAAGGCGAGTCCACAAATAACGCTTGACAGATTTTTTATTACGTGTATATTAGTCCGGTACACAGAAGTTTGGACACACATTCGTGCATTGTTCAAGTGACTGTTGCGACCTGCCGGGGGTTTATCCGGTATTCATCGAAAGGACTTCCTTCATGATTCGCTCTTTCCAGACCAAGGGTCTCCTGGCCCTCTCCGCCCTCGCCCTCACCGCCGCCGTCGGCCTCGCCAATCCGGCCTCCGCCACCTGCGTCGGCGGGAGCATGTGCGGGAACAACGGCCAGATGACCCGGACGATCGAGGTCGAGACCGGTGGCTGGGCCAATCGCGACGGCGGCAACTTCCAGGGCGCCGCCGCCGCCGGCAATCACACGCGCACGCGTTCGTGGGGTTCGCAGGAAGGCGTGACCGGCTCGCTCTCCGGCGCCGCCCTCGGTACGGCCACCAACGGCTGCCCCGGCAACGTCTGCGGCTCGACCGTCGGCCTCATGGGCTCGGCGGCCGGTGCGATGCAGACCGAGATGGGTGGCTCCTCGGCGATGGCTCGC
>JAIEOU010000007.1 GCA_019750255.1 Patescibacteria group bacterium
AGGGGGGGTAATTGGAAGGGCCGACTGTGGGATTTGGACTCACACTCAGTAAGGGTTTGGACCTTAAATCGACCTCCCAGACGCTACATCAGGTGCGCCAATGCGTCCGGCCGAGAACTATCGGTCCGGTACGACGGGCTGGAGTAGTGGCCTGATATATGGCCGGCTCCCCAGTCTCCGGCGTGTCTTCGCCGGGAGCTCCCTCTCCTCCTTGGATCAAGGAACCGTCAACGCTTGCGCGCTGCTGATAGGTTCCAGGTGCCGTGCACGCGGCCAACGTGCAGAGCACAACGAGGATTTTCCACACTTGTAGCATCAAACTACCCCCTTTGAGAAGCCCCCGACAAAGCGCCGGGAGCTGCTCCGCGTTTAGCCAAATTAAGAGGCTACAACGAAGCCCGGCAAGAATACTCTCTTTTCTAGACCACGTCAAATAACTTATGTACAGACCTATGATAAAAGACGGCACCGCCGCTACGGTGTCGTCTGGTCTCACGATATTCGCTTGCGTAACTACTGAACTACGTATCAATTACCGTTCTTGCCACGCATCATCTTGGCGAACGAGCAGTTCACCGGCCCGATCAGGTTCAGCCATTAACTCCTCAATTATTCGTTCGGCGCGAATGCCTTGTGAGCCCTTCACTAGAATGACATCCCCCGGCTGAATAAGGCCCTGCAACTCCTTCCCTGCCTTTACTGCCTCCTCGTACTGAAGCACGTACTTCTCACTCATACCGTGCGCGAGTGCGGCCTCCGCTGTGCGCTGTGACCGAATACCTACCGTTACTAACATATCCGCACAATCTGGCACGAGCTCGCCAATCCGTTCGTGTTCGCGGGCAGAATACTTGCCGAGCTCGAGCATGTCACCCAGTACCACAATTTTGCGCTTTGCGTACTTAACTTCGCGCATGGCTTCAAGGGCGGCCGTGGCGGCCGTAGGTGACGAGTTATACGTGTCGTCAATCAGTGTGGTGCCCTTTATTCCCGAGATAATTCTCATGCGGCCAGGAGGTGGCGCGATTTCCGCGGTTGCGGCCACCGCTTCAGGAAGGGTCATTCCGCGGTGAAGCGCCACCGCGATTGCCCCAGCGACCGTATAGGCGTAGTGCCCGCCAAGCACTCCCGGGAGCCGCACGGGGTGCGCCTCACCCAAGTGAGAAATGGTACAGGCAAAGCCAGCCGGAGCATTATCGTGGTAGTAGGTGCTATCCGCGCTCGCGGTCACGTGCGTTGGCATGTCGCGACCATAGCCGACCGCCTGGCGACGTATACCTTTAACATATTCTTGCAGCCGTACATCGTCATGATTAAAAATGAGCGCACCTTCTGGCTTCAGACCCTCAGCGAGCAGGAGCTTTTCAGCGGATACTGCTTCCGGAGAGGAGAAGTATTCAACATGCACAGGCACGTCTGGCAATCGCGTAATCACAGCAATGTCCGGCCTGAGCCAGCTTACCAGCTGCTTCATGTCACCCGGACGATCGACCCCTGCCTCGATAACCAGAAGTTCGGGGTATTGCCGAGCACACAGAGCAATGAATGCACCATCGACAATATTTTTTAACCATCCTATCGGACTATTCCAAGCATTCGGCAAGCCCAACACCGTGAGTGGAATGCCGATTTCCGAGTTAAAACTTTTCTCGCTTTTGCGGGCACTGGTACGATTCTTTACCATCGCAAAAATAGCATCCTTCATTGACGTCTTTCCGACACTACCGGTGACGGCAATGATGTACGGTTTTTTTCGTGAGAGTAAAAATTTGGCCTCGGCGGTAAGTATTGAAACAACTATCTGCTTGAAGAGTGTGCGCATAGACGTTAGCGATCGGGTGGAATCGAATAGTAATTAATCAAGAATTTCGCAATATCCATAAAGGGCAGCGTCAGTGTTTCTGAGGCAAAGCGCACACCCTGTGGCTTTACAGTATACATGAAGACCAAAAAGCGTGGTTCGTAGGCCGGGAAATAACCAAAAAAGGAGTGGAGGTAGTCATTTTCCGAGTACTTTCCCGTGGCGGAGTCTGACATTTGGGCGGTACCGGTTTTGGCCGCAATGGTGTGGTGGGGCAAAGCAACGGTTCCGCCAAGGAGGGCATCATCCACCACGTTCGTGAGAATGCGCGATATTTCTTCACTGGTTTCAGGACGCAAGACCTGTGCCCCTTCTGGGTACCGGAGCTCTTTGGTCGTTCCATCGGGTTGTTTTATCCCCGAAACTAAGTGTGGGGTGACTAAGTATCCCCCGTTACCGAGTGCTGCGAGCGCACGAGTAGCAGCAATCGGACTCACCGCAATTCCTTGACCAAATGAAGCGGTCGCGTACTCCACATCACGCGGGGACTGAAGATTTTCCACCAGCCCCTTCGCTTCATTCGGTAGATCAATACCGCTTTCGCTTCCCAACTTAAAATTTAGAAAATAATCACGGAACTTATCTCTACCCATGGAAGTCACAATATGAGTGACGCCGGTATTTAGCGACTGACTGAGCACTTCCTGCATATCAACAGTCCCCCGCCCTTTCTTGTCATAGTTGCATATTGGCTTCGTATTTAGCTCGATGCAGCCGGGGTCAAAATAGGTAGAGGTGCGAGTGATGGCACGACTGTCGAGGCCAGCAGCAACCGTCAATGCCTTAATCGTTGATCCAAATTCATACACATCTTCTACCAAAACATTCTTGAAATCTTGTACACCCGCATCACCTCGATCATTGAGGTCAAAGTTTGGCACAACCGACATGGCGTAAATAGCCCCCGTCTTAGGGTCCATAATAATGGCGCCAGTTAGTTCGCTTTTATAGGTATCATTCGTTTCTTTTAGAATTTTATCGAGGGTATGGGCTACGGTCGGCTCGACCGTCAAAATGATGTCACCTGGACCAGACACCTCCCCACTCGCGGCATCGCCGAGATTAGAAAATAGCTCAGCAAACAAGTTAACGGTGCTGACCTCACGCGGGCGAAACAGCACATGGTCATACTGACGCTCGAGACCATACTTGCCATGAAGTTCAGTCTCCGAACGTTCCGTATACCCAACAAACCCGAGCATGCGCGAAGCGAGCGTATTACCAGGATAATAGCGCCACTGGTTACGGTAGAGTTGTACACCCTCTAGCTTTAGGGGCTTGAGCTTAGCCGCGTCTTCAGTGGAAAGTCGAGCAACCAGCTCTACATACGCGCGCCCAGCTACGGTTGCCTTGGTAACACAGTCGTCTGGTAGCGCTGTGACTGACGATTTAAGTGTCGCACACACCGTCTCAGCATCTGTAATAGCAGTTGGGTTCAGCGCCAACACGTACCCTTGCTGCACCGAAGCGGCTGATACATGATCATTATCCTTAGTGGTAAAAAAAATTGACCCTCTGGTATAGAGATCCCGAACTGTATGCACGTACTGCCGCTCGGCTCTTTCGACATACACCTCATGAGCGTGCACTTGTATAAAATATAATCGGCAAATGATTCCAAGTGCCACCAGCACGAGGGCTAGCGCGATAACTCGTACCCGCAGAATCATCTGGTTCCGCATAGGTAGCTATTGGTTTGATGGATTGGTTCGAAGTGCGACATCGTCACTTTCACCCCGCCGAATAAACACTTTATCATCTTCTTCATTATACCCATTTGAAAGCGCTAGGCGATTACTTATTTCGTGCTGGGCAGCAATAAGCGATGTTTCAAGTGACGCAAGCTCCGATCGCACCGCCGAGGACCTGACATCAACATCTTGCTTAACGACCACATGAAGTACTGACGCAGCCACAAAATATATATAGAGGACCACACAGCACCCAATAGCAAACAGGAGTGTAGCCGTGATGGTAGAGGGCGTGATATAGGAGACAAGGGTTTTTGGTTTCATGCGGGATTTAAAGCAAGGGTAGTTTGGTAATAATGCGGAGCTTGGCACTGCGGGACCTTGGGTTTCGCTTCACTTCCTCAGCGGTAGGGACAATTGGGCGCTTTGTTACAAGTTCTACTACCCCTTCGGAAACCAATGACCTGAACGTGTGTTTGACGATTCGGTCTTCAATACTATGGAAGGTAATGATGGCGAGCCGTCCCTCGGGGGCAAGGAGGTCAACGGCAGCCTGGATAAACGCTTCAAGGACAGTCAGCTCGTCGTTGACGACCATGCGCAGCGCTTGAAAGGTCTTGGTCGCTGGATTAATGCGACCGCGGCGGTAGGCAGCCGGTACGGCACTGCGGATGATATCCACGAGCTCTAGCGTGGTGTTGATGGCACTTGTCTGGCGAGCCGCTACAACAGCCTTAGCAATCTGTCGAGAATATCGTTCCTCACCGTACCCATAGATAACCATAGCTATCTGTTCCTCACTCCACTCATTGATGACATCATGAGCGGTAAACAAGTAGCCAGCCGGATCCCCGAAGGTCATGAGTAGAGGTTCGTTCACTTGGAAGGAAAATCCTTTTTTTCCATCAGTAAACTGCTCCATTCTCCACCCAAGGTCTGCGAGAATGCCGTCCACCTGTCGTATGCCATGGGCATGTGCAATTGCGGTCAAGTCCTTAAAGTTTCCAACTGCCAGCGATACCTTAGGTGCGACCTTGGAAAGGTGCGGAGCTGCTGCCTCAACTGCAGACTGATCTGCGTCGATGCCAAGATAGACTCCTCGCTTTCCGAGCTGCGCGCAGATAGCACGAGCGTGACCAGCACTCCCTAAGGTGGCGTCAATGACAGTGCTCTGTGGTATAAGCGCAAGCCCTTCGACCGCTTCGTCTTGAAGGACGGTGATGTGCTGCATAAGAGGGATTTCAGTTTATAGGACGCCTATCTCTCCCAATTTCTCCGCAAGGGAGTCAGCTTGAGATTCGATAATACGTTTATAGTCGTTCCATTTCTTCTCATCCCAAATTTCGATACGACTGTGGATTCCGGCGAGAACTACGTTCGTCGCTAGCCCCGCAAAGTCTTTCAAAAAGTCTGGCACGAGAATACGTCCAACTGAATCTATTTCTACCTCTACTGCACCACTCAAGAAGAATCGATTGAAACTTCTCGTATCCGCCTGCCCGAGTGGCAGCTGACCAACCTTATCGGTGATCTTCTGCCACTCCATGAGCGGATATACAAAGAGACAGTTATCAAGACCTCTCGTGATTACAACCGTCTCCCCAAGTTCCCTCCGCCACTTAGACGGAATGGACAGCCGTTTCTTGGGGTCCAACGTGTGGTTGTATTCGCCGATTAACATATCTTGATTAGTCTAAACCGTTTTTGCGGTTCATGCCACTATCTCCCACCACTCCTACATCTTATACCACTTTACCCCACACGCCACCACGTTATACACAGGCGCAACAAAAAACAGCGCATGCCCCATTGGAACATGCGCTATTTGTATCTCTACCCTTCTCTCCTTAATCGCTTCAACAGAAAATCACGACTGAGCGTACTTAAAAACCATCCCACTTTCGGGCCACTGTCTTTTCCCAGAAAAGCGATGTACATTGCACCAAAAAATTCTTTTGGACTGAGGCCGCTCGTTTCGCGGACGGCATGTATAAGTTCATGAAGCGTCTGTCCATCTGTTGAATCGACTTGTTCCACCTTCTCAGCCAACAGACGCAACGCATCTGATTGCGATTCTGTAAGTGCGGCAACAGCGTCAGGAAGTTGTTCCTGTAGTGTAAAAATAAATTTTTCGTCAGCATACTCAGATAGCCAGCGCTTAGCATAATGCGACCGTAGCGCTATTTCTGCCCTATCCTCATCAGTGAGATCATCGCCCTTCTGTACAGCCACTTCTGTATAAACATCCATGTGCGGCATTTGGACCAGAAATGCAATCTGAGAAAACCTCGGTAGGTAGCGCTTGGTAATTGGCGTACGCTCCTCTGGTACATGTGCAAAGGTAAATAGCTGTGAATCATCATCAACGACCCCGCTCCAGTATTTTTCTGCTAAGCGGTCATAGGTATCAAACAGTACGGGAATGACATCGCCATCAGGATCAAAATCCAACTGGCGGTTAATGGGGGACTTAAGAAGGAGGAGACGCAATATATGTGGTGGTAAGATCTCTGCCATCTCAACTGCGGTGGCAGCATTCCCCTTTGAGGATGACATCTTTTTACCTCCCACAAGGAAAAATTCATTAAAGACACCGTAGGGCGGTTCGTGGTCAAATACTTCACGACAGATAGCTTCGGCCACCTGACGCGCACCCCCTTTAGTGTAGTGGTCTTTGCCTCCGCCCTCAAAACACACACCCTTAGCCACAAACTTGGCTGCCCAATCGAGCTTCCAAGGAAACTTAGCATTACCGTCAAACGGAGAGACCGTTCCGGTGTGTCCACAACCCTTGGCCCAGGCGATAGTGTCAGAACTACAGGTATACGTGACGAGCTCGTTATCCCAAGCAGTAATCCTCGTTGCGCTTAAATTACCACACTGCTCACACATTACATTAAGTGGGTACCAGTCCTCGGACTTTTGACTACCTGATACGCGCAAGTAAATCTCACGTACCGTAGCCCGCCTATCGAGTGCCTTGCGAATCAGGTCGTTCATTACCCCGCTGCGGTAGAGCTCACTCGCACGATAAATTTGTGCATCAAAACCAATGTTTTTTAGCACGGCTACATACTCTTGCCCATACAACTCGGCAAAGTTTGCAAAACCTGGCTCCGGCGAGGGAATGTTACATAACGGCACCCCCATGTACTGCTCATACACCGCAGCATCAAGATAACTAGGAATACCGTCCATGGCATCAAAATCATTGATCTCAAAGTGGAACTCTACTAGATGTCCCCGCGAACGGAGCACGTCAGCGACAATGGCATGCAATGTCGCACTACGCAGCGATCCAACGTGCACGCGACCAGATGCTGTCTTCTCATCACGCACGATTATAGGCAGTCCGGCTTTGATAGTGTCCGCATAACGCCGCTCGACTTCGTCGGCAATAGTATCCGCCCAAAACATATTGGCTAATCCTAGCGTATGGACTGGTAAAAGAAAAGGCCCGCACACCTAAAGGTGTGCGGGCCTTTTCTTTTCAAACACAGTCGGGCTTCGCCCTCCTTGTTTCTGCTTATCCCTTTGAAGGTCGAATCCAGCAGAGTTTTACTAAATTCTTCTACTCTCACAGCTCGCCGCCACTACTTTAGCAAATACTACCAGCATATTCTCCTCTTTAAAGTCGAATCTGCTCAAGCGATTGCATAAGCAAAATATAGTCGGACTTTGTCCTCCTTATTTCTGTTAGACATAGCTCGCCGCCGCTACTTTGAATAAAGGGCCTCTTATTTACAAACACAAACGCTGGATTCTCCCTTTAAGGGTCGAATCCAGCGAAGTGTTTGCCTAATCAAAACATAGTCGGGCTTCGCCCTCCTTGTTTCTGCTTATCTACTCAACCTTAAGTACTTTGTACTTCTGCTTCCCTGCTGGAGTATCAAAGGTAAATTCATCTCCCTTGGTCTTTCCCATGAGGGCTTCACCAAGCGGTGAGAGGTACGAGAGTTTGTGTTCGTGGATATTTGCCTCGTCTGAACCCACAATGGTGTAGGTGCGGCTATCTTTATCCTTATCCTTTTGAATTACCACAATCGAACCAAGACCGACTGCACCACCCTTCTTTTCATGAGCAACAATTTTTGCTTCTTTAATTGTCTTTTCGAGGTAGCCGATACGTTCCTCAATCGCTGCCTGCATATCACGTGCCTCTTGGTATTCAGCGTTTTCTGAAAGGTCACCGAGCGACCGAGCGTACTCAAGTGATTCGGCTACTTCCTTGCGGCGAACGGTTTTGAGGTGCTCGAGTTCCTTCTTTAGCTCATCAAACTTCTCGGAGGTCAGGAACGCTTGTGTTTCAGACATAATTCAAATTAGTTGTCAGTATTATAAGCATAAATAAGGAGACCGCAAGGTCGACTATATTTTGCTTATGCAATCGCTTGAGCAGATTCGACCTTCAAGGGGAGAATCTGCTCGTAGCGACTTGCTAAGCAGAGTCCATTGCCTGTTTTGCTTCCCGAAAACTACCACGCGTTATCTCCCTTTGAGGTCGAAACGAGTGAAGTTTTCAAATAAGGAAAATATAGTCGCAGCTACGCTGCTCCTTATTTCTCCTTATGCAATCGCTTGAGCAGATTCGACCTTCAAGGGGAGAATCTGCTCGTAGCGACTTGCTAAGCAGAGTCCATTGCCTGTTTTGCTTCCCGAAAACTACCACGCGTTATCTCCCTTTGAGGTCGAAACGAGTGAAGTTTTCAAATAAGGAAAATATAGTCGCAGCTACGCTGCTCCTTATTTCTCCTTATGCAATCGCTTGAGCAGATTCGACCTTCAAGGGGAGAATCTGCTCGTAGCGACTTGCTAAGCAGAGTTCTTTGCCTGTTTTGCTTCCTGAAAACCGAGTCGGCACTACATCCCTTCTTGCTTCTCCTTAATACCAAGATACTCCGGACGCTCCACCTCCATCCACTTCACCACATCACCCATAATCCGAGTGGCCCCGAGCATGTTGCTGCGCGGCGCCCGATCCATCATCATAATAAAAGCATACTGTGGCTTCTCATACGGAAAGAAACCGGCCGCCCACGAGTTTACGTACGCGTTCCCTGCCCCTACTTCAGCCGTACCCGACTTTGCCGCAATCGCGACCAGCGGCCGGTCGAGCGAACGAGCGGTTCCGCCTGGATAATTTGTTGTCATGCGCATACCCTCATGAATGACGCGCAATTTGGCCAGGTCCATATCAATAGTTTTTGTCTCTCCTTGGGCCCCCTTCACAACATGAGGAGTCACGAGCGTGCCGCCCGAAGCTAAGGCCCCGTAGGCCCGCAACATCTGGAGTGGTGTCGTGAGGAAACCAAACTGACCAATTGCAGTGAAGTACGTATCACCGAGTCTCCAGTCATCGTCAAATTCTTTTCTCTTCCATGCCGGATCAGGGACTACCCCCACCTGCTCTTCTCCGAGAATCATTCCGGTACTACTCCCTAAGCCAAAGCGACGATAGTAATCAGCCATTTTGGTGATACCAAGTCCTCGTTGCTCGCCAAATCCACCTCCCACAATGTAGAAATAAACATTTGAGGAGTAGGCGATAGCTTCCCGCATATCCATAATCCCGTGAGCACGCCAGTCAGTAAAGCGGGACGGGTTCTGTGGATTATAAGGATTGGGAACCACAATTTCACCAGTACTTACAAATTGCTTTTCCGGCGTGACTATTCCTTCAGCCAGCGCCGCATACGCTACAAATGGCTTCACAATCGATCCGGGAATATACACTCCCCCGACCACTTTATTTAGAAACGGCAGACGAGTGTCCTTGTTGTACGACTCGATAGTACCAGTATCATCACCGTCGGCCATGATTTCCGGATCGTACGAAGGGAAACTGGTGAGCGCGAGGATTTCTCCCGTATGAATATCCATGATCGCTCCAGCCCCACTACGAAAACCGGCAGACGCACTGCTTGTGGCGATGATCTGATACATAGCCTCCGAAAGACCGGCATCAATTGAAAGTGTGAGAGGTTGGCCGGGCACGGCTGCTTCGATCGAATGTTCCGAAACAATTTCACCAAGAGCATCAACAGAAATAATTTTTTTGCCGTTTTGCCCTTTTAAAATCGTGTCATAGGCGGATTCCGAACCACTAATGCCCTCGTATTCGGTTCGGTAGAAAAAACCCTTCTTATCCCGCTGTGGGTAGCTCACGTACCCAAGCACGTGCCCCATCCCCAAAGCGTCAGTATAAGCGCGGATCGGAAAGTCATAGAGACCTTTTTCATCAAGCTCGTTCCGGGCTACCATTTCGCCGCGACGATCATAAATTACTCCGCGTTCAGCAATAATTGCAGTCTGCGAAACACTATTATTATCCGCAATCGCGCTAAAATCGTCGCCGCGCACTACCTGAAGTGTATACACCTTACTCAGGAAAAGACCGGCCACAATCATAAAGGCAAAACCCACCAGCGAAAGGCTGCGTCGGGTTATGGGCAGCTCCCGCTTACCCTCAAGACGCATCTGGTCAAACGCCGGAATGTTGGATGAGTCGAGAAAAATTTCATCCACTTCAACGGGACGCACTTTTCGGGCACGAGACAAGAAAGGTAATTTCATATAACCATTTCGGGTGTCCTCAAGCGCGGCCGAATAAACATCATCAGTAGCACTATCACCACCACACACAATGTCAGCCACGGTACCCGAGAGAACACCCCGTAAAAGGCATCTATAAGGACCGCTACGGCAATGAGCTCGTAACCAGTGTACCGAGTTGTATATGGGATAGTCATGAGCGCCACAGCCCACCACGGGAAGAAGAGCGCACCCATAATTATTAACGCAAGTGATAACAGACGGACTATCATAATGGTGTAAGCTCCGACTCAGGAAGCACATCAGTCGAGGTAGGGGTTGAGCTGGGGACTAGGAACTCCGCCACTGCTGGGATGTAGAAATATGAAGCGAGCAAGGCTTGAGTGGATGAAGCAATAACCTCGGCCGCAGGAGGCGCGTCGGGTTTTTCACCGACCGTTACGTAGCGCAAAGACTGGATCGCTTCGGGCAATGTGACATAGGCATATTGTTCGGGTTGTGTCGAAGCATTCTCTACGTGACTGACCTGCCCGTACACGCCGGCATCATATGCCAACATGACCACCAAATCGCCAGGCATTACGCGTATACCTTGGGCAAACCGAACGCGTGAGACCCCACTACCCTGCCCCTCCATAGTAGCTACGAGCTTAGCTGCCGGAATATACACGGTCGACTGGAACCCTGCGGTGGTAACCAACTCAACAAACGCATGGCGTGCACTTGTCTCCACCACACTACCAATAACCACATCACGGCCGGCAAACACCGGAGATCCAACAACCACCCCATCATCCGCTCCCTTATCAATCTGTATCAAGTCGTAAGCGAGCCACGGCGGCCGGGCCACCACCCGAGACAGCAGCCGTTTACTGGGCAATCCTTCCCCATACACACTTCGAAGTGCAATGTTTTCTTCGGTAAGTCGATTGATGGTTAAAGTATGAGCCGTGCTGGAGTCAATCTGCGCACGTAATTCCTCAATCTCAGCCCGAAGCGCACTACGCTCTCTCAGATATGTCGGTATCATCCCTGGTGACTCGCGCACCCAGGACGCCACCCGAACAAACGGTGCCATAGCGATATCACTCACCACTCCCATGAGTGTGGGTAATAAAAAACCGGCCGCAAGGACAAGGCCGAGAAAAATAAGCGTAAGCCGATGCCGCCGCTCACTGAAGAAGCTGCGGCGAGAGCTCGCCTTCGTTGTCGATGAGAACTTCTTCATATTGATCAAGATTCTCGATAATGATACCAGCTCCTCGGACAACTGCACGAAGTGGGTCTGGTACCACCACCACCGATACCTGAAGCGCTTCTTCAAGCACCCCAGCGAGGCCCGGAATCAGGGCTCCGCCTCCAGATAGATAAATACCTCGCTGCATGACGTCGGCAAGAACCTCGGGCGGGGTTTGTTCGAGAACGACCCGACAAGACTCAACAATCGTGTCGAGATGGCCCGCGATGGCGTCACGCACGTCATTTTCCGTGATAACCACCTCTCGAGGAAGACCGCTCATAACATCACGGCCGCGCACCACCATGTCTTTAACGCCATCACTTTGCGTCACTGCCGCTAGAGCTATTTTTGCGTCTTCGGCCGTTTTTTCGCCCACATGCACTTTAAATTGGTCACGAATATAACTCACAATCGATGCATTAAGGTGATCGCCAGCCGTGCGCAGGTTCTTAGAAACAACAATGCCATTGAGGGAAATCACCGCGATATCAGTAGTACCGCCACCAATGTCAATGATCATATTACCGACTGCCTTACCGACCGGCAGCTTAGCACCAATGGCTGCAGCCATTGGTTCTTCAACGAGGAACACATCACGTGCGCCAGCGTTCTTCGCAGCATCCCGGGCCGCTCGCATTTCTACGTTAGTAATTCCTGTTGGCACAGCGATGAGCATACGGGGTGCCACGAGCATCCTAACCGTACTACGCACCTTACCAATCAGGTAACCAAGCATTTCTTCAGTGACCTCAAAGTCAGAGATAACCCCATCGACAAGCGGTCGCACCACCTCGATATGAGTCGGTGTACGACCCTGCATCACCTTGGCATCATTTCCAACTGCAACCAACTGCCCCGTCTTTTTATTAATCGCTACAATTGTCGGTTCATTGAGAACAATCCCCTTACCCTTTACATACACGAGCGTGTTGGCAGTACCGAGGTCAATCGCTAGATCAGTTGAGACAAGTCCGAGAAGATTATTGATGTGCTTTGAAAGGGCGCTCATACAATAAGTTCATAAGCGGGACAAAAACACACAGCCGCAAGGCGCGATTGAGGGAGCATGGGAGACGTATTTTTTATACGATGATCATGCGAGCGAGTGAAGCAACAAAGCGGCTGTGAGAATTTCGTCATGCGGAGGGCATTGTACTACGTGTTGGGGTCGTTATCAAAATCAGCATAAAGTTCTTCTTCTGTCAGACGGCGGACTTCACCCGTCGCACGTGTTACAACCTCAAAAGTGCCCTCCTCGCGCCCTTTTCGGCTCGCCACAACTCGGTACGGCATACCCATGAGGTCACTATCAGCGAACTTCTCGCCCGGGCGAGCATCACGATCATCAAACAAGGTCTCAATACCGTGCTCGATAAGATTCTGGTAGATACCATTTACCCAATCACGCACCACTTCATCTTCGAGGTTTAAACCGACCAGGTGTACCGTAAACGGAGCCACACTTTTTGGCCACACAATACCCTTATCATCAGCAAACTTTTCTACCAGTACGCCCATGAGACGCGTCACACCGATACCATACGAACCCATAAACGGCGCCACAGTTTCACCCACTTCATTTTTATAAGCCAAGCCTAAGTCGGTTGCTTTTTGTTGACCAAAATTAAAGATATTTCCCACTTCGGCCGTCTTCACCATCTCAAGCTCGTCTTTAGTGACCCCGAGCGACGAAAGCGTCTCCTCATTTAAAACCTCTTCGTTTATCGCAATTCCCTTTTCACGATTGATATAAATGACATCCTCACCCGCCTCACAAATAGTTTGGAATTCGTGACTAAACTTGGTAAACGCACCGCCAGCTGCAAAGGTAACGAAAGTGTCATCACCAACCCCGACCCGCCTAAACACATTCATGTAGGCTGGTTTCGTTGCTTCATAGTACGCCACATGGGACGCTTCGTCGGCAGCAAAAGAATACATATCCTTCATCACAAACTCACGCCCACGCATAATGCCACTTTTTGCGCGAGTCTCGTTACGAAGTTTAGTCTGAAATTGATATACCGAAATCGGTAAATCTTTGTAACTTGAGAGGTGCCCCTTGAGCATTTCCCCAATCGGCTCTTCATGACTCCAACCAAACCCAACTTCACCACCCGCTTTCAGTTCGGACTTAAACCATACATCTACCATCTCATCACTCCAGCGATCCGTACGTTCCCACAACTCTTTACGTTGGAGCGAAGTCATAATCAATTCTTGGCTCGCAATGGCGTTCATTTCTTCACGCACAATCTGCTTAATTTTTTCAACCACGCAGAAACCGAGCGGTAGATAGGCATAGACGCCAGCCATTTCCTTATGAATATAGCCGGCTCGAATGAGAAGCTGGGCATTCTTAGCCACCTCGTCTGCTGGTGCCTCTTTTCGGGTCTTAGTAAATAGTTGTGATTGTCGCATATGGACACATTGTATAGGAAATGGGTCATTTTTCACAATAAACAAGCCCCTGGAAAGATAATCCAGAGGCCAGTAAACAATACTATGTCGAGTTTCAGTCAAGGCCTACAACAACCGCATGATGTCACCGTAGGTGACGAGCACCATAAGAGCCATAAGAAGAATGAATCCGGCAGCATTGAGCCGGTGGGTCCAAGCAGCGTTGGCGGGGCGTCGAAATACGACTTCACCGAGAAGCATGAGAAGTCGCCCCCCATCAAGCGCTGGAAACGGTAAGAGGTTAATGATGGCTAGATTAAGCGAAATGATAGCCACAAACGCAAACAGTGACGTAAGTCCAAAGGCTGCAGCATCACTCACCATACCCGCAATACCGATCGGGCCGGCTACCTGCGAAAGATCAGCCTCACCAACGACCGCATTTCCAATCAACATGGCGAGGCCGGCGGTAATAGCGGTGAGTCCCTCCCACGTTGCGGTCGCTGCACTGCCGAGGGCAGCTATAAACGACTGTTTTTCATTGGCGACGAGCGAGAGCGCGAGGCCAACCGCCTTCCGCTGCGTATCACTCTCAATCAAACCAGCCACGGGAGTCACGGTTTTTGTTTGTTCGGTGTCACCGGAGAGGACCGTGATTGAAATAGCTTCTTCGGGACGCTCGGTAACAAACGCGCTAAAGGCCGCCGGTGTCAGGGTGTCGAGCGTGGATTCTCCGGCCTCAACCCGAGTAATACGTGAGCCCGGGGTAATATCAGTGCCAAGCGGACTACCCGGGAGCACGCTTACGATATACAGCTCGGCATTATCGGGAATCGGAGCACCCTCCTCTACCGCCACTGGTACACCCATCATAAACACGGCTACATAAAGGAAATATGCCAACACTACATTCATAAAGACACCGGCAACCAACACGAGCGCCTGCGCCCATTTCGGCCTGGCCCACATAGCGCGATCGTGATCAGGATCTTGCTCCTCCCCTTCACCATGAACCAGGGCCTCACCGTAAATGCGCACAAATCCACCCAAAGGAAGTGCGTTCAGTGTATATTCGGTCTCACCCTTCTTAAAACCAAATAAACGCGGCGGAAAGCCAATGCCGAATTCGTCCACCCGCATGCCGGTTTTTTTAGCGACAATGTAGTGTCCCCACTCATGCACGAGCACAAGGACAAATAAGACAGCAAGAAAGAGGACAATAGTAGTAATCATTGATCAAGTTCTGATTCCTTGTGCTCATAAAGAGCCTCAAGCTTTCGATTAACGTCTTCTGTTTGCTTTTGAATAGTTTCTTTTTCAGAAAATTTTTCGTCTTCACTAATATCACCATCTTTAAAACGCTTTTCCATATCTTTCTGAGCATCATCACGCGCTGCCCGCACCGCAATGCGCGCATCTTCGAGCTTACTTTTCGCAATTTTTTTTAATTGGACGCGACGCTCACTCGTGAGCTCAGGAAACATAACTCGCACCCCAGCCGAATCTGTCATCACCGACACACCCAAATCAGCCTCGCGGAGTGCTCGCTCAATTGCCGCAATCTGGGAAGTATCCCAAGGAGCAATTCGGATGGTGCGGGCGTCTTCCACCCCCACGGAACCCACTTGGTTAAGTGGCAACATACTGCCATAACTTTCTACACGCACACCATCAATGAGCGCTGGAGTTGCCCTTCCGGTACGAATACCAGCAAACTCCTTTTCCAGCCAAACAATAATTTCCTTTACGCGGTCGTGATGTGTGTCCATGATTATGAATATGGCGTTACTGGTATAAAATATTTTTCAATCTCTTTGGTATGTTCTATTTTAGCGCGCTTTTGTTGCTGAGGAAACATGCGCCATGGTCAGAGCAACCTCTTCCAGCAACATTTTGTTACTGGCACCTCGCGTCCCAATCGTAGTCAGGGCAAAATACAAACGCTGGGCCGAGCTTTGTGGAATAGTAACCATGTGCGGAGCAATGAAAGCCAAAGCCCCTTGCTTAATTGCTTCTATCCAGACCTGATCCTTGTCCTTTGTCCGCTTTTCAATTTCACCGAGCTGCCCGGCAATCGGGAGCCGTTGCCAGGCCGCAAACACCTCCCCAACATCATTACTAACATTACTACTGCCACCCACCACTGACAACCGTGACAAAACCGTCGGCAGCAAAGCCGCTCCGGCCGCAAAAAAACAGTGAAACGAAACACCCCGTGGAGGCTCTTCAAGAACCTTCAGAAGGGCATTTTGCGCTTCCACCGTGAGCGAGGTTGCATCCAGAACAAACAACCGTTCGCGACCTACCGGGTCAGTATGTTGCACCTCAAGAGCCAGTGCGCGACTATCATCAATTCCCCACGCACTTCTCAGAAACAGAGTCACTACACCATGAGCGCGAAGTGCCTCAATAAGTACGTGCTTAGCTTCGGGTGAACGCTCTTGATATAAGAACGCATGATGGTTGTGCATAGGAGCCGATTATGCCCCCTTCCGACGATTTTGCAAATCAATGATGTGTCGAATGACTCGGCGAAGATAGTGTTCAAAGGCCTCATCTTGTTCATAGATTATTCCTTGTTCGTAGCGCCACCCATTCATGTAGTCGGTAACACTCTGGCGAATTTCCTGGGTTGCACCATCATACCGTCCAGCTAAAATAAGTGGAATAGTAACCTTAGCTAACGTTTTAAACAGTGGGTGCTCACGACCCTTTGGACCAGTGCCAAAAAGACCACTTTTCTTAAATATATTCCATTCAGCCAAAAGCTGTTCAAGGCCTGCGTCTACCTCTTTAGTAAACAGGGGGTCACCGGCAACGCTGCTCGTTGAAAGAGAGGCCGCATCTGGTAAATCGTCGGGAGTAAGCAGCCGGTCAATGTCATCAGCCAATGAGGCTGCTTTAAAGCCCGAGACAGGGCCTGGCGCGGTAACTGGAGCAGGTGTGGGACTAGCAGGAGGTATCGGTACTTCAGTTCCCCATCGCGAATCACCAAGGGATGGAGCTGGTGTCGCAGCTGGACTAGTCGATGGTGCTGGGGCGGCCGCTACGGGTAAAGGAGTGACAACAGCCGATTGCGGAGCTGGAGCGGCCGCCGCTACCGCTGCCACCGAAGTACTTTTTCCACCCGCTGCGTGCAGCGCAATGGCTGCTTCAACTGCAGTATAAGCATCTTCGAGACGCACCATTGCTTGACCAACATCACCCTGTGCGCCGCCGCTTACACGCTTCATGGCCTCAAGGAGCGCCATCATGTACTCTCTCCCAACAGTATTATCAATATCAACCAGGTTCACCGGATTACCCACTTTTAGATTAACGGCTGATTTAATTTCACGTATACGGTCAAGGGCTGGCGTACGTACCACGGGCGCGGTCGGTGGCATGATCGGGGCTGGAGCTGCCGGTACGGATACCGGTTCGACAGGTAGCGGTACGGGCGCTGAAGCCACCACAGGAGGCACCACTGGGGCTGGAGCTGGCGGCGTAACCGGAACGGAAGGGGCCACGACCACCAGCTCTGGTGCCGGCACTGGAGCTGGAGCTGGAGCTGGAGCGACAACTGGAGTCGCTACAGGTGCTGGGGCTGCATGACCAACAATTGAAACCGGAGAAAACTGCGGCGAAGGACGAGTGTTGCCATAAGGCCGCACCGGCTGGGGTGCTGCGGCTACCTTTGGCGTTTTTGCACCAACCGATACAGGGACAAGGCCATAGGTGTTAATTTTCTGTTCGAGCGAACGACGGACCGTTGCATCACCACCACCATTAGCATAGAGAAATACCAGGTCGCGCAGCTCGCTTTTCTGATCTGAGGTAAGCTGACTCACCCGCACAGCAGCCAACACAGCCATCACGCCCGCTTGTGAATTAAAATCAAAAGAACCTCCCTGCCCCAAGGAACTAGTGTTCGACATAACAAGTACATACTACCACTTCAACGGTCAGCCGGCTTGCGCGACACTGTGGGAAAGCTACACCTTACACAGTTTCTTTACGTGATCCATGTTCTGGATCCATCAGCATAAGCGCATTCTCACGAAAGCGGGTGATTTCGACATTAAGCTCCTCTGAAAAAGCCGGATAGTGCAAGGCAATATTCTCCATGAGCTCTTCACCCTCGCCAGCTCCCGCCACAAACACTTCGAAGGCGTCTCGCTCAGCATCACTTAATGACAAAGTAAACGTAAGAAGCGCACTTTGAAACAGCGTCGTGCCAATAGATGCGATGAAGTCTGCCTGCTCCTCTTCAGAGAGTGTATCCAAACCAAATAGCTCGGTGAGGTCTTGCTCGGTTGTGTCAGTAGTAGGTTCCATATACACGACATTATGCGACTAACTGCTTTTCTATACTATCAACGTCGTTGGCGGCTGCCAGGGTGATTATCTGCTCGACTGTTGTTTCATTTGGATCTACCTTTACTCCAATGTCCTCAAGCTTAGTCGCCAGCGCTACGACTTCGCGCCTCCAGCGATTAAAGTTTTCAAGTTTTACCCCCGATTGCTCAATAGTGGGACGACTAACCTTGCCTTCAAAGTCTGCAATCGTCCTATTTCCAAACACGCGTTCGGCGGTATTTTCATTAGCTCCGGTTAAAAAGCCAAAAAATGTTTGGGTGCGTGCGTTCACCTTTTCGGTCATCGCCTCACGAATTTTCAGAAACTTTTGTTCGTCTCCGTATCGCTCGGTAACGTACTTCTGGAAATCAGGGTTCTCAAGTGTCGCTTCCTCAGTTGAAGTAAAGACATCATCAGACGACAGAGGGGCGGCCGGCTGTACCACATCGCCGAGCAACTCGTCTCTTGTTACCCTGTCCCTCACAGGAACGACGCCTTCTCCCTCAGAAACTTCTATACGCAACCTCCTTCCACCTCGTTCGGCGGGTTGCTCTACCACGAGTGACTGGACTTCACTACCCTCATCGTCATCATACGTACCACGTACCTGCTCAGGGTCAGCCACAGCTAGCGAGCGAACATCCTCAAGAACTTCCGGTGTCTCGGCCGCCACTTGCGATACTTCAGCGTCTATTACGTCTGTATCGGGATTGACCGGAACTGATCGAAATAAAACTTCTGGCCCGTCCGATTGTGCAGTGGCCCTTTGCGCAAACTCACGTAGACGTTCGCTACTCAGCTCAAACGGCGGTCTCTGCGCTACTTCTACTACTGGAACCGGCAGCGGTTCCGGAACAATCGACACCGGTGGTACAAATACTCTTGTGCCACGAAGCGTCGACGATTTCTCTTGCGCCAACTGGAGCAGATCGTGCACATTAATACGATCTTTGCCAGCAATAATTCTATCAACATGACCAGTAGTCACTCCCACCCGAGCACGCAACTCGGGATTAGCCTGCACTTCGTTCATAACGAGCTGCAGCATTCGATCGCGCTGCACCGGAGTCAGTCCCTGGTAGATTTCGGGGTTGCCGCTACGAATAGCATTATCCAGGATTCCGGTCAGTCCCCGTCGACTATGCGCACTCGTTACTTCTACAATCTGAGTAGGAAATTCCCGTGGGCCACCAACGCGAACTGCTTCTGAAACAGCTGTTCTACTACCGGCACCGCGCCCTGTCGTCTCAGGTGCTGGAACCTGCCCCACCTCTGCAGGCCGCGCTCCGGTCGGATTACCTAACTGATCAACCGCGGCCGCAGGTCGAGGAACTTGAGCAGGCGGTTCTGGAGGTCCGCCAAACCTAATGCCTGAATCTTCGTACGTCGGCACACCTGGCTGAGGTGTTCGGTTTATACGCAAACCATTGCCGGCCCCCTCTCCACCCGAGCTAAATACCCCCTCTGCCCAGGCGCGTCCCCCACCCATGCCAAACGCCGCACCAGCTGCGATACCAACTCCAGTCGTAACATCTCGAACGATACGCTCGGTCTTCTTTAGATTTGCCTGAGCAAGGATTCTGCTATTGGCGATTCTTTGTAAGACCTGGATGGAACCAGTCCGCATACTACCCGCGTGATTCACGTTACTTTTTTCAAGCGCTGCCTGCTGACTGCTAAGGAGCAGCTTTGTAAGCACGCTTTTTGTGCCATACTTTGCTCCCATACCCACCGCGGCGGTGGTAGCCCATGCCCCAGCTGCCGCACCAAGACCAAGCAGTCCTCCCCCCGCCACTGCGAGTGCCCCGACACCACCGACAAGTAACTTACCGCGCAACAGCATCTTCCCATCTTTCCGACGCTCGTTTTTACTTCCGTACAAAACTTCCCCCACACCTTTGGCGACGGCCGAGCCAGCAATCTTCTGCTTCATTTTGTCGTACAGCAACATTCCTTTACCAAATGCACTTTCGCTGCGCGCTGCGTTCAGAGCATCCTCTCGAGCCTTAAGTTCACCCTGTACCCTACTAAGAACAATAGTGTTGTACATTACCTGGTCCTCTTTGTTTTCACTATGTTTGTCGGGAAGGGCCTTAGTCGGATCAGTCGGGGCAGAAAAACCAAGCGCTTTAGCCGTCTCGCGTTTTTTATAGAATGTCTCTTTTAAAGCTGCTCCAGCCTTAAAGTACTGTGCTTCAGCCGCCAGGTACTCGGGGCTCTTCACTGCTTCCTTGGCGAAGTAATTTTTAAATTCTCCAAGAGCTGCCTGCTTTTTTGCATGCTCGTCACGGTGTGAGACCATCGCCGCTTCGGCCATTTTAAAAGCTTCTAACATTTGACGACGCTCCATCCGTACATCCAAAAAGGCGTTTTCTTTTTCAGCTTTTTCCTGAATCGCACCATAGTCAGCTGGTGCTGGCGGATTGGCAATAATTCTCTCAGCTAAAACAGTGATCAAATCTGTAATTCGTGCACGATTTGCTTCCAGCTTACTTTTATATAGGGCTAGGGCTTGTTTGTTTGTTTCCGTTGGTGGACTTTTCGCCGCAGCCTCAAGGGCTCTCTTACTTAAGTTCAGAAGGTTGTTAATTTCAGTAAATTCCGCCCGAGATGAAGTTTCTAGGGCCGGGTGGTCATTTCTAAAAGTAGCCAGTTCAGCTTCCGCGCTCTGTACTGATGCCGCTTCGCTACGAACCCATTCGTGCGCGCTTTCACTGTACTGCTTCGACTCAGTCTGCGGTTTAGCCTCAGCTAAAACCTCTTTTCCAACCACTGCATCGTTAAACTTTTTCTGTAAAGACCCAAATAAAGACTCAATTTCTGATTGAGTCGTCTCAACTTGGGCCTTTGTCGCTTCAAGGGCAGTAGTAACGCTGTATGCGTCATTTGCTATTTGAAACGTATGATCTATAAGTTGTTCTGAAGCTTCTATTTTTTGCTTCAGTAATACTAAATCCTGCGCCGCTTCAACACCTTTTGCTGCAAAATTACGTTCAAAGTTTTCAAGAAGCGCTTTAAAGTCAGAGACTTTTAGTGTTTTTGCATCAATCCATGACTGAGGACTTTTTATATATTCAGGCTTTATTTTTTCAAGACTATCCAGAAGTTGGACGCACAGGTTTTTTTTATTCCGGTACTCATCAAGTAGTGATTGCAACTGTGCGACTGCATCGGTAGGGTTTAAATTACTGGTTTCAACCGCAAGAATTCTTGTCCCGATCTCGTCTAGTTCTCCCTTGGCTGATTTTAATTGTTCACCGATCTCTTCATTTAGATAATCGACACTCATCCTCTTGTCAGGCATCTGCACTAATACAGTATCTATCTTTTGCTGTACGAGTGCTTGCTGCTCCCTAAACCATTTTATTAATTCAACCTCTTGCTCTTCAAGTGATTGTGGGGGACGATTTCTTTCACGCGGCCCACCACCCCCTTGCGGAGGCCTTGGCTGAACCGCACCGGCAGGAGTGGGTGGCTGATTAATTCTGTTAGGTGGCATAATTTCTACAGCATACCACTTAGTCCCGGTGGCGGGGTGACCGGTGCTTGTGCATACCGGGCATTAATTTCTGCCTCGATCTCGTCCCGCGGGCGGCCGTAGCGCGACACACTGTACTCGCTTAACTGCTGCACGAGCGCCGGGTCAGATTTTATTGGTGGCCGCATCGCCAAACTGAAGGGTTTTGTCGGCACACCGTTAGCCAAAATACGCACAATTGCATTGTAATTCGGGGTGTTCATTATATCTTTAGCCGTGAAAACGGGGGCAAATTGCTGCTCCAAAAACTGCGCATCTTCGGTACCCACACGGAACGCCACGAGCGAACCGACGTTGCCAAATACCGCATCCTTGATAGTGGGATCAAGCTGCGCAATAAACTGGTGAACGACCGTGAGACTGAGCTTATACTTGCGCGCTTCCGACAGAATGGACGCAATGGCCGGAGTTGAGACGTTCTGGAACTCGTCAATATGGAGATAAAATGGCGGAAAGCCTCTCGTTGGATCATCAACGCGCGAGAGCGCGGCCATGAGTATTTTTCCAACCACAATCATACCGATGAGATTGGCATTAATTTCACCAATGCGACCCTTGGCCAGATTCACAAGAAGAATCTTCTTTGTGTCCATTATGTGCCTGAAATTCAGCGACGAGGTTTGCTGCCCAATAATTGGGCGCATGTAGTCGTTGGCGGTAAACACGTCAAACTTTGACACGATGTACGGCACGATATTTTCAAGCGACGCTTCCCCGCCGGCCTTGGTGGCAATCTCCCGCCAGAACTGAACCACCACTGGGTTCTTAGCCCGTTCGAGCTTGTAGCGGCGATACCGCGCATCAGCCATCACCCGGGAGATATCCATAAGCGTACTGCCGCTTTCTGGATCTTCAAGCACAAGCAGGGTCGCGTTACGGAAATACTGCTCAAACATTGGCCCCATGCTCTCCGGGTTCCCGCCGTAGAGTTTTTGGAAAATTGAAAACAGCTCATTAACCACAAACGTCTTTTGTTCGGGCTTCGCCGGATCAAACTCGAGCATATTAAGTCCGAGCACCCGGTCGGTACGCGAGGGGTCGAAATAGATAATATCGTCATAGCGCTCGGGTGGGATGGCGCCCAGCACCTCTTCGATATCGGTTCCGTGCGGATCGATCATACACACGCCATTTCCCGCCTGTATATCCTGAATAATCGTGTTCGTCATGAACTTCGACTTACCCGTACCCGTCTGTCCAATAATGTACAGATGCCGCATGCGGTCGAGTTCAGTCATGAAGATTGGCTTTTCAGTGCCCCGATGGCGATTATCACCAATCAACGTACCGGCAGTCGGCATAACCGTCGGCGCTGGAGCAGTGGCTGACTGTACTTGCTTAAACTGCGGCGTACCCAAAATCCCATTTGCCGGAAAATGTACGAGAGTCGCGACTTCGGTGAGTGACAACGGAAGCAGACTCGACACCTCAAACTCACGAAACGAAAAGGATTTTTGGGCACGAAGGAGCGTACTACCCTTATGTCGGGTGGCGGTAAAATGGTTCCCTTCGACTAAGTCAAACTGATTAAAGGTCGCCTGTAGTTCAGTAATAATGTCTTCCGACCGATGCTTTTCTTTGGCCGACACAACGAGCCTGATATTACTCTCAATAATTTGGCTTTTTATTTTTCGCTGAAACAGTTCTACCGCTTCACTATCTACCTCCTTAGATTTTTCTTCCTCCTTTTTCTTTTTATCCCCCGCAAAAAGAAAGTCCGACAAGCCGCCAGTGAGCGCACCAAAGGCGGTACTGCGCGAAATGGCCTCGCCAGGCTTCATACCCTTCTGTACCTCTTTAATTATTCCTTCGTAATGCTTACGGTAATCAGTTTGGGGGTGACGGAAGACGAACTGGATAGCAGCCCCCCCACCCTCACGTTCAATTTTTGAAAAGGCATTGAGGATGACCGCAAACGGGTCCGAGGTAAACGTATCAGCGGTACGAATTGGATAGATGGGATGCTTCTTGAGCGCCAGGTCAATAATGGCGTGCACCCCACCAGGAACAAACACATTATAGTCATGCTGGGCAATCGTAAGCGCAGCGTAGGGAAAGAGGCCGAGCACCTGCTTTTCAAAGAGCGTGGTGAATTGGTTTGGTACCGCCGCATAAAAAACAATATCGTCACTCCCGTCAGCTACGGCAATCTCTAGGGTGAAGTGATTATGCTTCACGGCCGAGCCAATGGTGCGCAAGCCCGCAAACAATTGCTCCATCATGCCCACGAGCTCCGCCAACTGATATTCCTTGTCCTGCGTTGCCTTAAGTTCTGGCAGCGCCACCTCGTAGAGCGTCATATGAAGGAGATGCCACGGCTCAAGTCCTTCTTTAGTATCTGAAAGCTCCGCACCGGCGCGGATTTTCTCTATCAGCCGGCGATGGACGTCATCAACCAAGTACGCATCATCAAGCTTCTCCAGTACCGAAAAAGCGTTACGTACTCCTTTCTCGAGTGCTAGATTAACAATTTCCTCAGCTTTATCGGTCGCGAGCTTCACGCCCTCTACCGCCGAGGCGAGTGCCGGACCTTCGAGGCGATGTGAGCTGTCGAGGATGACTTTGGGGGTAAACTGTGAATACTCACGTAATTCCTGTTTTCCCAGTACCTCCACATCAGCCCGGTCGATTTCACTCGAACGCAACGAAAGCTCGCGCTCGCGCTCTGCGATACGTGCCTTTAGGTAGTCAATCTCTTCTTCAGCAGAAGAAAACTGCCGCGGTGCGGATTCTGCCATAGTACCCCTATTCTACCGCGCCACGGACCGTTGCCGACGGCGCTGTCCCCTAGCGTCTGTATGTGTACGCTAGCTGAAATCTTTGCAGAGCAATATGATATTTGCAGTAATAACGTCTTTCGCCACTTGAGTAAGATTAGTTACTGACTGGTCAATTTTTTGCATGTAGTACTCATCTCCTAAAAAATAAGCAGCAACGAGTTCGGTGATATCTTCAAGAATTGCCACATTAAGCCGACCAGACTCGACTTGCTCGCTCTGTCTTCGGTACACATCCATAGTGGAAAGACCAGATACTCTTCCCACTTTTTCCAAAGCAAGGTAAAGATGAATAATGGGGATTTGATTTTGCGGCACTAGGTGACCATCAAGCCATTGTAAAAGCGTACGTTCATAGCCGCTCTGCTCCAGAAACGCATGCGCCAGTTCATGAGCAAATTTAAATACCAACTGTTCCTTAGGTGAAGCTTCAGCGATACCCCATCGTTGCGCTACTGTTTCGGGCACACCCCCGGTACCATACGTTATTGTCCTCTCGTGTTGTGTAGTTGGTGTTCGGGAGTACTTTCCTACCCAAGTAGTATCATCGGGCTTGAGTTTAATTCGATCACCATCTCCTAAAATAGCAGCCGCCACTTTGTTAAGTCTGAAGCTTGGATTATTAGTACCAAACTCATGCGCAGGACCCGTAAGTGGATTAGTTCTTTGTGTTGGCCGTTCCATATAAAAACTTTACCACAGTGCAGTACTTATCTTTTAGCCAAAATGGCACGCTTATATGTATCTAGATGTTCCAGCGCCACCCCCGTCCCCTTCACCACACAAAAGAGCGCCTGGTCAGCGAGCTGGGCTTTTACCCCAGTTCGCCTGCGCACCAGCTCGGTAAAGTTACGTAGCTGTGAAGTACCGCCCGTCATAATAATGCCCCCATCAATAATATCGGCCGCTAATTCGGGTGGGGTTTCCTGAAACACGTCCTTGATGGCCTTAATCATGTCGCGGAGCTCCTTTCCAATGGCGCGCACCACTTCATTGGTGCGAATCTCGGTCGTGCGAGGAAGACCTGAAATCACATCACGGCCTTTAATTTCCATTGTGAGCTCTTCTTCAAGCGGCAAGGCCGAACCAATGGTGATTTTTATCTCTTCTGCCGTCTTTTCTCCAATCGAAAGGTTTCGCGTCTTCTTTACATAATCAATTATCGCAGCATCAATCCGATTACCTGCACACTTCACCGAGTTCGATGCCACGATACCACCAAGCGAAATAACTGCCACGTCAGTCGTGCCACCACCCATGTCAACAATCATATGGCCCTGTGGTTCATAAATTGGAATACCAGCACCAATCGCTGCCAAAATCGGTTCCTTTACCACATAGGCGTTGCGTGCACCGGCTTTCATGGTCGCTTCTACCACAGCACGACGTTCGGTCGAGGTTACCCCGGCCGGTACCGACACCATTACATCAGGGCGAAAGAGAGAGTACTTGCCTACGACCTTCGAAAGAAAATAGCGAAGCATAGCCTCAGTCACCCGGTAGTCGGCAATGACCCCGTCTTTCATAGGGCGGTAGGCCCGTAGCGTGTCGGGCGTGCGGCCAATCATGCGCTTGGCCTCAGCCCCCACGGCAAGCACCTGATTATTGTCTGACACCACGACAACCGATGGTTCATTGAGCACAATACCCTGCCCCGGCACATACACGAGCACACTTGTAGTACCAAGGTCGATACCAATTTTCGGCGTAAAGCGAGACCACATAGACACGGGCACCATTGTACTGCTTTTCTCCCCACACTACCAATCACAAGCTCCATAGCATATATGCTATATTATTTTTTATATGCAAAGTATTGGACAGAAAATCATGGACGTACGTGAAGCTGCCGGAATTACTCAAGAGATACTCGCACATAAGCTCAAAACCACCCAAAGCGCTGTGGCTCGGATGGAAAGCGGAAAACAGAATGTCAGTACCGATATGCTGAAGCGCATAAGCCAGGCGCTTGGGAAAAATCTCATCACCCTCTCGCCCGGGACGGTCAACGTCGCAATCGAAGGCGGAAAAAAACTCAAAGGCACGATAGAAACTAACACCTCCAAAAATGGTGCCGTGGGTCTTCTGTGTGCCTCGCTCCTGAATCGCGGCACCACTACCCTACGCCGCATGCCGCGCATTGAAGAGGTACATCGCCTGATTGAGGTTCTTACGAGCATTGGCGTCCGGGTGGAATGGAGCGGAAGCGACCTTATCATTACTCCACCAAAAACCTTCACCCTACATAGAATTGATGTGGCGGCTGCAAAGAAAACCCGTAGTATTGTAATGTTTATCGGACCGCTGATTCACGTCCTGAAATCATTTTCTCTCCCTCAATCCGGTGGCTGCAAACTCGGCAGTCGCACTGTAATGCCACACTTCTACGCCCTTGAACATTTTGGTGTCTCGATTACCACGACCGAATCAGCTTTCAAAATTGAACGTACCACCAGAGCCCTCGAAGCTGTTCATGAAGTCGTCCTCTATGAGTCGGGTGACACCGTAACTGAAAACGCGCTCTTTGCGGCCGCCTGCACACCAAGTACGACAGTCATTAAGTACGCGAGCGCAAACTACATGGTGCAAGAAGTCTGCGCCTTCCTTATTAAGTGTGGAGTACAGATCGAGGGTATCGGGACCACCACCCTTACCGTCACCGGAGTGAACAACATCGCTACCGACATTGAATACACCCTCTCGGAAGATCCGACCGACAGTATGTTTTTCCTCGCCGCCGCGATTGTGACAAAATCTGCCATTACCATTACCCGCTGTCCTATCGACTTTCTCGAGCTCGAGCTCCTCGTTCTCGAAAAAATGGGCCTGGATTATTCACGCAGCAAACCCTACCTCTCGCAAAATGGTGTGACCAAATTAGTAGACCTTAAGGTGAGACCAAGCACGCTTACAGCCCCACTAGAAAAAATTCATTCCCGTCCGTATCCCGGCCTCAATGCCGACAACCTTCCCTTCTTTGCCGTAATCGCCACGGGCGCCAAGGGTCAAACCCTGATTCACGACTGGATGTATGAAAAACGCGCCATCTATTTTACTGAACTGGATAAGCTCGGTGCCGACACCGTACTTGCTGACCCGCACCGTATCTATATCACTGGCCCGACCCCACTACGCGCCGCTGAACTTGTCTGTCCACCGGCGCTACGCCCGGCTACCATCCTCCTTATTGCTATGCTTGGCGCCTCCGGCCGCAGCGTACTCCGCAACATTTACTCCATTAACCGGGGCTATGAAAACCTCGTCGCCCGACTTTCATCGCTCGGCGGCAATATTGTTTATTTAGATGAATTCTAGCCCTCATATATCAAAGTGACACCTTGATAATAAGAAAGGCCGGGCCCGAAGGGTCCCGGCCAAATTGCGCGCCAAGTGAGGAACCTCAGTTAGCTCGTTGAAGATTTTGCTTCAGGTGAACATAGTTTGGATAGTCGATTACCCCGTTAGCGTAAAGGATATCCGAATAGTCAACTTTCGCCTCGGCCAACCGATGTAGCAGACCATCCTGCACCCGAAGCACCTCTCGGGCATTTCGAGCACCTTGGAAGCCTCGAACATACGACAGGAGCTCATCGTGGCTAAGTAATCGTTGAGCATAGACCAGCCGCATGAGTTGACGGGAAGTACTTAGATAACCGAAATAGTTCCCGCTCGTATCAGCCTCTGGATTCTGCAAAGTTTCAACAGCAAGGTCGATGTTGGGCGTCAAGGTGATGAAGCGATGCCCCGCTGCCAGCCCGACAATGAGGCAGAGGACGGCGAGAAGTCGAGCAATATTGTTAAACATTTTCAAATCTCCATGAACAATTCGTTTTTTATTATACATTCTATTATTTAAATGTCAATACTTTCCCTACCAAATCCACGACTCAAAATAAGCTTTTCTGCTATACTACGGTCTCATGTTCGTCATCCATGTCATCCCCCTCATGCGCGCGACGACCGTCGAATCACTCTCCTATTTTTCAGCTCAAGAATACCCCATTGGTGCCATCGTCCATGTGCCGGTACGCGGCAAAAGCTACCAAGCGATAGTGACCGAAGTGGGAACCGTAAGTACCGCAAAGACGTCACTGAAGCTCGCGCACTACAGCCTGCGGAAGCTACCCGAACAAGCTGATAGTGTAGTGTTACCAAGGTCTCTCTATGAAACAGCCAAGGCGCTCGCCGCCACCTACCCAGCCACCTTAGGCAGCATCCTCTACCACTTACTCCCGAGTGAAGTGCGTAGTGGCGAGCGCCCCTACCCCGCCGCCGGTAGTCATGTCCACAACGAAGACACAACGCCAGCCATATTGACGGCTCGGCGAGACGAACGCATCACCAACTATAAGAGCCACGTACGCAGCGTGTTTGCCCATCGCGGATCAGTACTGTTAGTTGTCCCTACTTCGGTAGAGGTCGCGCAGATCGCTGCATTGCTTGCGCACGGCATTGAAGATCGAGTGATAGCGCTCGGCGGCCATTTAGGGAAGCGCGAACTCGATAAAGCCTTTAAGGCGGTTGCGGATACGACCATTGCTAAACTTATCGTAACCACTCCAGCGCATGCGTATATCGAACGAGCGGATTTACTTTCAATCATTATCGAAGGGGCAGCGAACCCACTCTACCGCGGGCGGACCCGCCCCTACCTCGATCACCGCTTGGCACTCATGCACTATGCCCGTGTTGGTGGACGCTCGCTTATACTCGGCGACAGCGCACCACGTACGGAAGACGAAGTCGCGCGCCGTGACGAGCGCTACCTTACACTCGGTGAAGGCGGTAAGCGCATTGCTTTTCCAGCGTCACTCACCGTAATCAAGCATCGTGATAAGCCGACCCCGGAAATTCCGTTTAGCCTCCTCTCGCCCGAACTCGCTATTCATTTGCGCACTTCGCTAGAGGCACGGGAGCACGTTTTTCTATTTGGGGCGCGACGGGGCCTCGCACCAGTCGTGGCCTGCCAGGACTGTGGGTTTATATTTCGCTGCCCTGACTCGGGTGCGCCGTACTCACTTTTGCGCACCTACCGGGACCACGTTGAGGAACGCTGGTTTGTATCGGCCACATCGGGAGCGCGGGTTCGGGCGGCCGATGTCTGCACCCAGTGCGGCAGCTGGCGTCTACGAGAACGTGGTATTGGTATTCAACAGGTATTTGATGAGGTGAAGGTGCAATTCCCTACCGCACCAGTATTTCTTTTTGATAGCACTACCGCTACCACCCCTAAGACCGCTCAAAAAATCATCGACCGCTTTTATGCTGAAAAAGGCGCCTTTCTTGTAGGTACCGCTATGGCCATACCGTATCTCAACCCAACCGTGGATATGAGCGCAATTATATCGCTTGATGCCGCACGGAGTATCCCGACATGGCGAGCTGACGAGTGGATGTTTCATTTTCTACTCCACCTTCGGGAAATTAGTCGTCGTGAAGTGTATGTGCAGACCCGCACCGATGAAGACAACCTCCTTACCTTCGCCGCACGCGGAGCGCTTGAGCGCTTTTATGATGACGAAATTCGTCTGCGCGAACAACTTTCGTATCCGCCGTTTGCCACGCTCATCCTTTTTTCCTGGACAGGCCCGACTGCGACCATAAAAAATATCGATAGCTTGATAGCGACCGCGACCACCCCGTATACCCCACAGTTCTATAACGACCCGCTATCAACCCCAGAAAAGGCCACGCGTCACGCCCTTATTCGCCTTAAGCAAACCGACGCATACTACCCCGACCTCATTGGCAGAATACGGAGCCTCCCTCCTTATATAAAAATTGAGGTAAATCCCGACAGAATCGTTTAAGTGGAAACAAGCAGGACGTAGTCCGACCATGTTTTGCTTATGCGAGTGCTTCGTTAGATTCGACTCTTAAAAGGAGAATCTAACGAAGCGAGTTGTGAAGGAGAAATAACGAGCAACGAAGTTACGAATATATTTTCCTACTGTCGACGCTTCGCTATCTTTCGACCTCGCTGGGAGAAAATGGTGGCAGGGGCCGACTAATGAAAAATCAGAAAATCCCCTAGAGTAGTTTAAAAAGTACCAGGCTCGCAAAACCCTAAAATTCATTGTACAGTAGTGGCACATGGCCAAACTCGTCCCCCTAAACCACCCAGCCCTCCATACCATCGCTGAGGAATTCACTCGCGAGGAATTTGAAAGTGGCGCAGTGACCAAGCTCCTCAAAGACCTTCAGAGTGCGATTAAAACCTACAAAGTTGATGGCTATACCGCTGTCGCCATTGCTGCCCCGCAAATTGGTGTAGAGAAGCGTATGTTTATTATTGTAGACCAAAGCAAGGGCGAAGACCGTCTTCCGACCATCATCGCAATCAATCCCCGCTTCACAAAACTCTCTAAAAAAACCCATGTCGTAGGGGAGGGCTGCCTATCGGTACCGGATTATTATGGGGTCGTTCGGCGCCACACAAATGTCACCCTCGAGGCTCTTGATGAGCACGGCAAAATGTTTACCCGTGGTGCCGGCGGACTTCTTGCTCAAATCATGCAGCACGAGTACGACCATCTGGATGGTATTCTCTTTACCGATCGCGCGGAAGAAGTCTGGGAAAAGGATAAAGTTCCCAAAGGCCGGCAGAGTGAAGCTGAACCAACCTAAGCTATGCGGTTTGTTTTCTTCGGCACCCCGGATCTTGCGGTACATGCTTTGACGCGACTTGAAGCCCACAACCTCGTCCCGAGCCTCATTGTCACCACTCCCGACGCACCGGTAGGCCGAAAACAGGTAATTACTCCCCCACCAACAAAAGTCTGGGCGACCGAGCGGAGTATTTCAGTCATTCAACCAACCACCCTCAAAAACAAGGAAGACCTCACACCGCTGACAAGCGAGCAGTGGGATATATTTGTCGTCTTCGCCTACGGCAAAATTATGCCGGCGTGGCTGCTTTCCCTACCCACGTTCGGCACTATCAATGCCCACCCGTCTCTCCTCCCTAAATTCCGTGGCGCCAGCCCCATCCGCAGCACTCTCCTTCTCGATCTTTCTGCTGCCGGTGTAACAATCATCCAAATGGATGCCGAGATGGACCATGGACCAATTCTTCATCAAGTGCCCGTCACCTTAATCGAACCGGTTCCCGGAAGAGAACTTGACCACACCATGAGCGTCCTCTGCGGCGACCTCCTCTCGCACGTTATAAAAGAATTACCTAAGGGAACCATAACCCCAAAAGACCAAGACCACGACGCAGCCACTTTTTGCACTAAAATCACCAAAGACATGGCTGAGCTGACGCTTGACCCCCACAACCTCCCGAGTGGCGAGCAAGCACAAGAATACTTCCGCAAGGTCTGTGCCTTTGATGGCTGGCCAGAAACGTTTTTTAGACACGAACATATTCGCATTAAGATAAAAGACGCCGCCGTAATCGATGGCGTCTTTACCCCGACTCGCGTTGTGCCCGAAGGTAAGGCCGAGATGTCTTTCTGGAATTTCGTACAATTATGCACTCCCGGTAAAAAAACGCTCCAATAACACATCAATCGCAACCGCTAAATCTCGATATTCTTCAGCCGCCAATTGCTGCTCCTTGGAAAGCCTAGCTAAACCGCTCATGCGTTCATTGATGATGCTTATGAGCTCGGGAGTTTCCAAACCGCCAAAACTCATCTTTTGCAAAAACACGTCAGTCGACTCACCAACAATGGCATACACAGAAAATTTTTTTGCCAGAGCTGGAAGTATCACGGGGAGTGTTCCTAGGGTGAGCGGCATCATATCGACCGCTTCAGATTCATTAAGTCGCTTTGCATAAAGCTCTGCCGGTGTAGGCTTCTGGTTATCGTTTGCACTACCAGGAAAATGTTCTAGTGTTCCCATGTTACTTTCCCCAACGGAGCATATCTTTCATCTTCCGACCACCACGACGCACAAGGCTCTCACGCTTGCTATGCGCCTTCCGCAACTCGGTGTCGAGCTCACTGCGCACCACATCAATTGCCTTTTCAAACGTCTCATCAGTTGCTTCTGCCCGAAAAAATTTCCCCTTGACCGACACGTTAACTTCTACTCGGTAGACCAGTCCCGACTGGTGCGGGGCTTCTTTTTGGAATTCTACTTCACAGCGAGCGGACGGTTCATTTCCAATATATTTGGCAAGGGTAGCGAACTTGTGTGTCACGAGCTCTTCTAAATGCTTCGCTTCATCCGTACGGGTGTGCTTGAACGTAATTGATGGAAATGACATACAGTGTTGATCTTAGAATGCTGCTAACTTCCCTTTAACCATATTACTACCTGCGCAATATCCCGTCACGGCACAACCCAAAGCTGTAAAAACAAAAGGCCCCGGCAAGTGAGCAGGGGCATTTTGTTCTGGACACGTACCTCGTCTCCACTACCCCTCACATGACACACAGACCGAGCCACCAACGTGAACTCGAGGCCTTGCACCGCCCACCGGTGCCCCTGCTGCAGGACCATACTCTTTTTGCAGGTGTGCAACAATCGCATCGGATTCATACATTTCGACTCCACCCTCTTCGTCAACCAAATACGGTACCTGGACCTTCCCGCCACGAGCCATCAGCTCCTGTTCGAACTCTGCGCTCGTAGTGATATCACGCAACTCGACCTCGAGGTTAAGGCGAGCAACCGTTGCTTGTACCAAGCGACAGAACGGACACGTAGGCTTGTAGTAGAGAATAAGCATAGATGGGTGGGCTTAGATGATAATTAGTACCCTATTGTACACCCTTTTCCTTTTTCACTTTCCACAGGTGACCGATCCGAAAAAGTGTCCACCGTATCCCTAGCCGGCGCACTCCCCCACGAACCTGGCCCAATGGGTTGAAATCCCCCCATATTTCGGTACAATGCGTCATGCCTGTGCTGAGTCAGTACAGGCAGAAGCTACCTACCTCGGTAAGTGAAAACTTTCCGAGTACACTCGAAGAGCTAATGTGCTTGTAAACAATCACATTTTCCTTCTCATTCCTCGGTAGCTCAGCGGTAGAGCAAGCGACTGTTAATCGCTTGGCCGCAGGTTCGAATCCTGCCCGGGGAGCAAATTAAAAAACACCTTTACGGGTGTTTTTTTATTTGTGACCCGGGAGAACGTGACTAAATGTCACGTTCGTCAGGATTCGAAAAGCGCTTTGAGATATTTTGGAGCTTGCGAACAAAATATCCAAACGCTGCACCGTCCATGTAATGGAAGAATCCTGCCCGGGGAGCCAGAAGAGACGTCAGCTTGATCAAGGACCAAATTAAACGGAGAAGCTATCGTAATAGCTAGCTTTTTTCCGTTTACAGTCGGGTTGTGAAGTAAAAAGTTTAATAACGCTCTCTTATTAGGGATTTCAGAACAACCAAAAAAGATTTCTTGTGCTCATCGTGCCAAAGATACAACTATAGCAACGGTTGTTTGGTAATCGTAGTCAGCTTTTTGGTATTCAGATTATTCAATTCCTAACAGCTGCAGCTTGTCAGCATACTCTTGATGTTTTTTGTCAGAGACATCCTTAGTAATTTGAATATTTTAGATAGCGAGCACCTCCTTAACTCCTGCCCGCGCAAACGCCGTAGAGGGAAGAGGGTCTATCAGGTATTCTATGAGTTAACAGGTGTTGCACTTCAACATTGAATCTACCCCTACAAGTATTGACAAATATCTATATTTACTGTATATGTAAAACAATTCCTGCATAAATTGTAGGTCGTTTGTTTCGGCAAATAAGGGTATTAGATTCCCATACCAGCTGTGGAATCACGATCAAAGAAAGTTATCGATGACCAATCCCAGAAGAATCAAAGGCGCGTCTAACAATCGCAAACCGACCGAGTCGGATATCATGGTCGGTCGCACAATCAAGTCGCTCCGCCGCAACCAGAGCCTCACGCAGAGAGAATTGGCGCACAGAGTTGGCATCACGGGGGCGCAACTGCACCGCTACGAGAACGGCAGCACCCGAATTGCCACCAGCCGCCTCATCGCTATCGCCGATGCATTGAAAGTGAATGCGGAGACGCTGATCGCTGTTGGCCAGAAGCAATCCACCGAGACCGTACCACCAGTCGCGACCAAAACTGCGGACCAAGCCCGCGACGATATCATCGAGCTGGTTGAACTGTACAGCAGCATGACCGATCCCCGTCACCGCAGCGCTCTGATGGTAATGGCTCGGATAATAAAACGTAGTGAGCACCCGATGGCTCAAACGAACTGAAGTCGAGCAGCTTAATTCGACGCGGGGTCCTGCGATAACATCAAGGGTCCCTTTTTCTATATGCACTGATGAGAGGAATCCCGGCGGCGCTTCCTATGATTTGCACCACAAGTGTATATCCTGCCCCAGAGCATCCTCTCTGGCTGCGCAACTCACCTTAATGCACATAGCCGCTCTGTTCCTTGAACATTGAGCCAGGACCTTTTGAACACGCTCTTGAGTGAGTCAAAAGAAAGTCCCAAAGATGTAGTGCCTTTGTATGGATAGAAATTTTAGTCCGGTGAGCATACCCTTACCATCAGGAACTCTCCTCGCTTATACTGAACATTTAATGAGGTAACTATTTGAGGGCGTAGATTGTTCTCATTATTATGAGAATAATTAAAATCGTTCAGATTTTACTAGCGATTGTGTCTGGAGCATTACTCATTGGCTACGGTGGGATGGACGATAGTCCAGGAACGCAAGGCATTGGCCTGCTCACGATTGTCAGCAGCGTAAGTATCGGTACTTATTCACTTCTCAAGAAAACGGAGGAGGCTCGACAATAGTGCGCCACAGAGGCTTTTGCCGTACGTAACAAAATGACTGGAATTCCACTAGCATCAACGTATTAAAAACCATTCAGCACAAAACCCTTTCTCAATAAGAAAGGGTTTTGCTTGAACTAAAAAGAGTTAGCGACCTCGTTGCGAGAGTGGTCAAGCACGGCCCTCAGTTACTCATTACTGCCGCCACCCGATCCTGACTTACCTCCCTGACTGGCTTGCCCGCCCTTTCGGCCAGCTTCGCGAGCCTCTTCGGAGTCAAACTCATGGGCGTTTCCACTTTCATGAGCAGCCTTTCCGCCCTTGCTAGCAATTTCCCGACGTTCTTCTTCACTCATGGAAGCAAAGCCTCGCTTTTCAGTATTATTCTGATTGTTGTTGTTTTGATTTTCCATAGTGTTTTAGATTTAATTTTATAAATCGTGAGTTCCTCTCGAGCTGCACTATGTAAGCCGAGGTCTCACCGTAACGGTTACACTGAGACGCGCCATTTCTGTGGTCTAGTTAACTTAGAAATGGTTTGTTTCGTCGCTCTTTGGTTGCTAAAAAAAACGCCCGGCGGCGTTTTTTTCATAACCGTAACCATTAATTGAGGTTTAACATTAGCTTGCTTTATGTAACAGATTTTTCTCGCTGCGTTTAGCAGCTTCGATGTGCTCATCAACCGCCTCAAGATGCACAACAGCGGCTTCAAAGTGTAATTCAGCGGCTTCCACATGCAAATCACCCACAGATTCCTGCGCCGCTTGCACCTTATCTTCAACCGCTTCTACTTTCACTTCACAATCCTCAATTTTTTTATTAGAGATAACGGGACACTTCTCATCTTTATGGATGTTTGCCATAGGAATTATGAACTTATTTACAAAGTAATCAGGCTCCAATCAGTTACTAATGAATAGTAACAAAAAAAATTAATAAATCAAATCGCCAATTTTCTCAGCAAATAAGCTTTTTTCACCATATTTAATCTAGACAATTGCGTTCAGTTGTTTTAAAAGTGCAACTATTTGTGTTAAAAGCTCAATCTTTTTTAAGAGACTGGCGCGGTCGGAAGGAGTTGCATTAGTGGTCGATACCGGTACATCCCAACACAGACGTGATGAGTTCCATGGGGTGGTTCCTTGCGTATCATGGACGTGCTCCGCATACGCTACGTTGCCTTCCAAAGTGTGAAGATTGTGTCCAAGCGCTGACGCTCCTGGTTCGTGCACCGACTCAAAAAACTGATAGACCCCAACCATACCGCCTCCGACGCCACCACGGAGGACAGAACCGTCACGGTTATATTGACGAAATTTTGATTCACAGCGAGCGATCTCAATCATCGCTGGTACTTCTTTGAAACGTTCTCTTATCAGCCCTTCCACTTCAGCGGGGGTTGAAAAGCCAGCAGTACCAGTTGCTATCGCGGCCGCTGACACTGACCCCGCCCCAAGAATGGAATATACCCCGACTACCGCAACTACTAGAGCCATTTTCATGTCGCCTCATTATACCACTTTACTGACACTAACGTTGAGACAGTCTTTCAATACCTTTGGGGCCTTCTGGTGATGAATAATTACCAGAGGAGGAAATGCTTCGACTATCTTTTGATTCCTCTAGTATACTGTCGCCATGAGTATCACTAAAGACAAACCGCCGATCGAACGCCTAACCGCCTGGCTTGGTTCAATTTCGTCGCTCATCGTTCATACTATTATTTTTAGTAGTGCTTTCTTGATAGCTGCGCTTGGCTTTGCACCGTGGGATAGCGTGCTTTTAGTGGTGACCACCCTCGTATCCCTCGAGGCAATTTACCTTGCTATCTTTATCCAGATGAGCGTTAATCGCGCCCAACAAAGCCTTTCTGAAGTTGAGGCAGACGTGGCTGGTATCGAAGAGGATATTGAAGAAATTAGTGAGGATATTGAGGGTATAGAAAAGGACGTTGCAGAGATTGAAGAAAACATTGATGACATCAGTGAGGATATTGAGGGTATAGAAAAGGACGTTGCAGAGATTGAAGAAGGTATCGAAGAGATAAGTGAAGATATCGAAGAAATTGAGAAAGATGTAGCGGGTATAGAGGAAAATATCGAAGAAGTCTCCGGTGACATTGAGGAACTACAGGGTGATATTGATGAACTGGCCGAAGTAGAAACAAAAGACAGCTCCCGTAAGCAAAAGCAAGAAGTCACCCTGAGTGAAATTACTGCAACGTTAGAGAAGCTTCTCGCCGATATTGAACAACTGAAGAAACGACAATAACCACAGTACTCGGGAACAGTTTTAATTGCACAACCCCACCGATACCACTCAGATATCGTTATACTGTATAAACATGAGGTGGGTAAAATGTATCGCTTCCCTGCTCGGCCTGTTTTCGTTTGGGCTTGTAGTGCTCGTGTTGTTTATTTTTTTACTCCTCCTTTTACGCCAGCTATTTCCCGTAGAGCCAATCCCGCTATTTCGTGAACAGCCCGGAAGCGCTATGGTGGAGCCGCCCTACCTGAAGTCGGAAGAAGCGGTAATTGCAGAGTCACCGACCGAAACCGCTAGTAGCACTACCGAAGCAGCCGTTACATTGTTACCAATAAAAGACGTACTCTTTGAGTACGTTGAGGTCGTACATGGCTGTGGACCACACTTCGAAGGTGAGTGCCTTAACGCGAGGAGCGGGCCTGGTGTTGAATTTCCAAGTGTCGCCAAGCTACGCAGTGGAATAGTGCTTAAGGTTGACGGAAAGGTTGAGGCCGCCAGTAGTACCTGGTATAAAATTGTTTTTGATGAGTGGTTACGCTATCCAGAGCGCATGGCTAAAAACTTTTACGTTGCCGCAGAGTACGTTGAAATTTTACGTGACGAAGGCAACCGCACGCACGACGGAATTTCTACTTCAACCAAACGCATCATTGTCGACCGGAGCGAACAGAAACTGTATGCCTATGATGGCGATACGGTGTTTATGGACACCAGCATCTCAACGGGCCTTGAACTGACCCCTACTCCGCGCGGTACCTTTACCATTTTTAAAAAGACCCCGAGCCGTTATATGCAAGGACCGCTCCCCTACCTAGCAGTCAGCAAGTACTACGACCTGCCCGGCGTACCCTGGAATCTTTACTTCACAGAGCAAGGCGCCGTCATTCATGGTGCTTACTGGCATGATAGTTTTGGTAAACGCTACTCATCAGGCTGCGTCAACATGCGCCCTTATGAAGCGCGCACTCTGTATACCTGGGCCGAACTCGGCACCACTGTCACGGTCCGCGACTGATCAACATTAGAAAGGTAACCAGCTTCCAAACGTGGCAATAAGAAGCACGAGCGTAAAATTACCCAGAATTAAGGCCGGAAGGACCAACATTAATGGTTGCCGGGCCGCACCCAGCATCATCGCCAGAATGTCATTAGGAAGAGGCGTAAATGCCGCGTAGGAGTAAACGACAGCAAATACATAAACCCGAGGCTTCTGTTCGAGCCACAAGCTCGTACGGACAATAAACCGCTGCAACCGACCGGCGGCGACTTCACGCAAACCGAGATGGCCGATATAGTAGAAAATCACATCTCCAATACTTACCCCAAGGCTCGAGGCAAGCGCAAGCAAGAGCGGATGCAGACCGGCGCTGGCAAGTGTCAATAAAGTCGCGAAATAGGTAACACTCGTGAAAGTAGAGAGCCCTCCAAAAAATGCCACGAGGAACATCACTACATACCCATTTTCAGCCCCAATAAATTCCACGATGCGCTCGGCACCAATAGTCGAAAGGAGCCACGTCCAGGCCGCCACCTTCAGCACGAGAAGGAAGGCGATAAAGAGCGTACGTTTACGCGGGTGCCAGGCCATAGAGATACGTCAGCATACCATAATGAGCTATGTGAAATAAAAGGGCGCGGCAGCCAATATTGGCCGCCGCAACCCATCCTTCATTTCTTCTTCGTTTTTGCGTAAGCGCTCCACGCTCTGCGGGGCTCAATTTTACCTCACCCGGGAGCGTTGGCGTCTTTGCCGAAACCAGTGCGAAGCGAAGACCGCAGGCCTCGGCCAATGCCGTTGCTGTCCGCAAATGTGGACGCTTGGTGTCCCCCGTTGCGAATTTTGCGACGGTACTGGTTCCGATGTTTGCCTTATCGGCAAGGCTTTGCCAGGTACCTCCGTTTCTTTGGGTACCCCACACGGCACCCCTCAAATCAGCATAGAGCCGATTGAATGGATCAGCTTCATCAAGGTCCTGGTTAATTTTCCGGTATGCCATTTCCCCTCCATGGCATTGTAACTACATATATAATATAATGTTTTTATAAAAAGTCAAATAGGTATGGCTGAATTCATAGCCTAATCGCATAAAAGTGCGCATTGCACATACTATAAATCTTTGATATCACGTACAGCGGAGGTACAACCGATGCCAAAAGCCCTGTCCAATAAAGAAATTGGAGCCCGAGTGACCGCAGCTACACAGCGCCACACCAGGTCAATTCTTGAAGCCGCCACTGCGGCCAAAGTGGACCAAAGCTTAACCACTGTTCTGATTAGTGGGAGCGAGAGCCGCAATCGGTTGATTCTCGATAAGGGAATTTCTGTTGGGTCTATCGTTTACGTGGGCAGCTCGGTGACGCCACATGAGGTAGCAATAATCCACCCAGACGGTCTACTTGAACTCGCCGGCCTTGCCTACCGAGTAAAGCCTGATAACGTCTCCCGCACGCCCCGTAACCACACGCCGCACAAGAAAGGAACGTCGCGCTAGCGAGTCCTTCTTGGGCGGCGTTTCTTGAACATTACTCATACTGGTTTTTGAACGCATATGCTAGGATGCTGCCATGAAGCGCATCCCCACCAAACCTAAGCCCCAAACCATGTACGACGTCATTGTTATTGGCGGCGGTCCAGCCGGCATGATGGCCGCCGGGCGAGCGGCCGAGCGCGGCGCCCGAGTACTCCTGCTTGAAAAAAATCCGTCGCTCGGCAAAAAGCTACTCATCACTGGTGGCGGTCGCTGCAATGTGACGAACGCCGAAGCCAACACACGCACTCTCCTCTCACACTTTAAAGACAGTGATAAATTTCTCTTTTCCCCCTTCTCGCAGTGGAATTCTATTGATACCATTCGATTCTTTAACGAGCGCAACATGCCGACAAAAATTGAAGATAACCTACGTGTCTTCCCTACCTCAGACAAGGCCCAGTCGGTGTGGTCAGTATTGGTGCAGTATCTTAAGGAAGGCGCGGTGACGGTGAAGTCAGGTGAGGAGGTCAAAAGAATGGAGGCGCGAGGGACTGAAATTACAGGCGTCACCCTCAAGAGTGGCGAGATACTGACCGCTCAATCATACATACTGGCCACTGGTGGCAAATCACGTCCAGAAACCGGTTCAACCGGTGATGGCTTTGGGTGGCTTAGTACATTAGGTCACACCGTTAAAGAACCTGACGCGTCACTGGTACCCCTCACTCTTAAGGACACCTGGACCAAACTACTCTCCGGACTTACCCTGCCTGAAGTTAAAATTAGCGTCTTTCAAAACGGTAAACGCTTTAACAGCAAAAAAGGCAAGCTGCTCTTCACGCACGTTGGCGTAAGCGGGCCAACTATACTCAACATGAGCAAAGGTATCGGCGAACTACTTCCTTATGGTGAAGTCACTTTAGAGATTGATCTTTTCCCTGCTTACGATAATGGCACACTTGATCAAACATTAATTGCTCTTTTTGAAACACATAGTAATAAGCACTTTAAAAATATTCTCTGTGAACTACTCCCCACGGCGCTCGCGAACGCCCTTATCGCGCACACCGCTATCAATCCGAACACTCCGTGCCATAGCATCAGTAAAGAAGCTCGCAAGGCATGTGGTCTACTACTTAAACACGTACCCCTGCGTGTAAAGGGTCTCCTTGGTGTCGACAAAGCCATAGTGACCTCAGGCGGCGTATCACTAGACGAAATAAACACAAGGACTATGTGCTCACGACAATTTAACAATCTGTATATTGTTGGCGACCTCCTCAATATCGACCGACCATCGGGCGGCTATAGCCTACAGCTCTGTTGGACCACGGGTTTTGTGGCAGGTAGTTCAGTTGCACTAGATTCCTAGCGAAGCACTAAATGAGGCGATTAGCATTGGTCCTAGTATTGCAGCCAGGAGCAATGGCGCCACTATCATAGCAAGCGATGACCACATAATGACGAGGAGGTATGTGCGCGTTTTCTCCGTTACTGCATGCACAGCATCTACTTTGGCTTCAAGGCGCGAGAGCCGCTCGTCTGTTGAGTTGGAATCCATAAAGAAATGAGTAGCAATTACTGGAGGTGCTGCTCCAGAAACGCCAGCGTCTTACCCCAGGCATCGGCTGTCTCAGCGGGAGCAAAGTTTGGATTAGAAGGATTCGCAAAGGCGTGACCTACACCTTCATACATATATATCTCTGCCGGAACGCCAAGGTTTTTAAGATTTGACTCAAATACTGCGACTGAGGACGTTGGTACCACCTGATCAACCGATCCAAATATGCCGAGTACAGGACTCTTAAGTTGAGTAAGCACTGCCTGGTCCTCCGGTAGGCGACCGTAGTAAATTACCGTAGCGTCAAGATTTTCTCCTGAGGTTGAGAGGGCGAGCGATTCGGCGCCACCAAAACACCACCCAAGTGAGGCAATTTTTGGAGCTCCTTCTTTGCGCAAGAAGGCAGTAGCGGTACGCATATTCTGGATACCAACGGCGCGGTCGTACTGCGAGCTGTAGGCGCGCGCTTCTTCCTGGGTTTGCATTACCGTACCTTTGTAGAGATCAACCGCGAGAACACGGTAGCCCTCGGCAGCCAGTTCATCGGCTGCACGTTTTATTTCTTCGCGCAACCCACGATTTTCGTGAATCATGACGACACCGGGATATGAACCCTCCGCGGCCGGCTTGGCATAATATCCACGAGAATCATTGAAATACTCAACCTCTTCTCCCACGACCGCCAGCGCTACTGGTGCTTCTTCAGGCACAGCCTCAGGCGCAAGCACTTTTTTTCATCCGGCCACAAAGCAATTGCTCCTATAACAATAATGAATATCGCTACCACTCTGAGTACATTTAATGCATGCATATTATAGATAGAGGTGATGAATAAACGTACTTCCAGTATACCAGCCTCTTCCCTTTCAAGTACCGTATCCTTCGTACATACTCTCGCGTTTAAGCGAACGCGCGAGGAACGTAGCCACAAAACAACCGATAAGGAGCGGGATGATAAGCTCACGATCACCCACTATTTCGTAGGTGATAAGAGCCGCAGTAACAGGAGCGTGCGCGGCTCCGGCAAAAACTGCCGCCATTCCTACAACGACGCAGATTACCGCGTCTGCTGGAGACAGCACGCCATAGTGCACGGCGACGGAACCAAACACACTACCAAGAATGGTACCAAGGAGCAGCGAGGGTGCAAAAATTCCGCCCGCTCCGCCAGAACCAAGCGTTACCCCAGTTGCTAGCATTTTCATTAAAAATAAACCGAGGAGAAAAGAAAGCGGCAAGGTGGTGAGCGCCATCAAATCGACCATGAGCGGATACGCCGCGGGCTCATGGATATAAGGAATATACAAACTAATAAGACCGATGACAAAACCACCAAGCGCGGGACGCAACACTCTCGGAAACGGAAATCGAGCAAAAATAACCTGGGCGGCGCGCAGTACCATACCAAACAGCAGGGCCGTAAGCGCCGCTGCTGCCCCAAGCACAATCACCACAGCGCCATCAGGCCACCACACAAAACTTGGTACGGCCTCAACGGCGAAACGCAGACCACTGTGTCCAGTAAGTAGTCGAGTGAGTACTTCACCCAAAAGTGCCGACACCGCAATCAGTCCGGTGCGAAAAAACGTCGGCTGGTGCTTCAAAATTTCAATGGTAAATAGTACGCCCGCAAATGGTGCACCAAACGTTCCGCCAATAGCGGCAGCCGCGCCACAAGCCAACAACAGCGAACGCTCAGTCTGTACCATACCGAACAGCTGCCCCACCGAAGATCCAATTGCCGACCCAATTTGAATTACGGGACCCTCCCGCCCAGCAGAACCACCGGAAGAGAGCGTGAGCGCAGCGGCCACAATCTTTACCGGCGCTACGATGGGTCGTATCATGCCTTGATGAAGCGTGAGCGCCTCAACCACCTCGGGAACACCCTCCCCTTCAGCCTCACGCACTCGCGCAATTTTAAACAAAATTCCCACGAGCAATCCACCCACGGCAGGAATTAGTATCCGCAGCCACCACGGCATGCTCTCTACGCTCCCAATAAAATCACTGCCGAAGTCTCCATAAAACAGCCGGGTACCAGTGGCGATAAGAAAATGGAATACCGTGGCCCCGAGCGCACCTCCCACTCCAACCATAAGCGCGAGCACTAGCAGCGCTAACGGTGACGCTTTACTAAACCAGACGCGAAGTGACGGCATACGATTTCATGTATTGTACGGTACGGCCGCCCCAAGCGAGACTTCATTCTCCCCCAGCGCGCCATGCTACAATCGCACCATATGCAAAAAATCGTCACAAATTTGTGGTTTGATGAAAATGCCGAGGAAGCCGTCCGCTACTACACGGGTATTTTCAAGCACTGTCGGATTCTCCACACCTCATATTACGGAGAGGCAGCGGCTAAGCGCCTTGGTCGCACCCCGGGGTCGGTTCTCGTCATCACCTTCGAACTCGAAGGGCAGCAATTTGCCGCGATTAATGGTGGACCACACTTTTCTTTCACACCAGCCATTTCTCTGGTCGTTAATTGCGAAACCCAGGCAGAACTAGATAAAATCTGGAAAAAATTAGCCGCTAAAGGCAGTGTTGAGCAGTGCGGTTGGTTGCGCGACCGCTTTGGTGTGTCATGGCAGGTAGTACCGACGCGACTCCAAGAACTTATGGCAACGCCAGGAGAAGCGGCCAACCGGGTTGTTGCGGCAATGCTGGATATGAAAAAGCTCGAACTCGACGTGCTCGAGGCCGCCTATAGAGAAGCTGCCCAAACAACCGAAATGGCCTTCAAGGAAGTTCCGCAGAGAACTCTCGTTACGAAAACGACACAGCCAGAAGCACGACCTAAGCGAAGTCCGTCGACAAAGGAAGAGTAACCCAACATTGACGCAAGCACTCTTTGCTGGCATGCTTTCTACAGTCTCGTACATGAGGAGAGCACGAATGATGACCGGTTCCAACCTACCCACAGATCCCCCGAAGACCAGTGAGCGCGAGCCTGGTTATCTCGACCGAACCCTCACGGGCTTTCACGGAAAAACCAATTTTCTTTCTCCCCGAACCGGAAAAGAGCAGCGACCGGCTGGCGATGTCCTTGAGCTCGACTGAATCCCACCCTTGACCCCTCGAGCAATCGAGGGGTCACTTGTTATTTTGATACACATTACTTATGTGGCCCACTAACATTACAGTCCCGCCTATCAGTGCTATACTGGGCCCATCACATGTCCGACGCAGAGCATGACACCATCACCCTCAAAGAAGAGTCGGGCCGCTTTAAAGCGGCCTTTGATACACTGCTTGAGCGATATATCACTGAAAAAACCACACGCTATAGCGCGCAGTTTAATAGCGCATCGCTCCAAGCACTCTTTCAGCATTTAGTCGCCGTCTGCAGCGGGGGTAAACGGTTGAGGCCCTTTATGGTATTTCGTCTGTACCGGGAAAGTCATCCTGAGGCGACACTCCACGACATTAAAGAAGTACTACTTGCAGTTGAACTCTTTCACATCTTTTGCCTCATCCACGACGACATCATGGATGAAGCGCCGCAACGCCACGGTGTCGCCACACTCCATCAGTTTGCTAGTAATACAGTGTACGGCGATGCACCGCGACAGAGTACAGTACGGCGAGCCGGCGAGAGTCACGGCATCCTCATTGGTGATCTAGTCTTTAACCTGGTCATGGAGCTGCTTGGGGAGGCACAAGATCGGAACCTCCCCCACATGAAAGAAGTACGACGCCTCTTTCATACGTTAGTCGAAGAGGTGTGCCTCGGACAAATGCTCGATATTGACTTTACCGTTCGCGCCGAGGTCGATGAAAACGAGGTCTTACTCAAAAATCAATATAAGACCGCACGGTATTCTTTTGTGCGACCCCTCCACATCGGAGCCACGCTCGCTGGCCGGCCCGAACTTCTCCCTGCCGGAGAAGCCTTTGGTCTCGCGCTCGGTCAACTCTACCAAATTCAAGACGACATACTGGATATCGTGGGTGACAGTAAAGAAACCAAAAAGGACACGATGACGGATGTGACACAAAACCAACACACCGTACTGACCGCATATGTCCGAGAACACGGTGGCACAGCGGCAGAACTACTAGAGCAGGCGGTCGGAAAATCCTTGGACGAGGAAGACAAAGCCGCGCTTCGTGCCATGTTTACCACCTCAGGAGCACTCAAACACGCACACAATCTTGTTGCGGTGTTTGAAGCCAGTGCATATGCAGCCCTGGAAGATCCGGCCCTCACGAGTCGTGATCGGACTTTCTTTTCAACGATTGCGACACTCATTCATAAACACTCTACCTAATCATCATGAAAGCTGCAGCCATTGAAAAAGCCCGCCGGATTGAAAAACGTCACGGTACAAGCTACTACCTAGCTACCCTCTTTCTCCCCCGCGAATACCGCGAGGCAGTGTTTATACTGTATGCCTTTGTGCGTATACCTGACGAGATAGTTGATAACCCGGCTGCCGGCAGTGACCCGGCTGTTGAGCTCGACAATTGGAAGCACGACTGGATTCAGTGCTATGACACGGGAGAGACCAAACGCAGTATCCTAGAAGCAACTCGCGAAGTGTTTCTCCGCTACCATATTCCTCTTCCAGTCAGCATCGAGTTTATAGACGCAATGCTCCTTGACCTCACCAAAACCCGTTACACTACCTACGAGGAATTGCAGTCGTACATGCGAGGGTCTGCCCAGGTGGTGGGAGTCATGCTCACCTATATTTTTGGCTACCGTGATGAGCGCGCCTTTCCACGAGCTGAAGCGCTTGGTGAAGCGATGCAGCTGACAAATTTCCTCCGCGATGTTCGGGAAGACTATGATGAGCGCGGGCGAATTTACCTGCCACAAAGCGAGATGACCAAGCATGGCGTCACCGAAGACATGATCAAGCACCACGCCACTACCCCCGAGTTTATTGCGCTCATGAAGCAAGAGATTGCCAGAGCGCGCCGGCTGTACACCGAAGCCGAGCCAGGTGTTGCATTACTTTCACCCAAAGCCCGACGGGCGGTTATCCTTGCCTCCCGCTTCTACGCAGCGATACTCGACCAAATTGAAAGACAGCACTACAACGTGTTTACCAAACGCGCCCGTGTATCCAAGCTCCGCAAATGCCTTATTATTTTACGTACCTATGTCAACAACTAAATCAGCCATTATTATTGGAGCCGGCTTCGGCGGCATCTCGCTCGCTGCCATGCTCGGAAAACAGGGCTACCAAGTAGACGTCTATGAAAAAAACGAATCGATTGGCGGTCGAGCGCGTGTGTTTGGAGATCAAGGCTACACCTTTGACATGGGTCCGTCGTGGTACATGATGCCGGACGTCTTTGAACACTTTTTCACGCTTATGGGTGAAGACATTCACGAGTACCTTACCCTCAAAAAGCTCGCTCCTTCGTACCGAGTATTCCTCGGATCCACTGGTGAGCACCACGATTTTTTTGCCAACCGCGCTCTCAACGCCGTCGTGTTTGATGCAATTGAATCGGGAGCCGGTAAAAAGCTTAACGACTACCTCGATGAGTCAGAGCGTCAATACGGTATTGCTAAACACGAGTTTATTTACAAAAATTACGATTCAATTTTTGACTTCTTTAATAAGCGGGTTATGCGCGAGGGTCGCAAACTCGAGATTTTAAACAGCATGCAGCGCATCATCCACAGAACCTTCAAGAGCGAGCTCTTGCGTAAGGTGATGCTCTTTCAAATGGTATTACTTGGCACTGCCCCCAAAGATGCGCCCGGGATGTATCGTCTCATGAACCATGTCGACTTCGACTTAGGCATCTGGTATCCCGATGGCGGCATCGGTGAATTACCGAAGGCAATTGGAAAGCTCGCCGAAAAGCACGGGGTGCGCTTTCACTACAACGCACCGGTGCGACGCATCATTACCGAACAAGGCAAGGCCGTCGGGGTTGAACTTGAGGACGGGACGAACAAGCACGCAGATATGGTCGTGAGTAACGCCGACCTCCATCATACTGAAACTGCCCTCCTCTCACCCCACGAGCGCGACCACAGCGACCGCTACTGGGAAAAACGGACGTTAGCACCAAGTGCCTTTATTATGTACCTCGGTGTTAACAGACAGTACGATAACCTGACCCACCATAATCTACTCTTTACCGAGAACTGGGACAGAAATTTTAAAGAGATTTTCAACCACCACGACTTCCCTACTGACCCATCAATCTACGTCTGTGCCCCGAGCAAGAGCGACCCGAACGTCGCACCGGCCGGTCACGAAAACCTGTTTGTCTTAGTACCGCTCTCAGCGGGGGTTTCGTATGACGATGCCAAAAAACGACTATGGGCGGATCGCACCCTGAGCATATTACAGAACCGACTCGGCCTCGCCGACCTTGAAAAGCATATAGTGTACAAACGGGTTTACTGCGCTGAAGATTTCTCCCATGACTACAATAGCTTTAAAGGTACAGCGCTTGGTCTGGCGCACACCCTAGGTCAATCAGCCCTCTGGCGCCCGAATAATATCTCAAAGAAAGTTAAAAACCTGTACTTTGTCGGTTCATACCAAAACCCAGGCATCGGTATGCCGATCTGTGTTATTTCGGCCCAGAATGTCTATAAGCGCATCATGAATATAAGTTCACCCCATCCCCTCACGTCCCTCTAAAACCAACCGTTTTCATAGAGCACAAGGAGCGTTACCAGGGTTCCCATAACTGAATTTAACTTCGGGAAGTACTTGTAGAGCTGTAGTAGTCGTTCGTCGCTAGCCTTAAGCGAAAGGCCCATCATTATGAGGTACGGTACCGAAAGTGCGAGTGCGAGCAAACCGAAGTACAGATAGGCTATAAGTCCAGCACCGAGATAGGCAAAGGCACACACAATGATGGTTCGTTCTTTACCTAAAAAAGTGGCAATGGTTGGTACGCCCGCCTCTCCGTCGGCGGCAATATCAGGCACCGCCGAATATGCATGCATGGCCATCGCCCAGAACATGCCGGCCACCACGGGCAAAAGGACGTCCTCCACTTCACCAGCTAGGTAGTAACCAAACACACCTGTCGCTACGTAGTGACCGGCAGAAAAAAAGCTATCAAGCAGCGGCCGAGCCTTCGCTCGAACGGGCGGCATCGAGTAACCAATCGCAAAAAAGAGAAAGGCTATAAAGGCGAGGAGAGCAGCCTTCGAAGCAAAGATGGCCAGAATCAGAAATGGCAGCGTGCTCCAAAAAATAGCGCGCAAGACCGGTCGATGGAGGGATGGGTCAAGCACGTCTTCGTACCCGGCTTTCTTTGGGTTGCGAATGTCCGTATCGTAGTCATACACATCATTAACTCCGTAAATCAGAAAATTTGCCGGATACAGAAAATAAAGAGCAAAAATTATGACCAGCCACCACGGTGTAGTGGTGGTAGCTGAGAGCGCCATGAGTACTCCAAGTGCAAACGTACCTAATTCGTAAATCCAGAATCGTGGTCGGGAGAGCGAAAGAGCCCGCGGCAGGGTGAGTACAGACATCCGGCTATAGTAACAGACTTTGAACTGTTGACAAATCATTATATTAACTGCCTTCTGAGGAAGGCTAGGACCAATACAGCTAGCGAGAGGAGTCAGTCTATGACAAACCCGTAGTGACGAAGACATACACCGACATGAGCGACACAAGATATTTGACAGAGCCAGCTATACGCTTTACGAGTGGTCAGACATGCATCATCAGGCTCATCGATAAGTGTTACAGGGCTCAACAGACCGCATAATCCCATGCCCTGCCACCTGTCAAAAAAACACATCCGAGCTCAAACCTCCCACGATACTACTTGATTATCATTTTATATGCAGCTTTAACTGAACCCGTAGAACGTGTCACCCAAGCGCCCTCCAGCTCATAAAAAATCTTCTTTTTTTATTAATGAAAGAAATCAGCGGTTCGTGCGTCTTAAGAACTGGAAGTACAAAAAAGGAATCAAGGAACACCAACGACCAGTAATAAGGTCACCCACGGGAGGTCTGACCACGCTTTACATCGTGAGAGAGGACCATGTTTTTGTTACAAAGAACACTACTCGTCGCCGTACTCATAGTCGCCAGCATGGTGACGCCGAGCACTGTTACGAGCGCCTGGGCTATGCCTAACCATATGCTGAGCCGCCTTGGCGAAGCAGAGCAGCGTACTATCGTCAACCACATCATTGCCGAGGTATTTCCTCGGGCCGCGGTTGCACGCATGCAGGCGATTGCCTGGTGCGAATCTCGAGGACGCCATGTCATCGAAAATGGCTCGCTCATGCGTAACGCTTCAGGTGCCTTTCACGGGGCCCTGCAAGTTGCATGGAGAGTCCATGAAAACGATATTGAGCGTCTTCGACAGCAGTACAATCTTCAGGTACGGGATAATGTACGTGACTATGTGCACTTCAATCTTATTCTGTACCAACAGGATAGGCAACGCGGAGGTGACGGTTTTAGACCCTGGCCCCGATGCCGAGTTCGCACAGCCCACGTGGATACAATTCAAGTAGCTGAAGCACGCTGATTCATGCGGGGCCCGAAATCGATGCACATCATCACTTCGGGCCCCGCCGCCGACCGCCTATTCGACACCATCGGGTAGGTGTTTTTAATATGGATGACATTTAAAACAGCGGGCGTCCCCGATGGGAACGCCCGCTGTTTTATTGATGAGAGTTTTAACTCTTAGTAACCGCTACCTTGTCGCGTCGGTAGAAAGCATACCCAAGGTACGCACCCCACAGAACGATAATCGCAAGCACGGTGAGCTGGATCGCAGTACGAGCATCGACGCCAGTGTACGGAACATCGGTGAGTGAGATACTCGTGACAAGCGGCTGCTGGTCACGGATTTCAGTTATCTTAACATCGTCTACATCGATTTTTACCGTACATTCACGATCACGACTACCGCGGGCGGCTGTCAGGGTGTAGGTAGTGTCGCGGGTAGGGCGAACCGTAATTGAGCCATCATAGAGATCTTTTTTATCGTCTCCCAGTTTACCGTCAGTAGTGACGATTGTCTGGTTACGATTATCTTTAATTTCTACAGCTGTTGCGGCTGAGGTGTTCCACTTAAGCGTGACACGATCACCAGAACTGATAGTGCGATCTGATGCAGTGAGTTCACACCGTGGTGTAGCTGAACCACCTCCACCTCCCCCACCGCCACCGCCATTATCTTCATCTACCGAAATGGTAACCGGACAGCTAATCGTCGTACTATTCTTAGTCGCGGTTAACGTGTAGGTGGTATTTGCGCTAGGACTGACTGCAACTGAACCAGTGAATGCATTATTCGTATTCACACCGTTACTGATTGCAACACTGGTTGCACCACTGACACTCCAGCCGAGCGTACTGCTCTCTCCTTCGTCGATAGTTAATGGACTGGCAGTGAAGTTTACATTGTTAGCACAGGTAAACGGTGTCTCTACGGAACGTTCGCGTACTTCTATCGATACTGGACAGGTTACCTGAGTACCGTTGCCACTGGCCGTAAGGGTGTAGGTGGTGTTGGCTTGTGGACTTACAGAGCGCGTCCCGTCAGCATCAACCGTGTTGATACCCTGGTTAATGGAAACACTGGTAGCGTTACTGGTACTCCAGGTCAACGTTGAGGAATCCCCACGGAAAATCACCGTTGGGCTGGCGGTAAATGCGTCACACGTCGGTGCTGCTGGTTGCTCGGTAACCGTAACCGTGACTGGACAACTTTTAGTCTCCTGACCTTTCTTTACCGTAAGGACGTATGTGGTTGTTCCATCAGGTGTAACCTGACGCGAACCATTGCCTAGCGATACAGCACCAACTCCGCCCGAGATAATTGCACTGTCGGCGTTAATGGCGCTCCACGTAAGAACCGTTTGGCCACCCCGCACCACCGACACTGGTGATGCGGTAAGAGTACAGTCTGGAAGTGGATCTGGACAAGGAATAACAGTAATTACCACCACACAGGTCGAACTACTACCTTGTCCCGAAACCGAAAGGGTGTAGGTCTGAGTGCCGACGCCACTAGCAGTAAAAGTGCGTGATCCGCTACTCTCAACTGAGCCAAAATTTGTAAGCGTTACGTTCGATGCATTACTACTACTCCACGAAATCGTTACCGAACTCTTTTCCTCCACGGTCCGTGTCGAGGAATTAAGTACACACGTAGGCAGATGCGGCGGCGTGACAATGGGAGGAATCACAACCGGGGGTATTACGGTGGGTACAGTGACGGTTGGTGCGGCCACCGTAGGTGCCGTTACGGTTGGTGCTGATACAGTCGACGGTACGCTCACAATGGGAACAGTAATGGTTGGTGCAGCAAGTGTTGGGGCGGTTATGGTTGGTGCAGTTACGGTTGGTAGAACCGTTGTGAATAAGCCAGTAGCCTGCACCGGCTCGGTAACAACGTTGGTCTGATGATTGATATCAAACGCCATGGTCACTCCCACCATACATAGGGCTACAACAACAAATGCGGAAATCTTAATAATTTTGTGCATATAGAATTAGGTAATTTTTATTTCAGTTATTCCCACCTACACCTGTACGCGAGAATATTAAAAACAAAAAATGTAATCGGCGGGTTGTTACAGCGGCACACAGAGACGCTAAGCCACGCAAGCTCAGGTCCTGCAGAGTAACGATGACGAGCACTATTCGTAGAAACGGCTCAAGAATTGTCAATTTTGTGGTACATGTCCCGAAGCTTAGCCGCGAGAGAGATGAGAACTTTACGCCACAGTGTAGCAAAAGAAATACATTTTGTCAATATATTTTACTACCTGTCAAGAGCAGGCTCCCGTGTCACAAAATACCTTTACATGAAGCCATATCATAAGGGCAAACGAGTAGTTGAATAGGGTTAATAATGTTAAACTCACGTTTACTACTTATGCCAGAACTTCCAGAAGTCGAGACCGTTCGACTTCAGCTTTTATATAAGGTTCGCGGTAAAATCATCAAAAATGTGGTGGTTTTTCATAAAAAAACGGTAGCGCACGACCCAACCTTTAGCCAAAAACTAGCTGGACTCAGTATTGCGAATATCGACAGGATCGGGAAACTCCTTATTGTACACTTTGCTGACTCAACTCATCACCTACTGGCCCACCTTAAAATGACTGGGCAGTTTCTCTTTGTTGATAGTACCGGCATCTCTGGTGGCGGACACACAATGTCCACCACTGACACCACTTTACCCAACAAGCACACTCGAGTAGCGTTTCAGTTTACTGACGGCAGCACCCTGTACTTTAATGACATGCGACTATTTGGATATACTAAGCTTGCGACACTGGAAGAGGTGGAAAAAGCTCGCGCTCATTTTGGTCCAGAACCCATTGCGGAAAACTTTGACATAGAAATATTTGCTAAGCAGGCAAAGAAGCGAAACGCTCCAATTAAAGCCATATTACTCGACCAAACTTTTATCGCTGGCCTTGGTAACATATACGTGGACGAAACACTTTTCCGCGCCGGCGTACGCCCCATAAGTAAGGGCTCTTCTCTTTCAACGCCGCGCCTGCGCTCCATTGCCAGACACGCCAGAGACGTCCTTAGTGAGGCAATTGCGGTAGGCGGTACCACCTTTCAACACTTTACTGACACCGGCGGTGAAGCTGGTAACTTTACCGACTACCTCCGAGTTTTCGGTAAACAACGTACACCGTGCCAAGTCTGCGGTACCACGATTATAAAAATTCGGTGCGCCGGCCGAGGTACACATTACTGTCCCAAATGCCAGAAACCCTGACGTAACCTGTTCGTCTCTGCGAGGCACGAAGCAGTCCAGGATCTTTCAGTTTTACCCAAGACTGCTTCGCTTCGCTAGAAAAGACGGCTAACAGTAATTTTGTTAACATAGAAATAATGCACATCCGACTCGAAGAATCCTGGAAGCAAGCGCTCGCTTCTGAACTCGAGACTGAGTATTTTAAAGAGCTTACTGTTTTTGTACGCGAGGCCTACCTAAACGGCACCGTCTACCCGCCGCCAAAAGATTTATTTGCCGCTTTTGACGACTGTCAGTTTGACCAAGTGAAGGTAGTAATTCTAGGACAAGATCCCTACCACAGTCCAGAGCAAGCGCATGGCCTGGCCTTTTCAGTACCAGACGGCGTAGCCATTCCACCCTCACTTAAAAATATCTATAAGGAAATTAAAAACGATATCGGTACCGATATTCCCCCTTCTGGCAATCTCGAACGCTGGGCAGATCAGGGTGTATTCCTACTCAACAGCACCCTCACGGTCGCGGCCGGCGCCCCCGGCTCACATCAAGGCAAAGGCTGGGAGGAATGGACTGATGCTGCCGTTAAAGCCCTGTCAGAAGAGCGCGAGCACCTGGTATTCCTGCTCTGGGGAAATTTCGCCAAGAAAAAGGGTGCGCACATCGACCGCACAAAGCATCTGGTGCTCGAGGCTGCCCACCCTTCCCCACTCGGTGCCTATAAAGGTTTTTTTGGCAGCAGGCATTTTTCAAAGACCAATGCATATTTAGAAGCACAAGGACAAAAGCCGATTGTATGGTGAGGAGAAACAAGGAATAGCAAAACCATGACTGTTTTCTCCTTCCCGAAAACTACCACTCGTTATCTCGCTCTACGGCTCGAAACGAGTGAAGTTTTCAAATAAGGAAAATATAGTCGGCACTTCGTACCTCCTTATTTCTCCTTATGCCGAGGCCCCGCTACTTTCTCCCATTCAGGGAGAAAGTAGCGGCCGCAGCCGGCCACACTCACTATCTAGGCAAGACCTGGGAAAAAGTCTTCTACGATCTTCGTTACCCCCATTTCTTTTAGTAACGTACTATACGCATTCACCATCCCCGGTGGCCCCGAGAGATACCACGTTCGATCGCCGTAATCAGGGGCGCGGCGGGCAATCATTTCTTTCGTGACGAAGCCTTCTTCAAACTCACTCCCTATGTGCTTTTCTTTGGCTAGTACGTGCACGAGTCGTAACGGCAGCACCTTAGCAAAGTGAGTACATTCATCACGGTAAGCAATTTCTGCAGACGTGTTGTTGCAATAAAAAAGAATGGTGTCGTGCACTATCTGAGCGTCGGCCATATAGGCTAAATGGCTTCTAAACGGTGTCACCCCGATACCACCAGCGATAAAACCAAGTTTTTCCGTTGCACTTTCTGGCAAAACAAAGTCGCCAGCGAGCTGACTGCCTATCAAACTATCTCCGGGTCGCAGTGAAAGTAGGGCTTGCTTATACGTACTTCCTCTCTCCACTACCTTGAGGGCGAGGCGCACATCAGGCTCGGTCGATGATGAGGCAATCGTAAAATAGCGGCGCAGTCCCCGACTGTCGGCCGGAGCATGCGGCAGCATCCACTCTAAGTACTGTCCGGCTAAAAATGAAAACCTTGCCGGCTTTTTAAAAACAAACTCGTACGTACCGAGCGCTAGTTCACGGCGACTAGAAAATACCAGAGCCAGCTTCTGGCGCAATGTAGTGTAGTAAAACGCAAGATTACCAACCACGAGTGCAAGCTCCGGCGTCATTTTTACTACTGGGGCAAGCAGATATGTTTGAGACAGTAGGCCGACGAGTACGCCATAGCCGATTTGTTGGGTTCGCCGAGGCGGCATAGTAAATGGTTCGGTAAGCATAAAAATCGCGAGAAACAGACTTGGTCCAGAAAGCCAGAAGAACTGTGTACTCAACATCAAATCACCACTAAGCCGCCACTCCTCGAACAACATCATCGCATAACCAGCACCCAAAAACGCGAGCACCGGTGCCCACTTACGCACCTTAGTGACGACCAAGCATCCAATCAGAGCAAGCGGAATAAATAATAGCGGCGTACCTATCCACCAGCCCGTCTCAAACGTACCAAAAGAAGCCGGAAGGAGCGCGAACAGAAAAGCCATCATGATCGCCCCTCCGGCCGCCGGATTAATAATGTGCTGCTTGCGCCAAACAATAATAAATTTTGTACATACTGCCAGAGCAGCAACCCCGGCACCAAGCGCATAGTCACCCACACTCGCAAGCGGGGGTGGGACCACTAGAAAGTGTACAATCAGTCCAGTTATTACTGCCGACTCATGATTCACTGATATATGTAACAATCTCGCTGCGAGCGCATTCACGGCCAGCGCGGTCACGAGCGCGCTTCCAAGTGAAAGCAATTGTTCAAAGGCAGTGTACGGGAGCAGACCGCCTATACCCGCCACCAACGCAATTAATGCAAGCAGAGTGAGTCCGATGGTTACCACCCGGTACATACCGGTACGGTCAAGAAACCGACTGACTGGTGCCCAGAGAGAATGAAAGATTGTAACCATAGATGCGTAGTTGGCAGTAAGCGTTCGTTGAACAAACAACGGTACTTTGTATAATGACGGTTGTTCGCGCGTGCTTATTTTATACTAATAATAACTCATCATGCCTATCGTTGCCCTATTCATCGTACTTGCAGCAGTGATTGGAGGCATTGTCTACTTTAGAGATGCCGGAACCACCGTTTCGGAAGTCAGTACTCCAACAAGCGAAGCAGCAGCTCCAGGCGCTCCTCTGAGCACCACCACTACCACAAGCAATGTTCCTATCACCGCACCGGCCACAGACACCACGCCAAACGCTAGACCGGGAATAACCCCGACCCCATCTAATGAGGTTACGGCACCCGCACCCGAGGTGGTAACAATTTTTAAACCCTACCGCAGCCCAGCCAGGGTGCAGGAGTCAATCACGGTGAACTTTACTGTGGAGGATGGTATCGTGACCGCAATTTCAAGTAGTTATAACGAAGGAAAGGGTGAAAATACTCATCAAAAGCGATTTGACGGAGCTTACCAAACGTTAGTGGTAGGAAAGAAGCTGAGTGACATTTCCCTTTCACGTGTTGGCGGCGCATCTCTTACGAGCGCAGCTTTTAATGAAGCAGTACAGGACGCGATTGCAAAAACCGCTTCTTAAACTCATGGAGCTGCTCCTTAACCGCCATCTTGCGCTCGGGACAGCCTGGTGGGTAGAGGTGAACCTCCACACCGAAGCTGCCAAGGAATTCATAACACAAGAACTTATAGCGCGCCTCAGTTACTTTGAGGCGCGCTATTCGCGTTTTAAAACTGATTCTCTCGTTGGTCGACTTAACAAGGATCGTGCCTTTCACAATCCAGATGCTGAATTTGTAACACTCCTGCAGTACGGTCAAGCTCTGCACAGCCGCACAGCGGGTGCCTTCAATTTCTTGATTGGCCACACCTTGGCATCTCGCGGATATGGCGCGCGTCAAAAGGCTGACTCTGGCACCTTACTTCCCATACCCGAACAAGACATCGAGATCTCACGCGACATCATCGTACTCAATAAAGGAAGTATTGATTGTGGTGGTTTTGGTAAAGGCTATCTCATTGATGAACTCGCAATCCTACTGCGACAACACGACATTGAAGAATTTCTTATTAATGGCGGTGGCGACCTCTACGTTAGTCACGACATGAACAACCCCATAGCAGTTCATCTCGAACACCCCACAGAAGCAGACACATACCTGGGTATGACCACCTTATTGCACCAAGGCTTTGCAGCCTCAAGCCCTTACAAGCGAGTATGGAAACACAATAATCAAGCAGAGAATCACATTGTTGGCACCACCCGGTACGCATCGTATGTAAAAGCTAAGAGCGCGCGCGACGCGGATGCCTTTGCCACAGCCGCTTTGTTACTCGATGACGCCACCTTACGCATTATGGCTACTGCGGAAGGCCTTTCTGTTGCTCGCTTTGACCCTACGAACAGTGAATTTATGGGCATTAATTTTGACTTTACACCTCTCTCTTAATGCGCACTGATGCATAAGTTCAGAAACATTTGAGACTCCTTAGCAATAAGGAAACCATGAGAATTCGGAGTCAGTTGCAAGGAACGA
>JAIEOU010000009.1 GCA_019750255.1 Patescibacteria group bacterium
TGGCCAAGTTGCACCGTTGCGGTACATTGTATCGACATTACGAGAGGTGGAGTCTCAAAGGTGTTGGACGAGTACAAAGGCTTTACATAAAGTAGCTAATACGCTATAGTAGCGCCACTTCGCACGCCGAATATAACCATTTATGAAGACAAATAAATCATTCACCAAGCGCATCAAGGTGACCAAAAACGGCAAGCTAGTGGCCCGAAAACAGGGTCAAAACCACTTTAATGCTCGTCAGACTGGTCGCCAGCGACTACGACGCAAGCGAACACAGCTTCTCACCCTCGGGAAGCGCATTACCCGCCGCTTCTTACCCGCCTCAGGCGCAAAGTAGCACCTAACCTCAACTAATATGGCACGAGTAAAAGGAGGCCTTATGGCCCAGAAGCGACGCCGGAATATCCTCGCCGAGGTAAAGGGCTACCGCCAGCAGCGTTCAAAGAAGAAGCGAGTTGCCCGTGAAGCTATCTACCACGCTCAGACCTACGCCTTTGCTCACCGCAAAGACAAGAAGAGCGACTTCCGTAAGCTCTGGACTGTCCGCATTAATGCCGCCCTCCAGAACTTTGACCTTAAGTACAGCCGATTCATTGCGATGCTCAAGGCCAAGAACATCGAGGTTGACCGCAAGATTCTTGCCACCCTCGCCCTTGAACGCCCCGAAGCCTTCGCTCGCCTCGTCGAGACCGTAAAGGCATAGCCTTTCAAAAAAAAACCACCCGCCATTAGGCGAGTGGTTTTTTTGAAAGCTTGTTCTATACCGTTGGCGAATCTGTAATTGGCGGGACCGGTATGGCGAGCGGTGCAGCCTTTGGGTCCGGACCATAGAAGTTAGGCCCAACTGTTCCCTTTCGTATAAGGAGGTAGAGGTTATAAAACGGCAGTAGTAGCCACCGGCCACTTTTATTTGAATCATGAAGGCGTCTGAAGCTGGCTGCAATTACTGGAAGAAAAACGAGCAGTGAGTAGGCGAAAAGAGTTTCCCTTGCATCCCCTTCATAAGTCTCAACTACTACATCTGTAACTGTGACTATTTCACCAATGATAACCATCAAAAACACAAGCAGAGAGCTGAACAAGACATAATGCCAGTATTCAACACGACTGGTTCTAGAATCAAACAAAAGACTACTTTTTACCGTACGGGTAAAGTGTTTAATTTTTATCATATAACCACGCTTGTATAGGTGAAGTAGTAGTTGAATAGAGACCCCGAGAACACCTATAAGCATACCTACAAGTGATGTCGGAAAAGTTTTCAGGGCAAACCACGACAGCTCTCCGAACCCAAACCTCGCGAGTGGAATTATCGATAGCAGCGCAATAGAACCGTAGAAAATCAGCACTGCTGCAATTAGAAAAAGTACATAGGGAATCTTATATATGATACCTTCAATTCCTACTATCTTTTTTACAATTATATTTATGTTCATATTTCGAGATATGGTTTTAAATATAGTACCTACTATGACTGATATTGTTAAAAATCAATCTCTACCTCGGCGCCCAAGTCAGGAGCCACCGCGTTCACCCCCAGGTAATCACGTAAACGCTGAGTAAGAAAAAGTGCGGAACGCTCTTCACCCATCACCACATACACACACTTTGCTTTGTCACCGCCCTTGGCAACCAGCTCGAGAAGCTGGTCGCGGTCGGCATGACCTGAGTAACCGGTAATGCGCGCTATCTTCGCCTTTACCTTTACCACTTCCCCATCGATGGTTACCTTTGGAGCACCATCTTGGAGCAAGCGCCCGACTGAACCCACCGATTGGTAGCCAACCAAGAGCACCGTCGTGCGCGGGTCATCGAGGTAGCGCTGCTCGTGGCGACGAATACGCCCACCGTGACTCATACCCGAGCCGGCAATAATTATTTTTGCCCCTTTCACCGCGTCAATTTCGCTTGATTCTTTAACGGTACGAGTAAATGATAAGCCAGCAAAAGCAAAAATATCATCGCCATTCTTTATCTGCTCTTGTACATCGGGGCGTAAATATCTGACATAAGATTTATAGAGGTCGGTAACGGCAATCGCAAGCGGGGAGTCGAGGAACACCGGCAAAGGCTTAATCTTTCCCGATTCCACTAAATTATTGATTTCGTAGAGCATTCCCTGAGTGCGCTCGAGTGAGAACGCCGGAATAATCAGCGTGCCCTGCTTCCGCTGTGTCTCTTCAATGTAGTACTTAAGGAGCTCGGTGCGCTCCGCCACACCCTCATGAGAGCGGTCACCATAGACACTCTCCATCACTAAGTAGTCATACCCCTCTGGCACTTCCGGAGCGGAGAGTAGGGGTTGCGGAACGTTACCAATATCGCCCGTAAAGACAATCGTTTTGCCACCCCGAGTGAGGTGAAGCATGCCCGAACCAAGAATGTGCCCAGCATCGGTATAATGGGCAGTTATACCATCGGGAAGCAAAAAGGTTTCGTGATACTCCACGGTCCGCCACAGTGCTAGTGCCGCATCAATATCACCCATGTCATAGATAGGTTTATTACCGTACCGCTCCCGCTCGTACTCCATCACCTTAAATGCATCACGCAACATTACGGCCGACAAGTCCTTGGTAGCGGTAGTGCTATAAATGATTCCAGCAAAGCCGTCCCGCACAAGCTTGGGAACGCGACCAATGTGATCAGCATGGGCGTGGGTGAGAAGTACCACATCGACTGCCCCCGGATCGTAGGCGAATGCTTCGGCATTTTGCACCTGCGCAAATCGATCCCCCTGGACGAGACCGCAATCAACGACGAGCGCCGCCGTCCCGGTATCAAGCATGAAATTAGCGCCTGTAACTGCCCCTACCCCACCATAAAATCCAAGTGTCGCGCTCATAGCCTCTTGCTAGTGTTTTTTAGTAGTAACGTACGCCACAATTCCACCAATCGTGCCCCACACAAAATCGAGCACAGTGTCGACAAGGTAGCTTGGATGTTCTCCGGCGATGCCGTAGGCATATTCAAAAATCTCCCACGCAGCCATTACCCCAACCAGGGCAGGAAACAAAAGTAGGTGCGGTAGTGCCAACCGACGACTGCCAATCTTACCCAGCATTAAAAAACCAAAGATGACTAGGTAGCCACCCCAGGTATGCATCATGATGTCGTACCACGGCAAGTACCAGTAAAGCCTGAGCTCCAGCGCAGTGAGGTGCGCCGCTAAAAAAATGATGGCGAGAATGAAGAAGGTGAGCGGCCGGGCTTTCATAGCCTCCTAATAGTAGCACGTGACATGAATGCGCGACGGACATGAAAAAGCGCCTCCGTAGAGACGCTGTTTCAAAGGGAGACGCGCACGTGTCCTCCTGGTGTTTACCAGGTGGGCGGCCTATCTAAACAATGTCTGAAATCCTTATGCAGGTTCTCATAGTTGTTTACGAGTTCAGCTAGCCCGATAACAAAATTTAACTGGAAGACACGTTAACGCGTCTCCAAAATTATAGTAGCACAATGAGGAGAAACAAGCAGTAGTACCGCTACTGCTATGTTTTCCTTAGTCAGGTGCCTCGTTACTTTTGAGCATCATAGCGAGAAAAGTAACGGCGGCGAACTGACAGCTAATCACTAAACTCTTAATGTATAGCCTATAAGTGGCTTCTATAATTGAATGTTAGAACGGCCCCTTGCGGGGCCGTATCTCGCAGTTAGTCCCGAGTACCGTCGAGGTTTACATCATACATGATGCGTTCCTGCGCCGTTGCGTAATCCATAATTTCTTCTTCATCAAACCAGATAGCGATTTCGCGTTCTGCTTCCGAGACCATGTCAGAACAATGTATGAGGTTTCGAACAGCTCGGTTTTCGTAGGCAGCGTGACTATATGAGTCAACAGTGTAATCACCTCGCACAGTACCAACATCTGAGGTTGCCGGTTCGGTTGAACCAACCATCTTCTTGATCACCGCTACCGCTTGGTTGCCTTCCCAGACCATCGCGACCACTGGGGCTGACATCATAAATTTGGCGTTCGCGCGGATTATGTCCTTACCGTATTCCATAGCGTCTTTGGTAACCGGAAGACCTTGCGCCTGCAGGTCTGTCACAATATTTGTCCCCTTCTTCATGAACCAGGCATCGTCCTTATTGTAGTGCGCGATGAGTGACTCTTCGTCAGCCATAAACATCTTCATGGCGGTACACTTGAGGCCGGTAAGCTCGAAGCGCTTTACTACCTCGCCCATCATACTGCGCTGGACAGTGTCTGGTTTAAACATTACAAACGTTCGTTCCTGGTGTGGCTTTTTTGACATAAATTGTGGAGATTAGGTGCCGGCAGTATAGCGATAAACTGCGGTTGGAGCAAGCCAGAAACTAAATAAAACGCCGTCAACTACATAAGCGCAAACGTACTTAAATGGCGCGAAGCCAAGGAGCGAGGATAAGAGACGTACGGTTTTGTACGATGACTATCCGAGTGACGTGGGCGACAAAGTCAATGAAGTACGTTTGTACTTATTTTGGCTGGGTGAGAATAAGTGGGCCGCTCTCAGTAATCGCCACCGAATGCTCAAAGTGCGCGGAAAAAGAACCGTCCTTTGTATAAACGCTATACCCATCCCCTTCATCATCAAAAACCACATCTTTTTTTCCAAAATTTACAATCGGTTCGATGGCATAAACATGTCCCACCTCAATAAGCGGACCGGTACCAGCGGTACCAAAATTGGGAATTGATGGCTCTTCATGCACTGCGTACCCTACTCCGTGACCACAGAGGTCGTGGACCACCGACAACCCTGCCTCCTTTACTGACTTCTCAATCGCAGCACTTATGTCCCCAATATGTCCGCCTGGCTGCGCCGCTTTCACCCCACGCATAAGCGCCTCGCGCGTCACCGCAATTAATTTCTTCGAATCGGCGTCAATCTCTCCCACCCCAACCGTAATACCAGAATCAACAATCAGTCCCTCGTAAGCAATCGTCATATCAATGTTCACCACGTCGCCCTCCTGTAGCACCACGAGAGCCGACGGGATACCGTGCTGAACACAATTATTGACTGAAACGCACAAGGCCGCCGGGTATGGATAGGGCGCAAAGGTAGGATGGTACCCGAGTAAGACCGGCTCCACTCCCGCCTGCTCCACGAGGGACATTGCCAAATCATCGAGATCCAGCGTGGTGGTACCCACAACCGCTGCCTGCCCGAGCTGTTTTAGTATACCCGCCAAAATGGAGCCACCGGTACGAAGGAGCACAATTTCTTCCGGTGTTTTTTTAGTTATCATACAGAAACACGAAGAGCTTCGACAATCGTGGTATGGACTGCATGCATGGACTGCTGACCATCGATATCGTGGACGGTAGTTTGGGGACGGTCGCGGTAGTACGAGAGTACCGGAAGTGTATCGTCATGGTACCAGCGCAGACGGTTTTCAATTGACGCGTCAGTATCGTCCGCGCGCGCTCGGTCATGCATACGTGCACGAACCACATCTTCGGGTGTCTCAAGGTTTATTACCACTACTTCTGGCCGTTCAAAAAAACGCAACGCATCTTCAAGGACGTGGGCCTGCACCACGGTGCGCGGAAAACCATCAATGAGCAGGTGTGCGAGCGGGTCGAGCTGATCAAGCATCGCTTCGCCCCAGAGAATGTGCGTGAGGAAGTCAGGTTGGAGGATACCGGTGTCCAGAGTCGACGCCACCTTGCGCTCTGCAAAGGTTTCTTGTTTGGCAGCGAGGGCACGGAACCGACGACCGGTCTGAATATCAACCACCCGACGCAAAGGGTCCCGTTCGACAAGAACGGTGCGCAGCTTTTCAATCTGGGTTCCCTTACCGCTGCCCTGTGGTCCTACAAAAATTACGGTGAGTGGTGCCATGATTATGCGCTAAGATAAGTAAATATTTTTTCCGTAACCTCGTCTTGCGTTGCCTCGCCGTCGATATCAATTAGGGTACCTTTATCGCGGAAGAATTCAATCGATCGCTCCGTATAGGTATGGTAGGCCTCAAGCCTACGCTCAATGACTGATCCTATGTCCAGCGTATCACGGAGCCGAGTGGCACTACGGGCCCGCACTACGTCGTCGGGGATGATGAGGTTAAAGACTACGTACGGTCGATCGAGTAGTTCGTGAATTTCATGAAATAACTCCGCTTCATTAGGCTTCTTTGCTACCCCCTCAAACACGATACGTGAATCGACGAACTGAGAAGCAAGGGCATGCGCCATCCAGTATGATGCCACCCACTCGGGCGCAAGCTGGCCGGCCTCATACATCTCCTTCATCTTGCGACCAAATGACGTTGGCAACTGACTCGCCTCACGCACCTTGTCACCATTTGAATAAAGTGAGCCTCCGAAACGGTCGAGAATGCGATGGGCTTGGGTTCCCTTCCCCGATGCGATTTTACCCATCAGTACTATACTTTGGTAGTTCGTGTGATTATCCATTGCCCCCGAGGGTACCAGTTTTTATACGCCCACGCAACACATATGCTATGCTGTGGGCGCATGCAAAAGAAGCACATCATCACTATTTCAGGAAAGCCAGGAAGCGGCAAATCATCGACTGCCGATAAAGTAGCTGAACTCCTGTCATACACCCGCCACTCATCCGGTGACATGGTGCGGACAATTTTAAAAGAGAAAGGCATGACCCTCGAAAAGTACAACGCCGAAGCTGAGGACGACCACGACCTCGACGCCCTCGTGGACGAACGCCTGCGGGCACTGCGTGACATGGAAGACATTGTGGTTGATTCTCGTCTCGGCTTCTATTGGCTGCCAGAGTCTTTCAAGGTCTACCTGGACCTCGATCTGTCAGTGGCAACCGCTCGCATCTACAAGGACACGGTCAGTAACAGTCGGCGTAGCGGCGAGGATGCGAGCTCACTTGATGAAGTAGCCCGCATGGTTGAAAAGCGCGTATCGTCTGAACGGAACCGTTTTAAGGCAATGTACAACGTCGATCCTTACAACCGTTCCCACTTCGACCTTATTATCGACACCTCAAACCACAGCCCGCAGACCGTTGCCCTTACGGTGTTTGATACCTATAAGCAATGGCTTAACACCGACACTTGGAAGCAGGTGAACAGTTCAGTCCCGCTTGGGTATTCGTTCAAAAACCAATACTAGCCGTAGTAAGGATGTTACGGTCGGTTCAGTTTTGTTTATTCATTAATTGTGTGGTATAAAAAATCATCTTAGCTGCTGTGGCTAAGTGTAGAAAAAATTGCAAGGAGGTATCTGATGGACTTACGTCATCACCCTGGAGTTATCGCTCCAATGCATGGGAGGTACGGGGAGAATGAGGGCCGGCTGAAACAACTCGAAGCAGAAGACCTCCTCTCCGTCGTGCGCTTCACTCACAGGAAGATGGCACGACATGGTGAAGTGCCTGTCCTTTCGGAAGAAGAAGCGGTGGCTGCACTCCGCCAATACTACGCGCTGCCAATCCTAGAATACCCGCGACAGCAGTTCGCAATCTCCTCGATTGTCGATACGTACTGGCATACGCATGTACTCGACACTCGTGGCTGGCGCGACTTCTGCCAGCGGGTATACGGTCGGATGATGCATCACGTCCCGCTCGACCCCGACAACTACCCTGACTTCGCTCGTGTACGCGCGCTCTATATCGAGACGCGGACAATGCTGACGGATCACTTCGGTGAACAAGTCAGCGATCGCGCCTACCCGCACATCAAGGGTGACGGTCACGATGTCGTCATCTGCAGCTACGACTACTGCATTACCAAGGACTTGTTCGACGAATAATCGGGCAAGTCCACTAGAACTTTGGGAGCGGCCTCAAACCCGCTCCCTCTCTTTTTATGAAAAATGTCTTATTTAAAGTTTTACCGGATAAACTTCCCGACTGGGAATCATGGTGTTTTGAAGTGCGTAATAGAGAAACAGAAGCTAAAGAAACGATGCAATATGAGCACTGCGTGTATGAACGATTCATAATTTTTGAACGTGCTGGGGAGTGGTACACAGTAGGCTCAACAGAATTTTTAAGTGAACCGCGACCTGCAGACATGAATGTTGACATAAACAAGCGACACCATGAGATGCGAGATAAATGCCTCAGTAAAGCACTCGTGGTATTTTTCGGTGAGATAGTGTTACCCCCAAACTATTCTGTGTTGTACGAGTTTGATTTGAGGAATTAAACTATAAACAGCCGGCCCCGTAAGGGGCCGGCTGTTTTCTTTAAGTTCCGCCATCAGCACGTTCAGAAATTCGTTGACCGCGAGGCGCGACTGAGCGATGAGCCGACACGTACTTTGTGGTACGGAGAGGCTCAGAGCAAAGGAAGCAACAAAGCGGTGGGCGAATTTTGGACGTGCCTCTTAATACTCCCGCAACGACACTTGAGCGTCGAGACGGCGAATCAGGTCCAGCACCACCGACACCACAATGAGTACCGCAGTACCACCAATCGCGAGCGCTGCCACACCGGTCGCGAGTTGCATACCGATTGGAAGAACTGCGACAAGGGCGAGGAAGGTCGCACCAACCAGGGTAAGACGAGTAATGAGCGCTCCGAGATACTCCACCGTGTGTGATCCAGGGCGAATACCGGGGATGTACGCACCGTTACGCTGAAGGTTCTTTGCGATACCGTCCGGATCAAAGGTGACAGCGGTGTAGAAGTAGGTGAAGACGAATACTAGGAAGAAGTACGTCGCACCGTACCAAATTTGATTAGCTAAGAAAGCCTGCACTGCCTCATTGGCACCTCCGACCCAGGTGAGTGACGGAAACGCCGTGAGGATGTTGAGCACCATCTGCGGAAAGAGCAGGATGGAAAGTGCAAAGATAATTGGAATAACGCCTGCCTGGTTAAGGCGTAGTGGCAAATATGATGAGCTGCCACCGTAGGTAGCGCCACCACGACTTTGCTTAGCGTAGGTGATTGGTACGGGACGTTCTGCTTCAGTCATAAACACTACAGCGTAAATGATACCGAGAGCAACGAGCCCAAAGCCGAGATAGAGTGGCAGCTGCGAAGGGTCATAGCTGAAGATGAGCTGACTCACAGTCGACGGGAGTGTCGCGACAATACCCGAAAAGATAATGATCGAGACACCATTTCCAATACCGTACTCGGTGATCAGTTCACCAATCCACATGAGGAGCATCGAACCAGCGACAATGAGAACAATGTTCACGATGAAGTCGAAGGTCGAAAGTCCCGTCAGTACACCCTGACTCTGGAGGAGGGTAAGGAAACCGAAACCTTGGAGGATGGCGAGCGGAAGCGTGAGTAAGCGGCTATACTGCGTAAAGCGGGCTCGGCCAGCCTCACCCTCTTCAGTATAGAGACTCTTCAACTTCGTACTCATCACCGTGAGAAGTTGCATGATAATTGAGGCCGTAATAAACGGACCAACACCAAGCATTACAATCGAAAGGTTTGAAAGTCCACCGCCAGAGAAGATATTGAGGAGCCCCAGGAATTGATTATTGTCGAAGAATTGCTGGAGCACAGTCTGATCAACTCCAGGAATTGGAATGGTTGCAAGCGCACGGAATACCACGAGGGCAGCCAATACGAAGAGAATACGGTTACGAAGAGCTGGTTCGGTAACGATGAGTTTGAGCTTGTGTACGAATGTATTCATAGACTAGGGACTATGCCGTCTATTTTACACTACCACCTGCCGCTTCAATCTTGGCCTTAGCTGCCGCCGACACCTCGCACCCCTCAACCACAAAGGCTTTGGTAAGCTCGCCAGTAGCGAGAATTTTCACCTTTGGGTTCTTCTTGCGGATCTGGCTAATCACGTTCGCTGCCACGAGGGACGCTGAAGTAATCACCATACCCTTTTCAAAGGTAGCCTCGATCACACCGAGGTTTACTACCGTTGGCTTTACCTTCTCGTTGTTAACCGTATCGGCACGGTTCTTGCCGTGACCACGGAGTTTTGGATACTTCTTGATGATATCGCGCATTTCTGGACGAGTACTGTTACCAGCACGCGCAGTCTGACCCTTATGGCCACGACCCGACATCTTGCCGCGCTTACCACCACGACCGATGCGCTTCTCTGTCTTCTGCGGGGTTGCCCGCTTAAGTTCGTGTAGCTGCATATAATTACTTCTTTAAGAGTTTAAGCGCTTCGACGGCGGCGCGAGCATTGTTGAGCTTGTTCTTTGAACGAGAGAAAATCTTAGCGGTAACGTCCTTTACACCACCAAGTTCAAGTACGGTACGAACTGACGAACCGGCCACGAGTCCACGACCCGGCGCTGGCATAATCATCACTTCACTCGAGGCATACTTGGTATGCACGTCGTGTGGAATGTGACTGTCCTTATTCATCGGAATCTGAATCATGTGCTTTTTAGCGTCACGCATCGCCTTGTCGATAGCGAGCTGGGTGTCACCGGCCTTGCCGATACCAACACCAACCTTGCCATTCTTGTCGCCAAGCACCATCGCTACTGAGAAACTGAACCGACGACCACCAGCCATAACACGGGTTACGCGACGGATACTGATGATCTTCTGGTCAAACTCAGGACGTGCGCGTTCGGGGCGAGCGGTGCGGCGCTGACGGCGCTCTCCGCCACCAGCTCCACCACGTCGGCCACCACCGGCTCCCGCGGTGCGGTTACCTGGACGGCGATCACGGAAACCTCGTCCTCCCTCGTCCGTAGCAGGAGCGCCTACAGTAACGTCGGCTCCCGCAGCGGGTGCATCGGTAGAAGGTGTCGCTTCCGACACTTCTGGCTCTGGTACCACTGGGGTATCAGTTATAGCTTCCTGCTGCTTATCTTCACTCATATAATGAATCTATATAATCTATTAGAACTCTAGTCCGCCAGCTCTTGCCGAGTCAGCAAGTGCTGCCACGATACCCTGGTAACGGAAACCACCACGGTCAAACACCACCTTTGTGATGCCAGCCGCCTTGGCCTTTTTTGCTACTTCAGTACCAACCACGACCGCACGCTCTACTGGTGTACCCTTCTTGTCGGTACGTGAGTCAACCGCGAGTAATGTCTTTCCTACTGTGTCATCAATCACCTGCGCGTAGACGTAGCGGTTACTACGGAATACTGCGAGACGTGGACGCTCTGGCGTACCAATCACGCGAGCACGAATACGGTTGTGACGGACCACACGCTTCTCGTTTTTGTATTGTGTCTTGTCCATATACTATGCCGCCTTCTTACCTTGCTTGCGGATAATGAATTCACCTCGGTATCGAATACCCTTGCCCTTGTATGGTTCTGGCTTACGTACCTTACGGACATTAGCAGCGAACTGGCCAAGCTGATCCTTGTCGTTACCGGTGAGGGTAATAACACTCTTTTCCACGAGCGCACCGATACCTTCTGGGATATCAAGTGGTACGGGGTGCGAGAAACCAACTGAAAGCACGAGCTGCTTGCCCTTAACTTCAGCCCGGTACCCGACACCTTCAAGCTCGAGGATACGAGTGAAACCTTCGGTTACACCAGTCGACATGTTGATGAGGTGCGCAGCGTAGGTTCCCCACAGCTTTGCGCCCAACATCGAACCGGCCTGTGGTGTAAACGTTACTTCACTGTCTCCAACAGCCACCGTCACTTCCTTACGTACTGGACGTGAGAGCGTGCCCTTTGGTCCGGTCACGGTGAGTACCCCACTTTCAAACTTTACCGTTACTCCCTGGGGGATGGGGAACGCTTTTTTTCCTAGACGACTCATACTTACCAAATGATGAAGAGCTCCTCACCACCGACCTGCTTTTCTTTAGCTTCCTCATTGGTGAGGATGCCAAGCGGGGTCGAAAGGATGAGATGTCCTTTACCAAACTTAACTTTGTGAATATTGGCGACCTTGGTGTAGAGGCGACGACCAGGCTTGCTGATGCGCTTTACACCATTAATACGATGCGCGCCGCCGTTGTAGACGAGGGCAATCGAGAGCGTCTTTCCGACCTTCTTTCCCTGCTCCTTTACTTCACCGACATATCCAGCAGCCGAGAGCTTTAGAGCTACTGCCTGCTTGAGCTTACTGTACGGGAGTTCAACCTGCTTCTTTCCGACCATACCAGCATTCTTAAGCTGAATGATGAGGTCGCCGATAGCGTCGCTTACCATGATGACTTCTTAATGCCTGGTATATGTCCTTCGTGAGCAAGCTCGCGGAAGCAGATGCGGCAGATATCAAAATCGCGCATATACCCTCGCTTACGTGCACACAACTTGCAGCGTCGTACGACGCGGCAAGCAAACTTCGGCGTACGCTGTGAGCGTACGATGATTGATGTTCGTGCCACTGTATTTAGTTTTAGGGGTGGAGCCGTATCATGGAGAATCCATGACGTGCGCCGTAATAATTCCGCATCAGAAACGGTGTTTCTAAGCGTACGGGTGGGTACCTTTTTAAGGAGAAATAAGAAGCACGTAGTGCGACTATATTTTCCTTATGCAATCGCCTAAGCAGATTCGACCTTTAAGGGGAGAATCTGGTTGCAGCGACTTGTGAGAGGCAGAGACCCCGACCGCGTAGGCGCAATACTACTAGAATAAGGTTATTTGTCAAGGATAAATACAGAGGCCGTAGGCCGACAATATTTTCCTTGTGCAATCGCCTAACTGTTTTCGACCCCAGAAGGAGAAAACAGTTGCGGCGACTTGCCTGGGATATAAAAATAAGGAGGCCACCATTGCTTTCATCCGTCCTTGCGAGCCTCAGCGAAGCAATCCAAACAATAATCCTAACCCAAAGGCCAGGCCTTTGTAGCCCGAACCTAGGAAACCCTACTACGGAGGCCAGGTCTCATAGTAGGAACACGAGGCTATAATCCGAGAAATTCTTTCCCAGCACACATAAAACCCTAGTCTGTTCAATACTTTTCAAAGCGCCAGGAGTTCTCATTGGCGTGAGACGTAAGTACGTTTATACGAAACGCCTCTAAGAGCCCTAGTCCAGGCTAGCAATGACAGATATACTTTCTATAACGTTACTATCTAAATAAAAATTCTATGGGTTATAAAGTCAAATTTACTGTACTTGCTACACTACTCCTATTTGCTGTAAACATAAGCCACGCAAGTAGTCATTCAGAAAATTTCTCGTTTGAAGTTAGCAGTAAAAAGGTCATGTCTGGATCACCAGTACTGCTCCAATGGGTCGCCCCAGAAGGTTCAATCTGTAATCTTAATGGTACAACGATTGAAAATAGGTACGTTGTTCGTCAAGACTATTATTTGACTGAGAACCCTATAGTGGATACGCGATACACCCTTACGTGTAGCAACGGCTTGATTACAAGCAAAATTGTACAGAAAGTGAACGTGGTGCCCGAAAGGAAAAAATCACCCACTGTTACCACATCCATCACAGACACAGTGATTTCATATGGTCCAGGAGGTAGGAATAAATCTATTACCGCGAATCTCAACTGGACTTCAACGAATGTAGAATCCTGCACACTTAACCAATACTTTAATAACTTTAGGACGGTAAATTTTCTGGAAGGGAGCTCCACACTAGACACTCAAGGTGCACTGGGTATGAGAGTAAGCAATGGTTCTTTTAGTTCACCAACTGAACGAACGTATCTCATAACTTGCCAAAATAAAAATGGAGTTTCAGCAGGTTCTGAGGTGGTATTTAACTCATCAATTGATCTCTAATTCCCTACTCCAAAGAATGGGACTTCGTAGTCCTACCTGTAGACATCCTTTCTGTGTTTGATTGTTAATACAATCAGTACCACAATGCCTCCCTTACCATCGTAGGTAAAAACTACTCGATAGTCACCAATTCGGTATCGGTACTTCCCCGATAACCTCCCTTGCAGAGCTTTGGCCCGAGCCAGCGGTTCAGCTTGAGAAGCATTATCAGCTATCTTAAGTACAATTCTCTTAGCAATTAAGGGACTCAGCTTTTTTAACTGCTGAAGAGCATCATCTGAGTAGATGACCGTAGCGCTCATTGAGATTATGTAATACCAAGTTTTTTAAACACTTCTTCTTGGGTGTGGAAATTACCCCGAACAACATTGGCTTCAGCTTTTACCACATCAGCAACAAAGGTATCGAGGTACTCATCGTCAACAAACGCTTTAATTTCAAACAACGGCTTGTTTCGATTCATAACAATATAACGAACATCACTCTTTCGGGCACGCTTAGCATAATCAGAAATATTCTGACGAAAATCTTTTACTCCGATAAATTTAGTATTCATATATTTAAAGTGTACACTTAAGTGTACACTTTTGTCAAGTATTTATTGAACAGTAGTTTCGAACCGAATCCAGCCCCTTCTCGTGTCTACACAGACTGAGTGCACTTCACCCGCTCCTGCAGCAATTCTTTCAGGCAGTAACAATCATTGACATCATTAGTCACAGTTGCGTTAATTAATGTATATGCACTTCGGTCTACGGACGTCTGAAGTTACTCCCCAGCGAGATATTCGCTCTGAGCCTGATTCACCGTCCTCACTTAAGACACTACTCTCTGCGCCTGGCCCACTCTCCATCATTACACTTGTAGAAACCTGTCTTCGAGAGGCACACCACCAACACGCTTCCGACATTCATATCGAACCAAACGAACACGCCATCCGTGTTCGTTTTCGTATTGACGGCATGCTCTGCGACATCGTCACCCTTCCACGCACTATACATTCGGAAATAATTTCTCGTATTAAAGTACTCTCCCATCTGCGGACCGACGAGCACCAAGCGGCACAGGACGGCCGCTTTCGCGCAACTTTTGCCACCACTGCGGTTGATATACGCGTTTCGATTGCCCCGACCCATCATGGGGAAAATGCCGTACTGAGACTACTTACTGAACACGCCACCCCGCGCACACTTAGCACACTCGGACTACATGAGAACGATCAAGCAAAAATTGAGCGGGCGGTCGCCTGCCAGAGCGGCATGATACTGGCAACCGGGCCAACCGGATCGGGAAAGACCTCAACGTTATATACCCTTCTCAAGTTACTCAATCACTCAGAAATCTCTATCGTCACAATTGAAGACCCTATTGAGTACGCAGTAGCTGGGGTTACCCAAATGCAGATCAACCCGAGGTCTAACCTCACTTTCGCCAATGGGCTGCGTACCGTCTTGCGCCAGGACCCCAACGTTATTATGGTTGGTGAAATTCGTGATGCCGAAACCGCTAACATCGCTATTAATACGGCTCTCACCGGACACCTCCTCCTCTCCACCCTCCATACGAATGACGCTGCCACCACACTACCTCGACTGCTCGATATGGGGGTAGATGCCTATCTGGTAGCGTCAACAATAAACATTGCCATCGGCCAACGCCTTGTGAGAAAAATCTGCCTACACTGCCGCACCAAGCACACGCCCACTGAAGCCGAGACACGCCACCTTAAATTGTCCTCACACACAACAACTGAGAAGTACGAAAACGTACCAAACAAATTTTTTCACGGCGCTGGCTGCCCTGCCTGCAACCACTCGGGCTATGCCGGGCGAATTGGCATATACGAAGTCCTCGTCGTGTCACCTACCATTCGCGAAGCAATCTTACAACGAGCTTCAGCTGCGACCATACATACCATCGCTCAAAGTGAAGGCCTTACCTCAATGTTTGAAGATGGCTTACGAAAAGCCGCGAAGGGTGACACAACGATAGCGGAAGTCTTGCGCGTGGTTGGGACACCAATTTCCTAAAGCCCTACATGAAATCTCTTTTCATAATGATATGGAACTTTGTCCGGCCCCATGACCAGCCTCGGCCGGCGCCAGGAAATACCCCACCGCCCGGACCACCACCCACCGTTACTTCAGCACCAAGTTCCATACTTTTTGTTCGCTTCACCACCAAAGACCGGGTACTCTTTGCCCAGCGCTTATCTTTTCTCCTGCGAGCGAATGTAAGTTTAGTTGAAAGTCTCACGCTCATTCATAATCAAACCAAATCACAGCGTCGACAACATCTCTACGCTACCGTCATCTCAGATATTCAAGCTGGACACACGCTTTCAAACAGCCTCCGTAAGTACCAATCGTTATTTGGCGAGTTTACCATCAACATAATCAACGTTGGTGAGCAGGTCGGTGCACTCTCAGAAAATCTCGCCTATCTGGCCGATGCGCTCGCTAAAAAACACGCACTGGGGCGCAAAGTACGCAGCGCCCTCATTTATCCTCTATTCATTTCAGTCACCACGCTCGGGGTAACGGGATTTCTCGTGATGTATCTATTCCCAAAAATCATGCCAATTTTTGTTTCACTTTCGATTGATCTACCACCTACCACCCGAGCTCTCCTCGCACTTAGTGAGTTTTTACGCGCACACGGTGGTGCGACAGTTGTACTCGGATTATGTATCTGTGTAACTTTTCTTGTGCTACGCACCAAGATTACCTCTTTGCGATTTGCTACCGACCACCTCATACTGACCACTCCGGTCGCCGGCCCCATTGTCCGTTTGTATAATTGTGCGAACTTTTGTCGGACGCTCGCACTTTGTCTTCACTCTGGTATCAGTCTTTCTGAAGCCCTTACCATTACCGCACAGACGACTCCTAACCTCGTCTTCAAACGGGCATACGGGGCGTTCGCGGAGTCTGTGGCACGTGGTGAAAAAATCTCTAGGGCGATGTCGTCGTATACTTCACTCTTTCCCGAACTGCTTCCACAACTACTGCTAATTGGAGAAACAACCGGTACTCTATCTAAAACCCTAACGTATGTCACGGAACTGTACGATACAGAGGTTGATGAAGTAACAAAGAATCTCTCAAGCACCATTGAACCGGTTCTCCTTCTCACCATGGGAGTGTTTATTGGGTTGATTGCGGTTTCCGTAATCGCACCAATCTACGAGGTTACTCAGCACCTTAACCACTCTTACTAATTCCCCAAGCAATCATGGCCACTACTAGCGGATTTACTCTCATTGAACTGCTCATCGTCATGAGCCTGCTTGCGGTGATTGCAGCGTTTAGTGCCCCTTTAAGCTTAACGAGTTTGTCACACTCTACCCTGCTTCAAGAGCGTGATGTGTTAGTTTCTCTGGTCCTCATGAACGCAAGATCTGCTGCACTAGTGAATAGAGACCGCTCGGCTCAGGGTGTTTTTATAGATCAAACAAATAGACAGTACGTGCTTTTTAATGGCAGTACTTACACGCAAGGAGCGCCGAGTAACCGCCTCATACCCTTTATTAGCCAATCGGTTGCGGTCAGTAACAGTGGTGGCGATACCATTATTTTTGCCCCTCACACCGGAACCATTATCAAGGGTGCCGGTACCATCAGCGTCGGGAGCGGTATTGCTACTCATACTGTTACCACAAACGACGTCGGGATGATTGACTGGTAACGTATGCATACGAACCCTACCTACAGCGAAGTTTCACCCTCGACGCACGCTGCCGGCTTTTCTACCATTGAAATACTTTTATCTTTTACCGTCGGCACACTGTTTCTCACCGCTGCCCTCATGCTGGTAGTGAGTGGACCTGGGCTAAATACCCGGTATTCACTAGACAGCAGTAACACCCTTGTGCTCGATGCGGCGCTTGATACTCTTGGACTCTCTCTACTCACCCAAAGCCTTACCTCTACCACCGCTGCCCTACAAACTCAGTGGCACCGATCGATTTCTGGTTCAATTCGAATCGACCAAGGCTATGCAAAAAACCCACCATACATAACTGACATATCACCATGCCTTAAGGTTGTCACTAATGAAATAAGTTGGCTCCTGGGTGGTGGGCGTGTCCGTAACAGCAGCCTCAGTGGAGTAGTGAGTAACGAACAGATTACTGGGGCTCTTGGAGGCGACTGCGATAGTGTACCGACGAGCGCAGACTGGTTTGCCCCACAGGTGCTTAGTCGGCACTCAATCACGTCCGGCACTCCGGTAGCACTCGACGTTCTAGGCGGGGCGGTCTACCTAAGTGACGCTGCCGGCATGTTACACATAATTAACTTACAAGGTAATGCTATTAATGAGAACGGTGATTTTATTACTCCCCCGTTTGCAGCTGGTGCTACTTTGTTTGATGTTGATGTGGCAGACCACGTGGACCCCACAACCGGGGACCGTCACCGGTACGCATACACCGTACGGAACAGCACCTCAGACCAGTTGCAAGTAATTGACGTAGACAATCACACCGCACCCACGAGCACACCAGGAATGATAGTTACGTTTGGTGGCGCTAATCCTCCTCGCGGCAGCTTTCCCCAGGGATGGAGGCTCACCTACTATGACCGCATGGTCTACGCGCTCTCGCGTGAGACCGCCGGCTTTGAGTTTCATATTTTCGACGTCGGCGACCCTACTCGTCCCCGCGGGGTCGGACCCGGTTTCGAGGTAAACGGTACCGCAAACGACATCGCAGTTACTGATGTTTTTTTACCAACCACAACACAGCGAATAGCTATCTTGGGAACCGAACGTTCGGCACACGAAATTATGGTACTGAACGTATCAAACCCACTCACACCGACGCTCATCACGAGCCTCGACCTACCCACGACGTTTGATGTGCGCTCCCTCTACCTTATTGGTAATCGTCTCTACGTCGGCCGCAATCGTACAACCGGCGGACCTGAATTGCTTGTATTTGAAATGACCTACAGCTCGACCTTACCCCTACAGTTAACTCTCACGCAACTTGGTACGGGAGTCGAAATTGGCGCCGATGTCACGAGCATCAAAGTAAGTGGGGTACAGGCATTTATTACCACCGCCAACGCAAATGACGCCTTCCAAATTTTTACTATAGAAAAGCCGACAGAAAACATAACCAGGATTGATACAGCCCCACTGCGACTCAGCGGCACTTTTCCGGCCGGGCTCGATTATTCCTCCCCATACGTCTTTGTAGTAAGTAATGCCCTTCAGTCACTGCAGGTTATTCAGAGCTCACCATAATACGTATGCCACTTCATCACGATCATCAACAAGATGGAGTTACTCTCCTTGAAGCCATCATTTACGTCGCTCTCTTTAGTGCTCTCACTACCGGTGTTTTGATGAGTGTCTATCCCCTCTTTACCGGAGCCGCTCGTCATACCGAACTTATTGCAACCCATAGTGACATAGTGTTTATTTTGAAAAAAATTGAACAAACACTTAGCGACAGTATCACCACACCATCCTCCACAATTCTTGTACCGCCTTCCGGCCAAAGCGCCGAAACACTCGCTATACAAAGCACGACTGGCAGCATATTTACTTTTACTATTGATACAGCCCCGTCTGGCTGCACACCGCCGCGTCTCTGCGCCACCCTTACCCTCAAGACCAATAGCGGCCCGGCATTATCGCTTAATAGCAGGAGGATTCACATTAGTGATTTTACGGTGACTCACACTGAGCAAGGACTCGATTGCTCGAGTGTTCGCTGTCTCGACATATCATTTGCAGCTAACGGACAAGCGGTCGGACCACTCCGTTACTATCTCCGTTTCTAGTTATGAAAAATCATTTCGCACCCCGAGGATTCATAGCCCTTCTAACCATGATAATAATTTCATCGGTGTTGCTCGTCACTACTCTGTCTCTAGCACAATTTGGCCTTACCCATCGCTATTTCATACTTGATCTTGAACATAAGTCCGTGAGTACTCATTTAGCTGAGGCGTGTGTCCACATCGCTCGCGTCCTCATCATGAATAGCCAGAGTGATAGCCTGACCTTTCCCCACCCCTTTCCCGTTCACCAAGAGTTCTGCACGATCCATTTAATAACCCGAGCGGGCACGACCAGCGCCGTAGAAACAGAGGGAACGCATGAAGGTATATCGACACACTACTCCGTCACCGTCGACAACAACAACGGTAGCTTTCTCTCCTGGGAGGAGATAATTAACCCCTAGCTATAAACAGAACTATTAATCCAAAAAATTTTAAGCACCCCCTACCGTATATAATTTAGATAACGGAAAGATGCTTCACGCAACTATACTTATCTATAATTTATTGTATGAAAAATCACACACAGAGGTCCACCCAAGGATTTACGTTGATTGAGATTCTTATCGTTATTGCAATCTTGGCTGTGCTGGCCGCCATCGTACTGGTCGCCATTAATCCAGCCCGCCAATTTCGTCAGGCCAATAATGCCCAACGCGTGAGTAACGTTAATGCTCTATTAAATGCCGTTAGCCAATACACCGTCGACGAGAAGGGCGCCATTCCGTCCGAAATTGAAGCTGATGCTGACGAGATTAATGGCACGAGTGGTAGCGACCACGCTGATCTCTGCGCACTACTAGTACCAAAGTATCTCCCCGCCCTACCGGCCGACCCAAGCAAGAGTGACCAAAGTATTACCGAAGACAAGTGCGGTAGCGCATACTCAACCGGCTATGAAATTAAAGCTGAGAACGGTCGCGTCGTCGTCTCGGCACCGCTCACCGAGGATGAGGATACCGGGGCGATAGCGAGTGACATCATTAGCGTAACGCGCTAATAGGACCAACCGCGTAACTCGCCCCACGGCTGAGACGCCGGTCTCTACATCCGCATCGTCAGCTAACACGAAAAAACACCCATTTGGGTGTTTTTTCGTAACCAGAAGACAGCTACACAAAAAAGGAATATAGCACCTCTGCTTTTGAAACCCGTTCAAGACACTCCTCCTTCATCTGCTTGTGCTTTTGATTAACCTGCCTATCCGTGTTGGCTGGTAGACACTCACCCACCATTTCACCCAACACATAGGTAGTGCCATCAATAATGAAACTAAACACCGCCTCATGCACCAACCCCTCTTCACGTAAAGATGCTTCAGCTTCAGTACGAAATTGTGTTGTGAGTTCGACACACCACTCTCTCCAAGCTGCCTCTTTACCTGATTTCACCCTGAATACATTGGCCACGGTTTTACTACTCATATATCTTTACCACCCATCATATGTCTTACCAAATAAAACTCAATGTGCATGATAACAAAACCGCCACCCTTTCGGGTGGCGGTTTGTTGTTGCTGCTTCTTCAAGCCTGATTCAAAATTTTCAGATACCAGGAGCCAAGGATGAGCAGAAATAAGGAACACGTAGTGTGACTATATTTTGCTGAAACAAAAGCTTGGTTGTATTCGACTTAATTAAGAGAATAGAACCGTAGCTTTTGAGCGAGGACAGGAGGCGTACATATTGTACGATAACTGTCCGAGCGAAGTATGCGACAAAGTATCTGGAGATTTTGGGCAGGCGACTACGCGGCCTGGAGAGGTACTCCGATGTGCCGCAAGAAAGCCTCAGCTTCCTTCTTCCCTTTCGCAGTAGTCACAATCGTGATACCGAGTGGGAACACATCCTTGATTTCTTCTTCACCACACTCCGGGAAAATAGTGTGCTCTTTGATACCGATTGAGTAGTTACCCATAGCATCGATAGAGGAACGCTTAAGACCCTGGAAATCGCGCGTCTGTGGGAGCGCAAGGTGAACGAGCTTATCGAGGAAGTGGACCATACGAGCGCCGCGCAAGGTAATCTGGTAGCCGATGATATCACCCTTACGTGACTTAAACGACGCCACTGACTGCTTGGCTGGACGTGGTGCCGCCTTCTGACCAGTGATAAGGGCGAGACGATCGCGGATGAGCGCGAGCTTTGCCTTATCCTGAACGCGGCCGGTACCGACCGAGATAACCACCTTCTCTACCTTTGGTGCCTGCATCACATTTTTGTAACCAAACTCGTCTTTGAGGGACGCGTAGGCTGACTTGATGCGTGTATTAACTGATTCCATATATAGTGGTTATACCTTTTTACCGGTAGGGCGAGCCACGCGCACCTTGGTGCGCTTGTCTCCCTCACCTTCAATCTGGTAACCGGTTCGAACTGCCTTGTCGCCCACCATCAGGCCTACGTTAGAAATGTGGATCGGCATGCTTTTTTCGATAATCTGTCCCTGGCTGCGCGCGCGGCGGCTCTTCTGGTGACGCTTGACCACATTGAGACCCTCAATCACAACCGCGTCGGATTTTACGAGAACAGTCAGTACAGTCCCCGTCTTGCCTTTGTCCTTGCCGGTGCGCACGATGACGGTGTCGCCTTTACGAATTTTCATACGATTTGACTTGAGACTAGACGACCTCGGGAGCGAGGTTGACGATTTTCTGATAATTAGCCGCGAGCTCGCGTGGAATTGGACCAAACACACGGTTTGCCTTTGGTTCCTTCTTTACCTTGTCCACAAGCACAACAGCATTATCGTCAAAGCTCACGTACGAACCATCCTTACGACGGAATGGCTTGCGCTGACGAACGATTACGCCATACACGACATCCTTCTTCTTTACCGCTTTGCGCGGCTCAGCAGTCTGTACTGAGAGTACGACCATTTCACCAATTTCAGCGTACCGCTTTTTTGATCCGCCAAGAACCTTGAACACGCGGCCCATCTTGGCACCCGAGTTGTCAGTGATCTTTACGATTGATTGTGGCTGAATCATATTAGGCGGTCTTAATGAGTTCGAAACGCTTACGCTTTGAAAGCGGGCGCGTCTCACCAATATCGACAATCTGGCCTACGGTCGCAGTGTTGCCCTCGTCATGCACGAGGAACTTCTTGGTGCGGCGCATGAACTTTTTGTACTTTGGGTGCTTCACGTATCGTTCAACCGCAACCGTGATGGTGTCCTTCATTTTTGAAGCCACCACGCGACCACGGAGAATACGACGCGTCTGTGTAGTTTCTGGTGTCATACCTATTTCGTGATTACGTTACGGCGGCGCAGGGAGAGCTCGGTGAGCGCCTGGGCAATCTCGAGCTTCGCCTTGCGGATGATGCCAGCCTTGCGACTGAACGCATCCTTGAAGCGCTCTGCTCGTACAGCCTCACGCGCCTCCATGACGATCTCCGCGAGATCGCGGTCACTCTTTTCCTTGAGAGAGATTTTCTTTGCCATACGTATGTATTAGACGCGCGTTTCCTCGCGGGTCACGAACTTAGCTTGTAATGGGAGCTTCTTGGTCGCCTTACGGAAGGCTTCACGAGCGATAAGCTCACTCACGCCTTCAATTTCGAAAATGATGCGGCCGGGACGTACTTCAAACACAAAGTGATCTGGATCACCCTTACCCTTACCCATCGGTACTTCAGCCGCCTTGCGGGTGACTGGTCGGTCCGGGAAGATACGAATCCATACCTTTCCTGCTTTACCGAGTGTACGTGAGATAACACGACGCGCCGCTTCAATCTGATTACTCTTTACGCGACACGCGGAGGTAGCCTTGAGGCCGTACGAACCAAACGAAACAGTGATGCCGCGCGTCTCAGGAAGAGAACGCTTGGCCTCGCTGCGGCGGCCAGTTTGCCACTTGCGGTGCTTAACTTTTTTCGGGAATAACATAGCAGATTACTTAGGCGGTGCGGTTAGTAGGACGTGGGCTGCGGGGTGTCCGAGACGCTGGAGCTGACTCACGTTCGCGAGTAGACGCTGGTGCCTGGGCAGTTTGTCCGGCCTTGCGGTCGGTAAACACTTCACCCCGGTAAATCCACACCTTGATACCGATAGCACCGTACGGAAGGCGGGCAGTAACGCGAGCAAAGTCGATGTCGGCTCGAAGAGTTTGGAGTGGAATACGACCACGCTTCAATTCTTCGTTACGAGCCATGTCGGCGCCACCGAGACGACCGGCCAAAGCCATACGTACTCCGATAACGTCACGATTCGCCATCACCTTCTCAATCGTCTGCTTCATCACGCGGCGGAAGGTCATACGCTTCTCAAGACCGTCAGCAAGCATGAGTCCAACAATGCGAGCGCTCGATTCTGGTGAGCGGATCTCTTCAATGTCGAGCTTGATCTCTGGCTTTGAGGTGAGCTTCATCTTGCGGAACATCATGTCGAGCTCCTTCTTGAGCGCGACGGCTCCTTCTCCACTGCGACCAATAACGAGACCAGGTCGTGCAGTCTTGATAATAATACGTACTTCCTTTTCGTTGCGCTCAATTTCTACCGTGTCGACTGACATCGTGCGGAGCTTCTTTTCGAGATGCGCGCGGATGGCAGCGTCGGTGCGAATGTATTCACGAAACTTCTTTGGGTCGGTGGTGTACCAGCGACTGCGCCAATCTCGGTTGATACCGATACGCTGTACATAAGGATGTGCTACGTGTGTCATAGATATTATTCGCTTAACTCCACGACGATGTGGCTACTGCGCTTATTAATACGTGAGGCAGAACCACGGGCGCGAGGCATAAAACGCTTCGCGACTACACCCTTCTGTACCATTACCTTAGCAATTTTGAGCTTAGTCTCATCCTTCCCTGCCTGCTTGGCATTGGCCATCGCTGACTCAATTACTTTTGCAAACGGCAGAGCGGCACGCTTGTCAGCAAACCGAAGGGTAGAAAGCGCAACCGAAACCTTCTTTCCACGCACGAGATCAGCGAGCAAGCGAACCTTGCGCGGTGACTGACGGTAGTTCTTAAGAATTGCTTTCATAATTATTTCTTCTTAGCTGAAGCAGACGGTGACGCCTTTGCAGCCTTCGCAGCAGCAATATCTGCTACTTGCTTCTTCTGCTCGAGTTCCTTCTGCATCTTACCGCCGTGACGATGGAACTTCTTGGTCGGTGAGAACTCGCCGAGGCGGTGTCCTACCATTTCTTCAACGACGAGTACTGGGATGTGGTCTTTACCGTTGTGAACGCCAAAGGTGTGTCCAACCATCTCGGGAGCGATTTGCGCATCGCGAGACCAGGTCTTCACTACACCACTCTCTCCGGGTTTTTTACCGGCGATTTTTTTGAGCAGACGCTCGTCAACGTAAGGTCCTTTATAGAGTGAACGTGACATTAAATGATGAAAGGAGTGTAACGACAATTACGAATTTCGCCACAAGGGCATTTCCATTTTTATGGTCGAGCAAAGCTCTTCCTAAAAATTGGTCAGTTCCGAATCTGCCCTTTCCTTAGGCAGATTCCTGGAACAACTACTCTTCCTTGTCGCGTATGCTCCAGTTAGTTTTTAATAAACCGCATAGATTGGGATTTTCTTATACATAAAACCCCGCTCGCAGTGGCGGTGAGGTGAGAACCTCTTGTAAAGAAAGGTAACGGCCTTGCTTAAAAGAGGTACCCACACGTCCGGTAGTTGTTCGGCCTACTTCCTGTGTGTTTCCTGCTCGTAGATAGCGAGCACTCGACACAGCGACATGAGGATTGGAACGGGGCCAATACTAATGGAAATTGGGCGAAATGTCAACGGAATTCGGATACTACTGTCAGTGAAACGTTCCCGACCCACCCGGGGTACAATAGACCCATGAAACACCGCGGGCGCAGCCACACCACCCTCACCGATACCGCCAAAGAAGTGGTGACCGTCCTCGAGAAAATCCCTGGCGTGAAAATGATTGCGCCTGGCATCATCGACGGGAAACGTAATGCTAGCAAGCGTCATATCACCGCGGTCTTTACCACCGCGGGCATGGAACTGATCATTTCGGGCCAGGGGGTCCAGAAAGTAGCGGTCCATACTACTGCTAATTCCCTCTCGGTATTCAGGACTCTTGCCGAGTCAAAATCACTCTCTCATTTTAGCTTTAAGCACCGTGAACGGATGCCGGGCCGATAGCGCTGCGATTATGTTTATCAGGGTCTGAAGGTCGCGCTGTCTTCTCTCTTTCATATATGAAAGCGATACTTCAACCTTCTTAGGATGTATCACACGGTACGTGGCAGGCAAACACACGACCGCGTTTTATGTGAGACTGTACTAAAACTTACAGGCAGAGACCTCTACAACGAATCATTTTGCTTCACACCCTCTTCTATAATCTTCCCCACCAGACCACGCTCTTTCCACCTTATGTACCGGTACCCGCTGACTGCTATCACTAAAGCTCCGACAATTGAAATCATTAAGTCAGTCATAGTATCGGTGTTACTCAGTTGCATGAGCGGGTCAGGCGCGAAGAGGATATCGATGAGAAACTCATACACCTCCCACACTACGGCGAGAGCGAGGGCAAAGGACACCGACAAAATAGTCGCTACGAGGGTTTTAGATTTAAGTTCGCTATGAGAAAAAATTAATAGCAGCAGTATAAACCCAATCAAGGTGAGGCCAGCGGTTGCTGCGCCATGAAGCACAATGTCCCACCAGGCAAAGGTGGTGTAGAAACCAACAATTTCACCGAGAATCAGTGTCATAAACATGAACACACTGATGCCGATACGCAGTACATGTGGTATATGGATGCCAGTTTTGGATTTTAGAATATAAGGAAGTGCACTCACGACCATGGCCTGCACCACAACAAAGATTCCGATCCAATCTTTTTCCCATAACTTGTACATTCCCACCGCCAGAAAAATAAACTGGGATATGTGCATGCTCGTGCGCGAGCACCACGCAAGCTTTTGTTCGGACATACTAATCAGTGTAGCAAAAATTGTGTGCCCCGGTTAACTAGTCGTATACATAATCAGGCACACAAATACCCCGCGACTGTAGTCGCGGGGTATTTGTCATTTTTCTCTCTCTTTCTACCTTCCGCCAATCGCCATGAGGCGGCCTGGCTTGCGGCGAGAAACAATTGAGCCGTTCGAGTACTTCTTTGGTGAACGGGTCTTTTGTCCCTTTCCGGTCGGACGTCCCTGCTTGGTACGTGAGCGGCGGTGACCACGTGGTGAGCGGCCTTCACCACCACCGTGTGGGTGGTCTACGGCGTTACGCGCAGTACCACGGTTCTTTGGGCGGAGGCCTTTGTGTCGCGCACGACCAGCCTTACCGAGATCAACGAGACGATACTCTTCGTTTGAGACCGCACCGATTGATGCCCACGAGTGACCAATAATCTTTCGGATTTCCGTTGATGGCATCTTGATGAGGGTGTAGGCACCGTCTTGGGCTACCACTTCAGCATAACTACCAGCACTCCGAACGAGCTGCGCTCCCTTCCCTGGCTTGATTTCGATGTTGTACACGAATGCTCCAACCGGGATAGCAGTGAGCGGGAGACGGTTACCAATTTTTGGCTTGGCGTCTGCTGCTGTCACCACCTCATCACCCTTGCCGAGACCCTGTGGGGCAATCACGTAGCGGCGTTCACCGTCACGGTACACGATTAGGGCGATAAAGGCGTTGCGGTTTGGATCGTATTCAATCGCCTCTACCTTCGCTGGTACACCTAGCTTGTTGTACTTGAAGTCCACCATACGGTAGGTGCGCTTGTTTCCGCCACCACGATAGTGGTTAGTCGTACGACCCTGGCTGTTTCGGCCACCAGTCGAACGCTTTCCCGCTACGAGTGCCTTGTGCGGCTCACTCTTTGTAGTCGTGAGCTTCTTTTTGTACTCGACGACCGATCCATCGCGACGGCCGGCCGAGGTTGGTTTATAGAATTTCATAATTAGACGAGATTAATGGTGTCGCCTTTCTTAAGGTACACGTACGCCTTCTTCATGCCGGCAACCTTGACCATACGGTTACGTGAACCTGATGGACGAACCGCTGGTGCCTTGGTAACGGTGCGAATCTTTTCTGGCGTTACCTTGTAGAGTTCCTTGATAGCGTCCCGGACATCAAATTTAGTTGCGCCTTGGCGAATGAGAAACGTGTACACATTTTGGTCTGACTTACTTACTGCCTTTTCAGTTACTCGCGGCCGGATGATGACACCACGGAGATCACGGTCGGTTGCGAGTGGTCCAGCTCCTTTGTTACTTACCTTGGCTGCAGCCTTTGGGGCTTCAGCCTTCTTTGTTCGTGTGAAGAGTCCCATATTACTTTGCCTTAGAGGTTGCTACCACGCGCTTCTCAAGTACCTCGATGGCACTTATCGGCTCCGCGACAATAACGTACTTATAAGTAAGCAGGTCAACTGGACTCACATCCTTAGCCTGCATGACGGTCATGTTACCGAAGTTTCGGAACGAAAGTTCGGTGGCTTCGTGACGAGCTGGCAAGAGCACGAGGGCAGCATTCTTGCGCTTCGTTGCTAGTTGCGCCTGTCCGCTTCCCTTGGCCACAGCAGCAATCACGGCCTTGGCATCCTTTGCTTTTGGTGCACCCACGCCGAGAGATTCGACAAAAAGAATCTCACCGTCGGTCAGTTTTCGAGAGAGCACGCAGGCGAGCGCCTTTTGGCGTACTTTCTTATTAATCTTTACCGAATAGTCTTTGTCACTCCGTGGTCCGTGTGAGATACCACCACCAGTCCAGATTGGACTACGCGTGGAACCATGTCGTGCGCGACCAGTACCCTTCTGCTTCCATGGCTTCTTACCACCACCACGTACTTCTCCACGAGTTTTTGTGTTCGCGGTTCCAGCGCGCGCGTTGGCTTGCATGCCGACCACCACTTCATGAACGAGGTCGTCGTTCCAGGCCACACCAAAGAGCGTCTCAGGGAGGTTGACCATTCCCTTCTCTACGCCGTCGTGTGTATATACTTTTGCATCCATATAATATTAGTAATTAGGTTAGATGCTACGCACCTCGACTAAGGTTCCTGCTCGACCTGGAACGGCACCGGAAACGAGGAGGAGATTTTCCGCCGCATTTACCTGGAGAACCTTGAGGTTCTTTACCGTGATAGTATCGCCACCCATACGGCCGGCCATACGCATACCCTTGGCAACGCGACCGCCAGCGCGGCCACCACCACCAATTGATCCTGGTTCACGTTCTGAGTGCTTCTGACCATGAGTGCGCCGCCCACCGGCAAAGCCGTGACGCTTTACTACACCCTGGAAACCCTTACCCTTTGAAATAGCCGTCACCATAATGGTGTCGCCAGGGACAAAGACTGAAACATCAAACTGCGCACCCTTCTCAAGATCACCTGAGATTTCCATTTCACGAACGTGCTTAAACGCGCCGCCAAAGGCAATCCGCTGAGCCTTTGCTACACGCTCTTCTTTCTGTACACCACTGGCTACCTGCGCGCTGTGGTATCCATCTTTTTCAACCGTCTTTATCTGAGTGACTACCTGTGGTGCGACACGGAGAACCGTACCTGCCCACGCGCGGCCAGTCTCATCGAAGACTTGGGTCATGCGCTCTTTGGTTCCGAGAACGAATTTCATAGTTGCTTATAAGTGATAAATGCTCGCCATTTATAACAAAACCACGACCAGGGACAGTGCCCCACGGACGTGGTATTGCAGCTGCCCATTGGTTCTCCCGGGGTAATTAGCCCTAGGGGGACGTAGGTCTTATATGAATGTCCCCGGTACTATACGTGGGTTTGCTAAAAATGCAAGGCTAAGGAAGGCTCCACTTTTTGCCTTAAGCTCTATAAAAGGTGAGGACCGCTGTCATTACTGACAGCGGTCCGGGATTTTGTGCCCCGAGAGGCCTAATTCAGTTCTTATTCGGCTTGGCTGCAAGCCTGAACAGGCTCCGCGCTCGGCGAATCACCGCCGAGTCGTCTGAGCCTGTCATTTGTTTACTCTGCTTCTCGAGAAACTGGACTGCCTCGTCAGAGGAAATTTTGAATGGTGGGCGCGCAGTCGGTTCAGGAGTCGGCTTTTTTGCCATTGGAGTGTCCTTCGGGTTGCTTCCGCGCTGGAGAATACTCCAACAAAAAACAGCCGTCAACGACGGCTGTTTCTCCTTTCGTTTTAGCGGGATTATTGCTGGGTGCCGAGCAGCAGGCGTGTCTGCGGTCCCACGATGCCAAGGGCATCAAGGGCATGGGCAGCCTGGAATGATCGTACCGCAGCTTCGGTAACCGGTCCGAAATAACCGGTAGCCTCCCCACTAAAGTAGCCAAGACGCTTGAGGGCTGCTTGCAGGACACGGACCTGTTCGCCTGAAGAGCGAAGTGAGAGACGGTCAGATATCGTGAAGCGTATGTCGTTGATTCCTAATACAGATCCACTCGCAGGAACATTCGGAAAACGAGCCGGTGTAAAATCAGTGAGCACCTTGTTAACGAACGTTAACGTCTCACCATTCTTGAATGTCAGTACTACGTTCGAGCCGACCTGAGTCAACGCTGCCCTTAGCTCTGTCCAGTTATTAAAGGCTCCACTTGAAAGGATTATTTCGTCCGGACGAGTGCTTCCTGTAGCAAAACCGATAATAGTGTCTGATCCATTACCTGATGAAACTGTAATTTCTTCAGCCTGGTTTCTCGCAACAATCGTATCGTTTCCACCCATACCATTAATCCTGAACCTTGTATCAGATGTATTTTGTGAGCCAACCAAAATATTTGCACTCGCATTGCCTTCGATGGTTAAGTTAGACGTCGCGTCTCCGCCATAGATAATAGTATCGATGGCGCTTGGAAGCGTGTACACTCCCCAGCCGTGACGGGTAATTACGGCAGTGTTAGCGCTTACATCCACTCCCTCTATGACTTCAGAACCTCCGACATAGAACACATCGTTACCGCCACCACTAACGAACGTAGCTCCTCCACCAAATTCGACAGCTTCAAACACATCGTTCGCGGTAGTACCAACAAGACGTGGCACCCAGGCACCGCGCTCCGCAGCAATCGTGACGGTTGGCAGCGTGAGGGGATTGAGCAGGTTCTGACTTGTCCCTGCCAAGGTAATGGTGTAGCTGGTGGGAGTTACAATAGTTGGTTCTACACTCGTTCGCGGGTCGCTTACTTGTTTCCAAGCACCATTACTATATTCATACCAGACGCTTGTGTTGTTGAGCGTATAGAGCTTTCCGCCATTAAGCACATGAAGTTCAACACCTCCACCTCCGACAGCCGATGCTCCGTTAAGAAGAACCAGATTACCGCCGGGTACTGTCTGGGTGCTAAACGACCACGTTCCTGCGGCTGTAGTTAGACTACCACCACTGGACACTGAAATGACTGCTCCATCTGGACTCAATCCAGGAGTAGTAGGTGGCGGGAGTGAGGTTTCTGGGTTTATCGTTCGACTCCACGTCGCAGCAGCTACATCCCGGAGATACCAGACACCCTTACTGTTGCGTGCGTACAATTTTCCACCATTGAGTACCACCATCCGATTCCCGGTCAACAGAGCGGATTTACCATTCAGGTTAATCCTCCAACCACCACTTATTCTACTAGTACCGAACGACCACGTTCCTTCAGGAGTTATCAGGGTAGAACGTGAACCTCCACCGACCGACGTACCATCAGAACTGATTGATACGGTTGAGGTTGGTGCTGTGCTGGCTAACTTGAAGTAACACGCCTTAACAACGCCTGGCAACGGATCACCAAACACTGCATTGGTGCAGGCGGTACTGGCTGTTATTGAGCGGTAATTGAAGGCTCCGTTAGCACCATAAGCAACACTTGCGGTACCGGCAAACGAACAGGTACCTCCCTCCTCTGCACACTTGGTATACCCCGTAGGACCGCCAGCATCTGCTTGTGCTACTGGTGCAGATACAGCTACTACAACAGACTTCTGTGCGGAGCCGCCAGTGCCAGTGCAGGTGAGTGTATAGGTGGTTGTAGTTTCTGGAGAAAGGCTTTGTGAACCAGCAGTCGCTCCAGCGGTAAAGCCGGTACCGGTACACGCAGTGGCGTTCGCGCTTGACCAAGTCAGCGTTGTAGTTTGACCCCTAACAATACTAGAGGAAGTGAGACTCAGCGTTACGGTCGGTACCAAGGTTGGAATTGGGGATGGAGTAGGTGTGGATGCACTACTTTTTGTCATGTACATATCAACACTGTAACCATCAAGCCCAGAATCATAATCGACACTCCACCAATTGTACCCACCAGCACTGATCGGACCAGAGCGAAGCGTTCCAAGGGCTCCAAAAGGCTGCGTGCCGAGGATGGTACCGTTAGCGGTCGCACGGACATTCGTACCAGTGGTTAGACTAATTCGGTCACCAGTAATGAAACCTAGTGCTGGCAGAGCGGGGAGTGGAGCTGGTTCTGGAATTGGAGTTGTCGGTACAGAAATCATTCCTGAGCGGCGTGGAGTAACTCTAAACTGAAAATCTTTTTGATACGACTCAACATCAGTAAATTTTGGTTTGAGGGCCAACATTTTGTCGTAGGTCTGCAAGGCTTCACTAGACCCCGTGACATTATAGACGTTTGCGAGAGACATAAGACCACTTGGACCGTAGGTGCCTTCCCCACCATCGTACTCCACGTTTAAGTTCGAGATTCCTAACCACGTAGTAACCGGCTTACCATTAGCGTACATGGCAAAACCGTAGTTAAAGCCCACTAATGGATTGTTCATTTTATTGTAGCGGTTGATAACGTAGTTAGACATTATCCCGACCACCTGTTTTGCTTTGGCACTACCACGATTTGCAGACGCAGCCAAAGAACTCAACAGATAATCTTGTTGCCACGGCTTAACGGCCGGAGGAAAATCACCGTCTACACCCGTGAAGTAGCCACGCGCCTCACCTTGTGCAGGACCCTCGGCGGCGGCTCGACTAATTAAGTGGTCAAGATTATTGTTTAGAATTTTTTGCCAATAATTTTTAGCTGTCGTTCCATCAGGATTAGCCCACGCTGCCTCATCAATTTGTCGAAGATCCCAGCCAGCACCTCTAACCTGGTTCATATCATGAACAACCAAACCAAGTCCATCTTGCCGAGGCGCATTCCACCCAGCCATCACTGTCCAAGATGCTTGGGCATTTATTTGATCAAGATGATAGCGGCTACCAGTAAACAGGTACGGAATGAAACTAAGCGCAGGCTGATGGGCATTTTCAGGTGACCACACATCATCTTTCGTGAATTGAGTTAGAGTTGGGTAGCCTCGACCATCAGCCCAGAGGGTCGGATATTTATCAAGAGAAAGATAATCCTTAGTGGTTGGGTCGTAGTAGTGCCACGGCACACTCCCTGCGGCATCGGCTTGAGCGAGCGCTGACTTGGCCGCAGTATCACTTTGAGTCAGCAACCACGCACCATTTGTGCCGGTAATTGGACCAATGTCCTGGCGTCCACCAGTCCCAGGCATGTAGGTAGCGATACCTCCAATTCCTAGTGGCTCATAGGTATTACTAGGCATGTGGTTACTATCAACCCCAAATGATGTTTCGAAGTTGAGAATTGCACCTGTAGACATAAGGTACGGGATATCACGCTGCACATTCACCCGCGTCTCTTGCCCGGTACTGTAAATCATCTTGTGCCAGGTTTGATACTGGTGGTGGGTGAGACTGCCACTGTTGTACACCGTCGAACCATTCTGGGCGATAGTGGCCGTGTAGTTTAAAGTGTCTCCACTACTCGTCATTGCATGATCATTGTTGAAGTGCACATCAGTCGTGTACGTACCATCAGCAAACTTCGAGACGTCGAATACAAGGCGCATTGATGAGACAACCGGTACCTCAAACCGACCTTCAGTTACCACTGGCCCTTGGCGCCAGTAGGTAACCCGTCCCGCAGTGAGCTCAGTCGCAAGCAGCTTGGCGGCATCAAACGTATAGGTATTACTAGAAGTTTTCAGAGTCACGACCACAGAGTAGTTCGGCATGGTAGCGAGCGAGAGTGGAGTACCACTTTGGGAAGCAGGATTCAGCATGGCGTTGCTGCTTGAGTTGGCCGCAATACTCGGTGCCAGCATGGTGACGACACCAAACCGGACCGAGCCGTCGGGATACTTGGTCTTAACGTCGATTTGGGTAGGGACATTATTTCCTCGTACTTCCGCGACTACTCCTGAATTCCCGGGAAGATCCCCGGCCACGAAGGCCTGCCCCATCTGCACTGGCCCGGCTGGGATACTGCTTGAGGTAGGGTTTTGGAGGATAAAACCGACAAGCTCGCCAGTAGCAGGCTGCGGGATGGTTGGTAGGTTAATTATTTGTGCGGCAGCGAGCGCTGGCGCCATGAACAGCAGACAGACAGCTCCAATAAGTCTTGAAATCATAATACTTTTTAATTCGCGATAATGAATTAAGTATACTCCATAAAAAAAACGCCATGTTTGTTTCCCACAATTAGTAGCATTCACCACTACGACACATACAAATTATTTGGTAAAGATTATACAAAATTGATTGACCCCCCGGTAAGGGGTACGGTCGGAGTAAGAGCAGCGGCTAGCGCTCCGATATTTTTCTGTAAGAACATTTCCTTTCTCATACTAAAGAATATCGAGACCATGTGTACCGCGCACCATGGCTTGGAGTGGTTACTCACTCGATGGAGATGCTGGGCGCAGTCAGGCAACAAAATTTTTGTGGCTCAGCTCGCATTAAAGCAGCCAGGATTACCACCGTCTTGACTTCAAATAAAGACCTCCCCAATCGGGCTCGTGTGGCACCATCGGCTACTCGTCCATGCAAAAAAAACGCCGGGATAAGCCCGGCGCTGAGGCGCACCTGTTTGTATGTTTATCATTCAGTCGAAAGGAGTTCGTTCCAGTAGGCGGTTACCGCCACTACAGAAAGCCCCAACATATCGGCTACCATATCGGCTGATACTCCCGCCATCTTGGTGCGCATGGCAAAGTACCCAGCAACCTGCCGGCGCTCCCCGAGAGTTAAAGTAGTCTTGTTCGACTTTTGTTCAGTGGATTTCTGAGACGGCGGCAGAGGCGACGGTCCAGCGGTTTCCGTCTTCGGCCTGGTTTTTTTCTGACGGTTACGCTTCCAGTCGTCCCGCTGAAGCTCAAGCTTCACTACGTCGTTTCGCGCCACAAACGGTTGGGCGGCACCCACCCGCCAAGGCTCGTCACGCTGCACTTGAGGCATCGGGCGCCTTGGTGGGACGTCCACTTTTCGAACATCTCGCGCATGGTCAGTACAAAGAGTTGATTCTCTTGAGCTCAGATTAACCGCGTAACAGTGGCGCGGAGACTCTTTTACACACAGGGCACAGGCTCGGTTTACTGAGGGACACCGGAATTCATGGCAGCTCAGATTAATGCTTGGCCTTACCGTCAGCTCCTTACATTCACCCAGAGTCATCGAGCGACGATTCGGGAAAATTGGGCAGAAAATAAAGCTATCTGGGGATCCTTGACTACTCATCGCGGCTCTCCTTTACAGATTGTGAAGAACGTATTGCATCACCGTACTGTATCGGACATTAGATGTAAAGGTAGCAAAACGCCGCCCCATGAGAGGGCGGCGCTCTTTACCACCAGGAATTCCAACGAGCGACTACGTCAAAATATGATGGTCGCTCGTGAAAGGTGGTAGGCTCGATGTGGGGGTGAGGCTCTTGCTGCTGACGGAGAAGTATTAGTCCATCGCGGATGACCTGGGCTTCAGTTTGTCCGCGCACGCGCGCTGTCTGCTTAATCCAGCGTGCCAACTGTTGATCAAGTGTCAGCTCCATGCCTTCGCGTGGCTTATGGCAGAGTTCAAAATACGGATCCATAATCGGATTCCTTTCTTCTCGGATGTACTATTCCTGAATACCCTAGCACAGGAATGTGGTATTAAAAAACACAACAAATTTTTTAAAGCCTCGCACGCACTCCACCCGAACCAGCCAAGTACTTCGCCTAAAAATTTAGGCTCCACTCATATATATGAGTGGAGCCTTAGGTTAAGGAGCGTTAAGGGAACAGGTACTCACGCACATGAAGTGAGGCAATTAAAAACAGTGATGACATTTTTTTATTTGCGAACAAACGTAGACAGCAACAACCAAAAAGAACCCCGGCGAAAGCCGGTAGTTCTTTGTAGTTCGCTGTCGGAGCTAATTCCTCTTTGAGGAACAATGCATACCGAGCGATACGAGCGAATTTAATGCACGTGATAGCCTCTATTAATTTCCGAGTAAGCGAAGGGAGTAAGCTTAAAACGTAGTTAACGTATTTCTAAATAGCAAAAACCCCACCGAGGTGGAGTTTTTACTTTGCTGTAACTTCGTAAAGAAGTTTTGAGCTTACTACCAAACGAAGTGAGAGAAGCAAAAAAACCTCTGCCAAGCAGAGGTTTTTTTTGCTTCCGAGCAAGTGCTGGGAGGAATAATTTGCCTAAGCAAATTATTACATCATCTTCACGTCCACATTCACGCCTGATGGGAGTGAGAGGTTCGTGAGGGCTTCAATGATCTTTGGTCCAGGATTGAGAATATCGATTACTCGCTTGTGCATACGCATCTCGAACTGTTCTCGCGCGTCTTTATGCACGAAGGTCGAGCGATTAACCGTGTACTTCTTAATCTCGGTCGGGAGTGGAATGGGTCCCACTGCCTTCACGTCGAAGCGTGCAGCGGTGTCTATGATTTGCTTTACTGACGCATCGAGAATCTTGTGCTCGTAGGCACGGACTCGGATCCGCAGCTTGCTGATTTCACCAGGCACTGCCTTAGGCTCCTTTACGGCCTTGGCTTCCTTTTTTGAGGTATCAGTGGCCATAACAGATTGGTAATTAATCTAGAAGAAGCGTTGCGGTTAAGCGACGATCTTAGTTACGACACCGGCACCTACCGTCTTACCACCTTCACGAATCGCGAAGTTCTGCTGGTCTTCGAGAGCGACTGGAGCTACGAGTTTTACCTTGAACTTTGCAGTGTCGCCTGGCATAACCATTTCAACACCTTCTGCCAATGTTACGTCACCAGTTACGTCCGTAGTACGGATGTAGAACTGCGGCTTGTAGCCAGTAAAGAACGGGGTGTGACGACCACCTTCATCCTTCGAAAGTACGTATACTTCCGCCTCGAACTCAGTATGTGGAGTAACAGAACCCTTCTTCGCGAGTACCTGACCACGGTGCACTTCTTCCTTCTTTGCACCACGGAGGAGGATACCAGCATTGTCACCAGCCTGGGCAGCATCGAGCTGCTTGTTGAACATTTCAACTCCAGTAACAGTGGTGTTTGCGGTTGGCTTTATACCAACGATTTCTACTTCCTCACCTACCTTTACTTTTCCTCGCTCTACACGACCAGTCACTACCGTACCGCGACCTTCAATTGAGAAGATGTCTTCGATCGGCATAAGGAATGGCTTGTCGAGGTCACGTACTGGCATTGGGAAGTACGAGTCCATAGCATCAACGAGTTCGATAACCTTGTCGCCCCATGGTGAGGTTGGGTCGTTGAGGGCCTGGAGGCCTGAACCCTTGATCACTGGTGCGTTTGCGCCATCAAAGCCGTTCTTGGTGAGGAGCTCTCGGAGCTCTTCTTCTACAAGCATCACCATTTCTTCGTCATCAACCATGTCTACCTTGTTGAGGAACACGATGATGTTTGGTACACCCACCTGCTTTGCGAGGAGAACGTGCTCACGTGTCTGTGGCATCGCACCGTCGGTTGCAGCCACCACGAGTACAGCACCATCCATCTGGGCAGCACCCGTAATCATGTTCTTGATGTAGTCAGCGTGACCTGGCGCGTCGATGTGCGCGTAGTGTCGATTTGGAGTTTCGTACTCAGAGTGTGAGAGCGAAATAGTAATACCGCGGGCCTTTTCTTCTGGGGCCTTATCGATATCTTCTACAGCCTTAACGTTAGCAGCGTATCCACCACCACGCTTGTTGAGCGTATTGAGGATCGCAGCGGTCAAGGTGGTCTTTCCGTGGTCAACGTGGCCAATAGTACCTACGTTGACGTGTGGCTTTGTACGATCGAAATCTGCCATAAAATTAAGTAAATGACGTTGATAATTACCGTACACAGCTGCTTACGAAAAAGCCGGGCTAGGCGTGCAAGCGACGCGGCGCGAGAACAAGCGCGCGTCGACTACACACCACAGCGGTGTAAAAGAGCAGTATATATTCGCTCCTTCGCAATCCTGTAAGGACTGTGACGGTGCGGCAATAGTACCAGACGAGCGTAGATTTGCAACCTGAGAAAGCCGCCACGGTAATTAGGTGGCGGCTTTGCCTTCTTCTATCCCCGACAACGTCCCTTCTGATGTAATTTGCACGACCAGGATAACATCTGGTCTGATTATCCCCCGCTTTTGCTGCAGCTTGAGATACTCAAAGATAATGCCCGGTTCGACCACTACGGTCTTTATGACTCCGTCCATGGCGTTTCTCCTTCCCTACTTCCAGCATACACCCGAAGGAGATGCAGAAACCCCGCCGTACCCACGACTGTAACTACCGATAGTCTCTAGTGATTACAAAAGCAGCGCGGGCCTCTGGCCCGCGCTGCTTTTGCTTCCAGCCTATTAACTTAGGCTTACAAACACTAATGGCTAGATTCTCCCCTTGAAGGTCGAATCTAGCCAAGTGTTTGCCTAAATAAAATATAGTCGCCGTAAACGGCTCCTTATTTCTAGACATCTTCTTCCACATCCTTCACCGCCTACAGCGGCCAGCACACCTTGTGGCCACTTTGTTTCGCTTCACTCACAAAGTAGCTCACAAGATTCGTAAAAGACTTGCGTCGGCTTAGGCCTCCTCTTCAACGTCTTTTACGCCTCGCGCCTTCCGAATCTCCATAGCCACGTTTGGTGGTACCACTTCGTAGTGGTCAAACGTCATCGTCATTGATGCGCGGCCCTGGGTCATTGATCGGAGGTTGTTCGTGTACCCAAACATTTCCTTAAGCGGCACAAGCGCGGTAATCACCTTCTTGTCACCGAGCTCGCTCATACCTTCAACCTGACCTCGCTTACTTGAGATGTTTCCGTTGATGTCACCCATGAACTGCTCTGGAGTACGCACTTCAATCTTCATCACTGGCTCAAGGAGCACGGCGCCGGCCTTGTTGGCTGCCTCCTTAAAGGCATAGATAGAAGCGAGCTTGAAGGCAATTTCTGAAGAGTCCACATCGTGGAAGGAACCGTCATAGAGCTCAACCGTAACGTCTTCCATCTTGTACCCAGCCACAAATCCACGAGCCATCGCTTCTTTGGCACCCTTCATAACGGCTGGAATAAACTCGTTTGGAATCGCACCACCCTTAATACTGTTGATGAATTCGAAGTGATCTTCACGAGTGACGTTCTTGGCAGTGGTCTCACCTTCCTCGAGCGGCTGCATTGGGCGAATCTTAATCTTTACGTGACCATACTGACCACGACCGCCTGACTGCTTGGCGTACTTGTAGTCAGCTTCTGCTTCGCGCTGAATGGTTTCTCGGTAGGCCACCTGTGGTGCGCCGACGTTTGCTTCTACGCCGAATTCTCGCTTCATGCGGTCAACGAGAATTTCAAGGTGGAGCTCACCCATACCAGCAATAATGGTTTCCATGGTCTCTTCGTCGGTTGAAACTTTGAACGTAGGGTCCTCGTCAGAAAGACGCTTGAGCGCAGTACCCATCTTCTCCTGGTCGTTCTTTGTCTTTGGCTCAACCCGCATCGCTACCACTGGGTTTGGGAAAGTAATCTGCTCGAGCACAATTGGCTTTGCTTCGTCACAGAGGGTGTGTGAGGTCTTCACTTCCTTAAACCCGACACCGGCAGCAATTTCACCAGCATACACTTCTTCAATTTCAGTACGCTTGTCAGCCTGGAGGCGAACGATGCGACCAACGCGCTCTTTATTTCCGGTCGTTGAGTTGTAGATGTAACTCCCGGCCTTCACGGTACCTGAGTACACGCGGAAGAACACGAGCTGACCGACAAACTTGTCGTCCTGGAGCTTAAAGGCGAGCGCTGAAAGCGGCTCGTCGTCAGAGTGCTTGCGGGTAATGTCATCGCCGCTGTCTGGGTGAGTGCCCTTAATGTCAGCAAGATCGGTTGGCGCCGGAAGGTAGTCCACCACACCGTCGAGCACGAGCTGTACGCCGATATTCTTAAGCGCTGAACCGGTAAACACGGGGAAAATTTCATTTGCGAGCACCGCCTTGCGGAGGGTTTTCATGAGGTCTTCGAGCGTTGGCTCTACGCCACCGAGAAAAGCTTCCATGAGCACATCATCGTGCTCAACTACTTTCTCAATAAGCTCAGCTCGGTACTTCTTAGCGTCAGCGAGAAGTTCATCTGGAATTTCTACTTCGGTAATAATGGTACCCATTTCACCAGAGAACGTGTAGGCCTTCATTTTCACGAGGTCAACCACCCCCTTAAACTGGTCTTCAGCACCCCAGGGAAGCTGCACACGCACCGCCTTCTTTGAAAGACGCTCGAGGATACTCTTGTATGACTTTTCAAAGTCTGCCCCCATACGGTCCATCTTATTGATGAAACAGATACGTGGCACCTTCGCTTCGTCCGCATAGCCCCAGTTGGTTTCACTTTGTGGCTCTACACCAGCAACCGAGTCGAACACAACCACTGCACCGTCGAGCACGCGCATAGACCGCTTAACCTCGGCAGTAAAGTCGATGTGACCTGGAGTGTCGATGATGTTGAACGTGTACATCTGTGACTTGTCCTTACGGTCAACCACATTTGTCTTTGACCAGTTACACGAAATTGCAGCAGCCGTAATCGTAATACCTCGCTCACGCTCTTGCTCCATCCAGTCGGTAACGGTGGCACCATCGTGCACCTCACCAATCTTGTGACTCATACCCGTGTAAAAGAGCACTCGCTCTGAAGTGGTGGTCTTTCCGGCATCAACGTGCGCAACAATACCAAAGTTACGTAGTCGCTCTAGGGGGAATTCTCGGGCCATACTTATATATGTATTAAATAAAATAATGTGTTTGTAATTCCTTCTTTTTCACCTCGCTGACGCGCTTAGAGAAAAGAAAAAGCCTTGCGGCCGAAACGCGAGTACTATACGACACTGGGGCAAAAACGGCAACCAGCTAGAGGTCACTGAAAACGGTTACTTTTGGTAACCTGTGCCACAGGGCGGCCGGGTACATCTCGGGGTCAGTCGTTGCGGTCAGTTTGTGGAGGACTGTCCGCTTCTCGTTCCCGACGACCAGTGCTATCGCACTCTCAATCTCGCTTGTGAGAAACCGCGGGGTGACAGTCACCCGTACCGTGAAAGGATTCATACTCGATGGCACCCCATAGGCAGCCACCCACTCCCCCGCCGCACTCAGTACCTCGACATAGCCCGGAAAGATTCCAGCTGTATGTCCATCAGCCCCCATTCCAAGCGTGGCAATCACGACACCATCCAGATTGGTGGCACGCCAGGTGCGCAAAAATAATTCATACCGAGCAGCCAGAGCAACCGCTGTCTCATCTCTGTGGGGGCGTGAGTCGAAAAACGTTGCTCCGGCCGCACGGCCACGTTTATAAAAATCGGTCGTCATGAGCTGCGCGTAGTTGTTAATCGTCTCGTCGTTACTCCACCGCTCGTCGAGCATGGCAATTGCGAGATCAGGGCCAAACACGCTGTCGGGGAGCTGATCTAGCAGAGCAAGAGCAGAACCTCCTGACAGCAAAAGCAGCACTGCATTATCACTACTGGCTCTTAAAACATCCTCGAGGGCTTTCACGGCTCCACTTACGGGATCGCTGTGAGTTTTAATGTTCATAAGAAATTTTATTGAGCGATATTCGTATCCGAAACATCGTCGGGATTTTCGCACCCCACCGCGTAGTAGCGTAGCGGCGCTTCGCTTGCCAGCAGTGGTGTAATAAACTGCCAAGCGGCGGTCACTTCTTCGCTGCTCACAAACCGGGTTTGGTCGCCGGCTATACAGTCATACAGAACCCGGGCATAGGCTTCGGGTGAGTAACTATCGGCGGCCAGTGTGTGCGTAAGCTCAAGCTCACGGGGTTCAAGCGCAAACGCAAAACCGGGTTTCTTTACATAGACACGTAAGGTAATACGTACTTCTGGGGCAATCGTTATAGTGAGCACATTATGATGAGGCACCCCATCCGTCGCCGACAGCTGCTTCGCCTTAAAGGTAATCACCGCGTCAATCCGGTTTTCTTTAAGTGCCTTACCCGCCTCGAGAAATATCGGCACCCCCTGCCACTGCGGCACATCGATAGTGGTTACTACTTTGAAGTACGTTTCCGTACGTGAGTCGGTAGAGACGCCTTCGGTATCGAGGTACCCATCATATTGACCTCGCACAAAAATGGTTGGAGACGTGAGCGCTCCTAAGACCCTGGCCCGAGCCCGACGCATTGCCGCTACGTCTCCAAGGGCTGTCGCTTCCATGGTGATGAGTGCCAATATTTGCAGAACGTGATTTTGCCCAACATCACGGAGTGCGCCGATGCCATCATAAAAAGATCCACGAGTGGCAACATCCTTCGTTTCATGGACGCGTATCGCTAGACTCTCTACTTCACCTCTATGCCATGAGTCCGCAAGGACTCGATTGCCAAAGCGGAGGGCCAAAATATTTTCAATCGCATCTTTCGCTAGATAATGATCAATGCGATAAATTTGGTCTTCGGAAAATTGCTCGGCAAGCTGCGCCTCAAGCGCCTTCGCGGTCTCGAGGTCACGCCCAAAGGGCTTTTCCACCAAGACCCGCGACCAGGCCTCGTACCTATTGCAGAGCGTCATCACGCCTGAGGTCGCCAGCTGGGTAAAAATACTGCTATAAAATTGTGGTGGTACGGCGAGGTAAAATAGTTTGTTTGTACACTGACCAAAACCTGCGTCGGCCAAGGTCAAGGCCTCCTTAAGCGCTTCATAGGTGAGTGCGTCGTCAAAGGCCCCGCGTCGATAGCGCGCCAGTCCGGCAAAATCTGTAAGGGCTGACTGAGCAGCGTGCGGCCGAGCGAGCGACACCGCCTCCCTCACATAGCGCTGATAGTCAGCATCCCCCCAGGCCTTACGGGAAAGTCCGATGACCACAAAAGCCGACGGTAAATCTTTACGTACAAATAAATCAAAGAGCGCCGGCAGGAGTTTCGTTTCCGCTAAATTTCCTGTACCCCCTAAAATAACAATCGCGGTGGGCGGCACGCTGATTACCGATGCTGCATTCATACCATTTAGTGTACGCACGAAACGCCTACGCGTCCACGACTGTGGTACGCTACGAAGGACTATGCGCTTGGCTTCCGTATTTAAAACCAGTCGCTTTCACATCCCCGCCACCTGGGTAGCGGCGGCTTTGTGGTGTATAGCCATCTTTTGTCTGTATTATTACTACGGTACTCACGGCCTTTCCATGAAAGACATGCTGTATGAACTATTTGTCTTTCTTTCTACAGACCCACGTGCACCCCTCTTATATATCATCGCCTATACGTTGCAACCGTTTGCGTTTTTACCAAGCACCGTCTTTACCGTCCTTGCCGGTAGTATTTTTGGGTTTTGGCCAGCCCTCGTGTATACGCTCATCGGGGCCAACCTTTCTGCCAGCACCGCCTATGGCGTCGGGCGCGTCTTGGCCCGACCGGCGCCCGGACTCATGAACCAGCTTGCCCGCTGGATTGGACCACTGCAGCGTGCACCCTTTGAAACCATTCTTTTTATGCGCCTCGCCTATTTTCCCTTTGATGTAGTAAACTTTGTATCGGGAATTTTAAAACTACGTTACCTGCCGTTCGTTATTGCTACCGCCGTTGGGTCCGTCCCTGGCATCGCTACTTTGACCGCGCTGGGCACAGCGGTAAGTCTCAAAAGCTTACTTGCAGAAGGTCTCTCTTTTTCGATGATTGATATCCGCCTGGTCGGTGTTTCAGTGGTCTTATTCGTCGTTTCAATTGTTATCGCTGAAGGGGTTCGTCGGGTCCAAAAGCGCTCTCTTAAAGCCGGCCAACAGTAGCCTTTCGGCCACCCGAGACTGTGGTATACTTAATATATGTTTGCATTTACCGGAGGCCGCATCTTGGTTGCTAGTATCATCGCTGCGTTTATCGGTCTCAGCAGTTACGTCATGCAGGTAGAGGTACCTGCGACCAGCATGGCAATTTCTCCAAGCAGCGCAATGAGTCTCGCTGGTGCAGAAATAGTTGTGCAGGTGGTCGTCGAATCATCCATACCCGTTAACGCCTTTGCGGGAGAACTGCAATTCGATAGCACAAAGCTTGAAGTTGCCCGTATTGATTACAACAATTCCATCGCCGACCTATGGGCCGAAGAACCGTGGTATAAAAACAGTGACGGAACTGTCGGCTTTGCCGGTGGTAGCACAAGAGCCGGTGGCTTCACAGGGAGCGGTACTCTCATTACTATCACCTTCAAAAGCAAAGTGGTAGGCGTGAGCGCTATCGAAATTACCCGTGCTCAAATTCTTAAACACGATGGGCTTGGCTCCGACGCAACGATTCCTCCCCCTATCGACGCTCTCTTTACCGTCACTGCCGAGGCAACACCAATCGTACATATGGATCAGCGCACGACCCAGGTGGTGGTAACGAGTACAGCCGTAAACATCGACCTCTCCGGCGACGGACAGCAATCGCTGGCTGACGTCAGTGTCTTCCTGCAACACTTCGTGGCCGGCAACCTCGCCGGCGACCTAAACGAAGACGGTCGGGTATCACTCTCAGATATGAGTATTCTACTTGAATCGTTTTAACTGACACATACACTAATGTTAAAGCGTATCAAAACCCCTCCTACTACCAGGCATGGTAGTAGGAGGGGTTTTCGGACACTGACTGTATTAGATAGTCGATTATTTTTTAGTTGAAAGCTTGGCAAGGTCGAGGGTATCGTCAATACGAATCTGCGAAACAAAATCAGGGACGTGTGACACCAAAATCATTGCGCCCTTATATTCATTCAGCGCTGCGGCAATCACCGGCAGGTGCCTAAAGTTTACGTGGTTTGTAGGTTCGTCGAGAATGAGGAGGCCCGGTTTTTCCATCGTAAGCTTACAAAACGCGAGGAGCGCCTTTTGTCCTTCCGAGAGATTCCCCACCTTAGTCTTCATTACGTTTCCAAACAAGAGGAAGCCGGCCGCGATTGAGCGCATTTCTTCTTCAAGCTTCTTTTGCATCGAGGCCATCAGGGTTTCAAATACAGTCTTATCAAAATCAAGGTTCGAAAAGTCCTGGCGATAGTAGCCAATCTTTACCCCGGGTGTTACATGCTCACCCTTAGCATGTCCTGAGGCCAGCTTTTCTAAGAGAGTTGTCTTTCCAATACCGTTTGGTCCGACAATCTGGAGATGCATCGCACGCTTGAGAACTAACTGCACTTCCGCTTCTTTGGCTTCGTGGTTTTTGATGACGGTCACTGAAGTTAGCTTCACTACCTCAAGCGGAATATCCTGGTGTGGTTCAATAGTGAATGGTCGGATAGTTTTATCTTCTCGTCGCACATCCACTTTATTCTCTTCGGCTTCTTCAATCTCATCACGCATGCGCTTGGCTACCAGACGCATCTTGCCTCCTTTGTTCGAGAAGTAGTTAACCTTATCCTTATTTGCCTGAATTTCTTTCTCAAGCTGGGCATTTTGGCGCTGCTCTTTCTCTACCTGCGCGGCGATGTCGCGAACCACCGTATGGTAGTTCCCGTTGTACTGCTCGACCTGGCGACGCTGAGTGTTGAGGTATAAAACGCCGTGAGTAAAGGCATTAAGGAAGTCAGCATCGTGCGAAATAACGAGAACGGTTTTTTTGTACTCTTTTAGAAAAGTAGTGAGGTGTTCAATACCACCTACATCGAGGTTGTTAGTTGGCTCGTCTAGCAGCAAAATGTCGGGGTCTTGAATGAGGGCCTGCGCAAGGAGGAGGCGCGCTTGCTGTCCACCAGAAAAACTGCCGATGATGCGCTCTTTAAACGTCTCGCGCTGCTTTTCGGTCGGGGTCAGGTTCACCACCTCAAGTACCGCTTCAATCCGCGGGTCAATGTCATAAACTTTTTCAGAGAAGCACTTGAGGAAGAATTCCCGGACAGTGAGGGTCATCTCTTCCCGCGGAATAATCTGGCGCGCGGTCGCGATGGTGGTGCGCGGCTCGAGGTTAACCATGCCGGATTCGGGTTTGAGAGTGCCCGTGATAAGACCAAAGATAGTACTCTTCCCCGCGCCATTTTGCCCCATGAGGGTGAGTTTCGCACCCCGGCGCACCACAAAATCGGCCTCTTTAAGAATAGGCCGCGTGGTGTCGTATTCAAACGACACCCCTTTAAATACAATGATACCGTCGCCGCGTGACATAGCTTTAGAGCACTACCTTACACTATTCTAAGCTTATTTTCCATAAGGTAGAGACGTGCTCATGGCTCTTTACATTCCACACTCTACGGACGGTTATCAGCTTCGGGTTTTTCCGGTCCCCACTGCCAGTGCGGTGACTCTCCCTTCACGTAACAGGTAAGCAGCAACAGGAGTGTGAGGATGGCAAACGGTAGTGCAATGGCACGTGGCGCCGCTTCGTTTGGCACCACGGTGTACTCTACCCACAAAGCCATAACTAACACCGCCACCAGATAGCCACCAAGTACCGCCCACCCTTGCCACCTGGCTGGCGTCCAGCCCCACCCGTATAGTTTCCGCTTAAACCAATAGCCCTCTGGGTTATCTTTAAGATAGGCTCGGTAGGATGAAAATATACTCATGTACCTATTGTACGCCCCTACCCGCACCCCGCAACAAAAAGACGACCGTGGTGGTCGCCTTTTATTTAGGTGATTTTTCGATTCAGACTAGCAATTCTCCTTTCGCAGGTCGCTGCCACTCGTTTTTTCGCTATGATGCTCAAAACGAGTGAAGCGACTGCATAAGGGAAATTTAGTCGGGCTAGAGCCCTCCTAATTTACCCTTATCTTTTTTTGGTTTCTTCTTCTCTTTCCGCATATCGGTGCCTTTGGCCATATAATGATGTTAGTTAATTAACGTCTGATCTTAAAATTAATTGCGCATGGTGAGTTACTTATACTTTTCGGATACTCTCAGTATAGAACGGACAATGACTTATGGTGCAAACTGGACGGGGATTTCTAGGGCGTCATCGTGCTCAGGCAAACCAGAGGGATTATCTTTTTTAAGAATAAGAGTCCCTCGCTTCATGAACTCGGGATCACCTTCCTTATACGGATTCACAAAATCAAGCTCGGCTACAAAAGGTACAAAGTCCTCAGTCATCCAATCTCCCTGCGCGGCTGCGACAGTTTGTGAAATAATGAGACCGTCCCAGTTGGTGAGAAAAATTGGAAAGGACGCTTCAAAGTACCACGGTCCGCGAGCTTGACCACTGATGGTAAACGGATTAATCACTACCGCCAGAGGAGCGGGTCCAGTCAGCTTAATTTTGTCGCTCTTTGCGTCAATCTGCGCCGCGATGTCGCCTGGTACTTCTGGTGCAGGTGGGCACGCAAACTCGCAGTTTGGTCCCGACCGCCCAACCATGCTTCCATCAGCACACACCATCGCGTCCATCGTACACGCTATTATTTCTTCCTCCTTTGGGGACAGAAAGGTACTAGCAATTCCAGCAATAAGGGCCAGCGCAATTAGTCCGAACAGTGCGTATTTCATACATGCCATTGTACCAAACATCTCTCGCTACCCTAAGTCGCGTACTTTTTTAAGTGCCACTACGTACATGCTAACCGCCCACCCGAGAGGCGTATGATCATTCCATTTGTCCGTATGAGAATAATAAAGCTCGGGCACCATCCCGTCGGGGGTAACCGTTGCTTTGGCCCGCCTCAGGTAGTAAAAGGCTTTATCCTTTTCACCGCGCTCAGCGTAAATTATGGCTAGCCATGAGAGACCAAAACACCACTCGGCCTCTTCGCTCCAGCCATCACGATTGTTATTGAAGTAACGGTCGCACTTATAACGGAGAACACCCTTATCCCGGACAAGGTGGTACTCAACGTTGCGGAGAATTTCTTTGGTTTGTTCTTCGGTCGTAATCTGGAAGGGGTAGATGAGTGACATGAGGGCCAAGTCACAAAACTTGCTCTCCGATTCGCGCGGAAGCAATGCAGTGAGCGCGCGCTCACCTTCAACCAGCGCGTAATCTGGAACGGTCAGCCACGGAATCTCAGCCGCTTTTTTAAGCGCAGCGAGTACTGAGCCAATCGAAGAAGCATGCACTTCCATCGCCTCTTCCCAAATACCATTGTCAGGATCTTGCCAATACTCTAGACGTACCAGGTAGTCAATAATGGTCTGCACCATCGCGCGCTCATCATCAGTTTCAACGACACTCCAGCCCATCTGTTCGAGAGTAACAAGCAGGTTAAGCACCTCCCCGACAGCATCATTCTGACTATTACCCCACTCCTCCCAATACTCCTCAAACGTCTCTGGGTGAAACCTAGCGTGGATGTATTGCCAGGCCGCATGAGGCTTATGCTCGACTGCCCAATTGATTTTGTCCTGGTGTTTTACAAAGACCGTAAGGAGAGCCTTGGCTGCTGAGCGGGTTACCTCTTTATCGCCCGTCTCAAGGAAGGCCAGGGTGGTGAAATAGATATCACGGAGCCACGCTTTTCCGTACCACGTCTCCATTGGAGCGGCGGTAAAGACACCATTGGGGCGACGGAGGGTAAGAATGACGGAGAGGTGGTGTTTTATTTCGGCATCAAAATCAAATGAGGACATGGGTGAAAGAACAAAGGAACAAATTGATAAGTGGGCAGTCTAGGCAGCGACTCTACTTTGCTCGACACTATTGTCGTTCGCAATTAGGTCAGGGATGGGTACATTTTTGAGGCGACTTACAAGACTCTTATACGTTTTTTGGGCGTCAGCCATGGCCTCATACATCTTACGGGTACAGGCCACTTCTTCGATTCTATCTAAGTCAGACATTTCGAGCACACCGCCATTATTGTTGGCCTTTTTCTCGTATGACTTAAGGACGGTAGCAGTTGCCTCGAGCACTTGAGTGACGGTGGCTTCTTTCATCGAAAGACCGAGCTCCGCTTCTATGAGTTCAACACCAGACTTCTGCACTAACTGCTCTTGAGCTCTCCCGTTTTCAAAATTCATGCGCGACACATAACTAGGATAATGGTGTCATTTTAGCATGGCCAGTATTCATCCACGAAATACGTCCTGCCCGAAGAAGGCCTATCTCTGGTACTATGACTATATGAAAACATATACTGGCAGTTGTCACTGCGGAGCGGTGGCCTATACGGTAGAAGGTGAGTTTACGGAAGGCATGCGCTGCAACTGTTCCCACTGTAGGCGAAAGGGGTTTTTGCTCGCATTTGCTCCTGACTCAGCCTTCACCCTTTTGCGCGGAGCTGACGCACAGACGATCTACCACTTCAACAAACATCACATCGATCACACCTTTTGCAAAACCTGCGGCGTCCAGTCATATGGGCACGGCCAAGACGGCAAGGGTAACTACATGACCATGATTAACCTAAACTGCCTCGAAGACTTTGACCTCTCTACCGTCAAAGTCAATGAGTTCGACGGCGCGAGTTTGTAAGCTTTTTGATACATACACCAGGGGTTCAACTGTAAAGAAAAAGCTAAATCGAGATGAGTCACGCGAAGCACAAGAAAAAAGACCCGACTGGGACAAATGTCCAGGGAGGGTCTTTTTTCGTAGTGCGACAAAGTGAATCGCTCGATTTAGCTTTTTCTTACCAGGCGAAGTGAGCAAAGGCACGGTTAGCCTCAGCCATCTTGTGCGTATCCTCTCGCTTCTTCACAGCGTTTCCTTCTTCCTTCGCTGCGAGGATGAGCTCTTGCGCGAGGGCCTTATGCATTGGCACTCCCTTTTGATTTCGGGCTGAACCGATAATCCAACGGAGGGCAAGGGCGGTGCGGCGCTCTGGGCGCACCTCACGCGGTACCTGGTAGTTTGCTCCACCAACGCGACGTGAACGAACTTCCATGAGTGGACCGGCGTTTCGCATCGCTGTGTTGAACACTTCAAGTGGCTCGACAGCCTCCTTGTTCGCCTTCTTAATTTCTTCAAAGGCGCCGTATACAATCTTGCGTGCGGTTTCCTTCTGACCACGGAGCATGATGTAGTTGATCAAACGTTCTACTTCCACCGATGAGTGCACAACGTCTGGCTGCACAACTGGGCGCTTCTTAATTGGTCGTCGCATAATAATTTTGTTTAACTGTGTAATTAAATACGTACGCGACTCTCTATTGTTTCGACAAACTAGAATGGGCTCAAAGGAGCCGTGCGCTTGGGCGCTCATTCTTCGCATAATGCCCTAGGGATGTACCCTGGCACTCATGATCTGTAGCGAATATAGACTATTTTGATATCGCGTGTCCGCAAGCACTCACTAGCCCATGTGGCCACTGAACACTTCAGGAAACACAATTGTGTTTCTGGTAGCCCGCCCTGCCGGGTGGCGACACTTCCTATTTCTTTTTAGCTGCGGTAGCTCCAGCCTTTGGCTTCTTAGCGCCGTAGCGTGAGCGGCCCATGCGGCGTTCTGCAACACCAGTCGCGTCGTACTTTCCACGAACGATTGTGTACTGAACACCAATGTCCTTTACGCGACCACCGCGAACAAGTACCACTGAGTGCTCCTGGAGGTTGTGTTTAATACCTGGAATGTATGCAGTAATTTCCTGACCATTTGAAAGGCGCACACGAGCAATCTTACGGATAGCTGAGTTTGGCTTACGTGGAGTCTTCGTAGTAACACGCGTACACACACCACGCTTAAAGGGTGAATTGTACTTGTTTGGGTGGTTTTCAATTTTGTTGAAACCAGTATGGAGCGCTCCCGTCTTACTCTTACGAATAGGGTCGCGGCGCTTGTTCTTTGTGAGCTGTTGAATGGTGGCCATAAATGTAGCCCGCGTAGCATACTACAGGCTTATTTTTTTGCAAGCCCGACCGGCTAATGCCTCCCCCGTTTCACCTACGCAAAGGCCAGGAAGTACGCCATAAGCTGGGTCAGGTAAGCCAGTGGCTCGCCCAAAAACATGACAAACACCAAAATAACGACACCGAATGAGAGCATGACGTTGTGCTCCATCACGCGACGAAGACTCTCATACCGCACGGATAAAGCATATGGCAAAAGGCGCGGGAGGATTTTTGACCCATCAAGTGGCGGAATCGGTATCATGTTAAAGAGTGCCAAAAAGATGTTTAGGGCAATGATGCCAATAGCCAACTCTACGAAACTGGCCGATAAACCAAGTACGTCCGCACTTCGAATCAGACCAGCAAAAATAAGTGCTATCACTATATTAGAGAGTGGCCCAGCCACCGCCACAATGGCCTCGCCCCAGCGCTGATTGCGGAAGTTGTACGGGTTATAGGGTACGGGCTTGGCAGCTCCAAACAGGATGGGCGATCCGCTCAAAATGAGGAGGCCGGGAATAATGACCGACATGAGAGGGTCAAGGTGTACGAGGGGATTAGGGGAAAGGCGACCGGCGAGCCTAGCTGTTGGGTCACCAAGCCAGTTGGCAGCATGACCATGCGCCATTTCGTGAATAACTACGGAAAGGATAAGGGCAATGATGAGAGCAATCTGTTGTGGTTCCATAGTGCTTTGTATACTACGTAAGCTCTCTTGCAATATCAAGCGCGCGTGGTAGTATAGCCCCACTAAAACAATCCTTTATGGCAAAGCAATGCGACATCACCGGAAAGAAGACACAAATCGGCGGCGGCTATAGTAACCGTACTCGTGCTACCCAATTTAACCCTGTAGGCAAAGTACGTCGCTCACCGAACCTCCAGAAGAAGCGAATCTACGTACCAGAGCTCGGCAAGACCGTTACTGTAAAGGTATCGACGAAGGGTCTCCGCACGGTTGCGAAGAACGGCGCCTACCAGACACTGAAGAAGGCGAAACTTATCTAGAAACAAGAAAAACAGCGGCCGGTCCCTAGGGACCGGCCGCTGTTTTTTATACTTCATTCTGATCAGCTGCTTTGGTGCGTAAAATATTCTAGCTACCTGATGGCGCTGCTTGGGCAGTCCCGCTACCCACACCTTGTGCAGTTATTCCTAAACTCTGTTCACTTATGAGCTTCGGTGAAGAGTTACGGGCAGCCAATAAATCTCTTACCTGAGTCGCGAGATCAATGACGTGTTTCTTTAACTCATCATCATTACTGGTCGACACACCCAGCACGCTCGTTTTCACTGCTCGAGTGCTCGAGGCCTTTTCTTTCAATTTTTCTCGCTTATCAATGCTACCCCGAGTAGAACTTGCTGTACCCTCTGCCGCTTTCAGACGCTGTAAAAGTCCCTCGTAGCGTTCAACATGTTTCTTGAGCTCGGCTATCCGCCGCTCTACCTGTTTGATCTTCATGGCGACGGCGCGCTTATCGCGCATATTTGTCCCTTTTTCAACAAAGGCTTTGAGTTCTTTTTCAAGCTTTTCAGGAGCCACCGTCACGCTACTTGATGGTGTCGTAGTAGTAGCCTCCTCTGCATGCGCGAATGGTGCATACAAGGCCAGCACGAGTGCCGCGAATACTCCAGCAAAAAGTAATGACGGAAGTGTGACGGCCATGGTTCTAGCGTTGTTCATAGTAAAATTTATGTTGGTTATTAACGCAACAAAAATGACCCGTGTTGCTCGGGCCCTCCATGACTATGAATATACTCGTTTACAGACCAACACAAAAGCGCGCTCTGGGGATAAGCACCTACGGTATCAACTGCACCGTCTTCCCATCACTTCGAAATACAAGTGTCCCCCTTTCGGCAGTGCTCACGAGGGACGCACTCACCGCCTCAACTCGCTCTACCACCTCGCTGTGCGGATGACCGTAGTCGTTATCCTTTCCGGCGGACACGACCGCGTACCGAGGCGCTACCGTTTTCATAAAGATCTCACTCGATGAAGTGCGTGAACCATGATGTCCGAGTTTAAGCACATCACTCTCAAGAGTCGCACCATACCGCTCTACTAAATAGTGTTCCGTTCCCTCTCCAGCATCCCCCGTTAAAAGGAATTCGGTCTGGCCATACCGCAACAAAGCCACTATCGACGCCGCGTTACTCTCCCACTCTTTTGGGTTGGCTGCGGGAGAAAGAATGGTGAGCGTGGTCGATGCCCCTAACTGCCACACCTGCCCCGCCCGCGCGTACGTTACCTGTGCCCCTTCTGTTTCTACCGCCCGATTAAACGCTTCGGAGGGTGCGGTATCGTTTATATTTTCGGTACGAATAACCTGGGCGACCCGGTAGCGCGCAAGCACATCGACCAACCCCGCCACATGATCCTTGTCGGGATGGGTCCCCACCACCACATCAATCGCTCGGTCGCCGATGCTCATTACGTCGCCAAGCGATCGCAAGACAGTTGCGTCCGGCCCACCATCAATGAGCACCTGGATACCCTCAGGGGTCTCTATAAAAATCCCATCACCCTGCCCCACAGCTAAAAAGGCGACCGTTAACTCCCCTTCGGCGCCCGCAGACCGCGCCACTCCTTGTGTAAACGGAAGCAGTGGCAACCACAGCAAAACCGTCACCGCCGCCACAATAGCCAGCCCAATCTTTCGCCTCCGCATAAACTGATCTTCCATCATTACATTCTAATACACGACAAAGCGGTAGCGTGATAGGATACGTAAACATTTAGCCACGTAAATACGAGACACTTATGAAATACGAACCTTTAAATTTTGAAATTGGTGAGCTTGACGGTATCTCGAGCGAGACTGTTGCTGAACACCTTGGTCTCTACCAAGGCTACGTAAAGCACGTAAACCTCATTAGCGACAAAATCTCTGCCTTTGAGATGGACCTTGAAAACAACGCCTACCCCATTGCCGAAATGCAGCGTCGCTTGGGGTTTGAGTTTGGGGGAATGCGTAACCACGAGTACTACTTCTCGCAGCTCGAGGGCGGCCCCAAAGAGCTCCCTGATGGCACCCTCAAAGAAAAACTGATGGCCGAGTGGGGAACGATTGAAGGGTTTATAGAAAAGTTTACCCGCCTCGCCCTCACGCGCGGCGTCGGCTGGGCCATGCTCTACCACGATCCGCACACCGACCAACTGGTAGCAGCCTGGGTGGACGAGCAACACCTTGGACAACTGGCCGACCTCGATATTGTCCTTGCGCTCGATATGTGGGAACACTCGTACATGCTTGATTACCCGCCAAGCAAAAAGAAGGAGTACGTCGCCGCCTTCTTTGCGAACTTAAACTGGGAGGTAGTGGCCGGACGGTTGGTGTAACATTTTGACTGATGTAAAAGCAGCCGTGTAACTCACCTTACACGGCTGCTTTTCTTTTTTCTACCCGTGCCACCACAGCACTTTCCTCTTCAATTACCCAGTCCGAGTATTGCTTAGTATCCTCGGCTGTTATGTCCGTTTTCTCTATTCGAGTGAAACGGTACACCACATAGCCAAGTACCGCGTACGCCACAATCACCCACCCGAAAGAAAACTGTGGTACCGGTACCGCGGCGTAAGGAACCGTCGCAAACAGCTGAGCTGTTTCAATGATGTAGGTAAGCACCAGAGTGGTTGGGTAGGCACTTACGGTTGCTACCGCGGGAACTACGAGCGCAGCCACGCCAGTGATAAAGGTAAGCATCATGGCAAAGGGTACGGCTGGTAACACCAAGACGTTAACGAGAAGCGCAATTAGTGAAACCTCGCCGATGTGATAGAGCAAAAGTGGAGTCACCGCCACCTGAGCGGCCAGGGTAGCGATAAAAAACTGACGCGAACTCATCATCCACTTCCCCTCAACAAACAATGTTTCAAGTTGGGGCGCTACCAGAATAAGTCCGAGCGTTGCCAGAAATGAAAACTGAAAGCCAATATCATACATAAGAAGCCACGGATTCCACACGAGCATGAGCACACCCGCAAAAAGAAGCCCACGCAGGATGATGTAGCCTCGGCCAAAGGCCTGGGCAATGAGCGCGAGGGCGGCCATGGTAGCTGCCCGCACTACGGTGGCCGACAGACCAACAAGCAGCGTAAAGAGCGCAAGCGCAAGCAAGGCCAATACCACCCGCGGGCGCGGTGTGAGCAGGAAACTTAACAGGACCGTCACAAAGGTAACCACAAGCGCCAGGTTATATCCCGAGAGCACCACAATATGAATAATGCCGGTGGTGCGAAACGCATCCTCAATCTCTTCACCGAGTGACTGCTTTACCCCTAAAAGTAGACCGACCCCCAGCCCCAGCGCTGGCTCAGGAAGCACGCGGGCAAGCGCAGATATAAATGTCTCTTTGAAGGAGTAGAGTCCCGCCAACACGGTATTGCCTTGGGCCGAATTCAGCACCACTACCTCGTCAGGGAAGCTCATGCGGTACTCTACGCCACGCGCGCGTAAGTAGCCGGGATAGTTAAACGTTCGCCCGAGATCGGTGGTAAATGACTCAGGAACTAAGAGCTGGCCGGTGACCAACACACGGTCCCCGAATGCAATTGCTTCATACCGATCGGTGGTAACCAAGATAAGATTGTCCCCCATTTTGATATAAACGTGCAACGACTGTTCGCGCCGCTCCGGCTCGCGCGCCACGACACCCTCTAGGGTTATTTTGTTCCCCACCGCGGCCACAAGTGGTGAAACCCCCAGCTGCGACCACGCGTAATCTGTACGTACAACCCCGAGCGAAAAACCAACCCCAGCAGCACAGATCAAAAGGAGCGCAGGAGAAGCACCGTAGCGTCGGATGATAACGAGAAGCGCTGCACCAATAACGACGAGGAGACCCGCGAAAGCCAACGGTACCGCCAGAACTGTCCGTAGCGCCACACCAAGAGTAAATGCGAGCACTGTCGTATAAAAAACCTGGACGGCCGCCATACGATAATTATAGGGGAAGTATATAAAGAAAGCGCCGGCCTTGCGCAAGTAAGCGCAAGGCCGGGTATGTTGGTCGGCATCTCACCGACTGGTACTAAGGGGAAGGCGTCTCAGTCCCACGAGACCTGCGTGTTGATATCGCGATCAGGGTCAAAGACACCCTCGATGTTCTTTTGTTCTGAATCAAAATTGTTCCGAGCGGACATATTTGGCGCTCCAGCGGGTTGTCTCACAAAGCACGTTTGATACATCTGCGTCGCCCGGTGGCGGCGTCGACGACAGCCTGTTCTTAGTGCTGCTTTCAGACTACAAGCCGCACCGCTATCCGTCAACTGATCCCCACTGCGCAAGCAAAAAACCACCCCGCAGGATGGCTCGTAGTGGAGGCGGCCACATGGCCGCCTCCCATCTTTTAGTAAGGTTCTGGTCAACCTACACGGGCTGGGTACCCGGAAGGTCCTTCATCTCGATGACACGGCCGCGGGGAATGATGCGCTTGTTCGCGCGACCGTTGGTCCCCACGACCACGATAGCGGCCTGGCCAGCCCTCCGCTTGGTCAGAGGCACACCCGTGCCCACCCTTCCGTCGCGCAGAATCACTTGCTTCTTCAATGAAACTGATCCTTCCCTCGGTTTTCCCCAATACAGTATCGGGGAATAAGCCACGAAAAACAGTAGCAAGAGAAGCTACTTCCCGTCAAGGGCTTCATTCACCAGTCGATCGGCCTCCTTATTAAGCGCGCGTCGCACGTGGGTAAGCGTAAGGTGCGGGAAGTTGTCGACTCGTTCGTTATGAACCGCCAAGAATAGCGCCATGAGGCTTGGCTCTTTTACGCGATACTCTCCGGTTATCTGCTTTTTCACCAGCTCACTATCAAGGCGCAATTCAAATTCCATAGTGGCAGTAGCCTCACCATAGAGTTGACGAAGAATATCGAGCGCGACAATCACCGCCTGGTACTCGGCATAGTTATTGGTGGCGTTTCCAATCGTCTGCTTATGCTCTCTTATCACTACGCCACTCGCGTCAGTGATGTACACCCCAATCGCTGAGGGTCCGGGGTTTCCACGCGCGCCGCCGTCAGTATAGATGATTACTTTTTCCATAATTTAAAAGGTACCACGGGTTATGCTATCGCACCACCAGCCACATCTGTCGACAAGATATCTATAATCCGTAAGCGGACCTGCCGACGGTTCATGAAATACGATTCCTCAACATGGGCAAGGAGCGAGATCGGTACACCGGCTTGTGGCCGCACAGTAAAGCTGTCAAGGCCAGCAAAAAACGCAATCGCTTCAAGAGTCCCGCGGTCACGCTGAAAGACGAGCTTAAGATGATCTTTAGCTTTACCAAAGACTTCTACCTTTTCTGGTAGTACCTTTGAAAAGGAAAACAGGGGCTTTGGGTTACCGGTACCATAGGGCGCTAGAGTACGGAGCATGGACACGAGCGAATCGTTAACCTCACCAAGAGTCAGGTCTGCCTCGGGTAGGCGATCTTGTTTTATAAGTACCGCCTCACCAAGCGCAGCGTAGTGTTCATTAAGTAGTTCACCGAAGGTAAAAATGTGTTCGTCTCGGACCGAGAAGCCTCCGGAAAAGTGGTGGCCCCCATGCTCGTGAAAGAGGTGCGCAGCGGCTTCCATGAGACGCACGACGCTCGCTCCTCCGCCTGACCGGCAAGAACCCTTGTAGACATCATTACCATCTCGCCCCCAGAGAAAAGCCGGCCGACCATATTCCTCGGCGAGCTTATTCGCTGCGAGCCCTACGAGTGCCGGCCGCCAGTCAGGAGAACCGAATACCAGCACGGGCGGTAGCGGATCAGTATGTGACTTGAGACGCTCGTGGATTTCGCGCGTCATCAATGCCACCGCCGCTTTGCGCTTTAGGTTCAGTTCTTCCAGATGATTGACCCGCACACCGGCATCAAGCTCATCGGTCGCCGCTAGCATATAAAAGGCCTCTTTTGGTTCACCCATACGCGAGGCGGCGTTAATCCGGGGTCCAATGGAAAAGCCAATATCATCTTCCGTCAAAAGTCGCTGGTCGAGTTTCTGCTTACGAAGAAGTTTTTGTAGTCCTGGTCGCCGAGACTTCCGGAGGACCATAAGGCCATAGTGTGCGAACACCCGATTCTCACCAATGAGCGGCACCATATCAGCAATCGTGGCGATACCCACCATATCAAGCAGCCACTTCTCTTTTCCGGGAGGGAGTGCAAAGCCGCCACGAGCAATAATCGCCTGAACAAGCTTGAACACCACCGCACTGCCACACAGTTCGGTAAACGGATAGGTGCCAAGTTTTGGGTTTACGATCGCCACTGCCGCAGGCAACTCATGGCCAGGTTCATGATGGTCAGTAATAATCACATCAATACCAAGTAAGCGTGCGTGCGTTACCGCTTCACTATTTGTAGTTCCACAATCAATCGTAATTACGAGGGCTGTGGAACTTTTGTGTAGGGTATCGATGGCGCTCGTAGACAGTCCAAATCCCTCGAAGTGTCGATGTGGAATATAGTTCTCAAAATTAGTGTACCCAATCGCCACAAAAAAATCGTGGAGCACCACTGCACCTGGAATTCCGTCACAGTCATAATCACTAAATATTGCAATGTGCTCGTCGGCCGCTATAGCAGCCAGAATGCGCGCGACCGCTTTCTCCATATCATGAAGCAGAAACGGGTCGTGCAGGTGTTCGTCAAACAAAGGCGTAAGAAATCGCTCAATGTCGGTCGGATCAGTAAGGTTGCGGTTCTTTAGGAGCGTATCAATAAGCGAGGAGGGCATACGCGAGTAGTGGTTGCTATGGTACCATGTCCCACATAATTTTATTGTATGACTACGATTTTTGAAAAAATTATCGCCCGTGAGGTACCGGCTGACATTATTTATGAAGATGATACGGTACTGGTATTTCTGGATATAAAGCCAGTCCATCTGGGACATGCCCTCGTTGTACCTAAGGTACCCTTTGTTAATATCTTTGATGGCGATTCAGAGGTGCTTGCGCACATGATGAAAGTTGCGACTCAAGTAGGTCAGCGCCAACAGACGGTACTGGGGGCTCATGGCGTTAATTTTATTATGAACAACGGTGCTGCTGCCGGCCAAGAAGTTTTTCATGCTCACCTCCACGTCATCCCTCGCTTTATGGGTGACAAGGTCTTTACACCCCCGACGCACGAAAACCTGACCCCCGAGGAGATTACCGCGGTGGCAGCAAGGCTACAAATGTAACCTGACAAAAACAGCCGAGACACTAGTTCGTGTCTCGGCTGTTTTTGTAGAAATTTTTTACTTTTTCAATAGATCAATCGCTTCGGTACTCCCATGCTCGAGATACGTGAGCATCGCGCCACCACCAATGGAGACGAAGCCTAGATTGTCGTTAAGCCCAAGCTTTTCAATAGCCGCCACGGTATCGCCACCACCTACCACCGAGAAAGCAGTCACCTCTGCAAGTGTCTGTGCAGTCAGCTCAGTGGTTTCAACAAAACCCGCTTCATAGTTTCCAAACGGCCCATTCCAGAGCACAGTCTTTGCCTGTTTCATCAACTCAACCAATTGCTCCATTGTTTTGGGTCCAGCATCCATAATTTTATCGGTACTTTGTACCGCATCAATGAAACGCACCGCTCGCTCACCAGCGTCCGTCAACACCACCACATCAATCGGAATAATGAGTTTCGGATTATTAAGAAACGGAGCACCGACCAATGAAACATCAGAAACGAGAGAGGTTCCTACTTCGTATCCCCGAGCCTTCATGATGTCGTGCACAAGTGCGCCGCCGATAAATACCTGGTCATAATTAGCGAGGTACTTCTCCACCAATGGCATCTTCGTTTCAAACTTCGCCCCACCCAGAAGAAATAAAGAGGGGTGCTGCGGAACCATTGCTTTCGCGAGCTCGACCACCTCTTGTGCCAGCGTGATGCCAGCGTACGCCGGGAGTAGTGTTGCTACGCCCACAGTGGAGACGTGCGCACGATGCGCTTCAGCGAAACCATCATTTACATACACCTCACCAAAGGACGCAATGAGAGACGCGAGCGTCACATCATTTTCTTCCTCTCGGCCGTCCTGTCGCAAATTTTCGCACAAGACAATATCACCATCGTTCATAGCATCATGCGTCGCACTAAATTCTGGCGCAGTGATTGGTCCGCCCCAAGTAAGGGGCAGCCGTGACTCTAGGGCTTTGAACACCGGATAGAGGGTTTCATCGTCCTTCCGGCCAATGTGAGAAATTACAATCGTCCGTGCTCCTTGTGCGCGTAAATACTCGAGCGTAGGCAGTGCGCGCAGCAGACGAAAGAGGTTGCGCGGTTTTCCCTCTTCAAGGGGGATATTAAACGAGGAGCGAACGATGACGTATTTCGATGCGAGGTCAGTGCGGGAAGTCAATAAGCGTAACTCCATAAATTATTTAGAGACTGAACGGACAATACTTATAAAATCATCCGGCTTGAGACTCGCGCCTCCAACCAGGAAGCCATGCATCCCGCCGCCCTCATGGAGCGCCTTCGCATTATCGGGCTTAACTGATCCTCCGTAAATAATACGTACCCGTTTTCCGGTGGGGCGATCGTAGAGTTTGGTGAGGACGGTAGTAATAAACAACTGCATCTCCTTCACATCGTCTGGAGTCGCCGTCTTCCCGGTACCGATAGCCCAGATTGGCTCGTAAGCAATAACGACCTGTGCCATCTGACGCGCAGTGAGTCCGGTCGCCAAGGAACGGAGCTGGGCTTCCACAAAACCATAGAACTTTGCCTGACCGTCACGTTCACTCTCACCAATACACACGACGGGCACCAGCTTGCGTTTCAGTACAGCGTGGATTTTTTTATTGATAACCTCATCAGTTTCCCCTTTTGCGCGCCGTTCTGAATGTCCAATAATGACATGCGATACACCAAATGAAGCGAGCATCGTCGCCGAAACCTCGCCCGTATGCGCACCGCTCTCTTCATAAAATACATCCTGGGCCGCTACAGGAAGGCGACCGGCCGGTGATAGCCGCGTAAGGTCAGGAATAAATGGAAATGGTGGTGCTACGACGACGGTCACTGACTCATCCTTCTTTAGCTGCTTGCGGACAGCCAAGAACAAAGCCTTGGTTTCAGCACTGGTGGTCGGATTTAGCTTCCAATTGCCAATAACAAGCGGGGTTGGTGATGACATACAGAACAATCTTAGCATGTCGATTCATCAACAATCAGCACCTAAAGTCGATTTATTAATTAGCTACAAAACACCCTAGGTAAGACTAACTGAAGCAGGGGGTAGATTTATACGTACCATTTTAAAACTAAGTGGAAGACCGGTGCAGCTGCGCGGCGTCTAAGAGCAGAAATATGAGGCGTACTTCTTGTACGATGATTATTTCTGCGATTCAGACTACAAAGCAGATGTGCCGGTGTTGCACTTAGTCCGCTTCGCGCCAATCGCGAAAGACATACACATCCGAAGTCTGCGGCACCAGCGGGGGTGGGTTTTCTACCAGGTCACGGTCGTAGGTATTGAAACGAAAACGAAAACCCGAGTTGTAGCCACCAGTACAACCAGATCCAGTCCATTGGGTACCGACACGTCCATTTGAAACTATCGTACCGTTCATCGTGAGCGAGTTACGACAGCGACTACCACCGTTACTGTTGACCACGTATTGATTGCGGCCAAACTTACCGTTTTGAGCAATAAAAATACCATTTATGGTCATATCATTAGGCACATCGTAGCCAACAAGCATATCTTGCTCCGCCACCGCGAGGAGGCCGGACGAGGAACTGTTGTAGGTAATATTTCCGTTTAGTACCATCGAGTAATCATTCCCAGGAGTATCAGGGTCAGCTGCCGCAATGGTAACTCGTTGGTTTACCACACTGTCTTCGATCCACACTTTGTCTTCAGCAAAAATTAAAGGGCAGTCGGGATTAATAGTATAGATGGTCGCAGTATTAAGCGTACGAATCAGATTATTAGCGGTATACCACACCCCCGCTTCAGTGGAAAATTCATCATGACTCCAGGTTCTGTCTACCACGCGCACCGAAATGGTACCGTTGGAGTTAAAATTAATTTGGTAGCCCTCATCACCAGAGTCCGGTAAATAAATTCCACCGGCGTTTTGCGCCCGGTCCTTCATCTGGGCAATGCCAATCATCAAGCCGGTAAAGTTAATAGGTGCTGAAGGAAAAGAAAACAGTGCCTGATTCGCATTGGCGGTCGTGGTAAAGACACCATTGCGATTGCCACTTGGGGTGCAGCCGAATGATCCCGTACAACTCCACGTCGCTTGGCCGCTTGTCACCGTAGAGAGGTTGGTGCCGTCCATGCGAATGCCGCCATTGCTGTGATAGGGCCCAATAATATTTAAACTTGGCCCCGCCCACACATTACTATTAATAATGTACGCGTATTCGGCGACGGTTGGCCTCGAATAAAGGACGCTCACCGTACGCTTGAGTGCTGGCCGGGCGTACGTATGACCGGTCGACTCCACAAATATTGAAGCGACCTGCCCACAGTAGGTGCTACTCGCAACCTCTAGCGAGAACTCACCTATCGCCGCCCCCTCAGGGTCAAAGTACTGCTGCACATACGGTCCTGGTGCATTGGTGCCATTAGTGACGTCACCGGGATAGTGCGCGAGAAACCAGCGGTAATAATTTAGTCCCGCCTCGGCAATATCAACCGCCCGTTGTACCTCGAGCCGCGCCGTCACTACCTGACTCTGCCCGACGACATACCCAAGGGTCGACGATAGAACAACAAACAGGATGGAGCCAAACACGAGCACGAGCACGAGCAAGTACCCTCCTTTTGTCCGCCACGACTCTGCATTAGAAGAACACATCATAGATTGTCTTTAAGGTTACGTGGTGCCGCGCTTGAACGCAAGACGAATTCTCCCGGCGAGCGGATAGGGTCAATGTTTACAATCAAGTGCACCTGGATATAACGAACATCGGTTAAGAGACCGGTTGGCGCAACCGCCACTCCAGCAGCATTAAAGTAGCGAAAGGTCGAGGTGGCCTGTACCAGATTTTGGACGAACTCAGAAATAATAAACGTCCGGCTCGGCGTTGAGGTTGAATATGAGGACGTAGCGCTTGGCTCGTACGTGTATTTATACAGCGTGGTTGAAGCGAGCGAATAAACCACGTACTCAATGACACTATCCTTATCAACATCACTGTAAAAACCGATCCGGTTTGGCTCCATGATGGCAACGGGCCAGGTACCCTCTGCCGACGGAATCATTTCACGCGCATCTTTTGTCCAAGTAGTGAGACCACGCCGGGCGGTATCCACCTCTTGCGCCTGGGCTACGGCATACGAGTTTGTTTGGTATAAAAAACTAACGGTGCTGGTGACGGAAATCATCAGTACCGCGTAAATCGCAATCACAACAATTACCTCAACCAGAGTCATTCCACTACGATATAGATACGGTCGAAACACATTCATATTATGGTGTCAGTGTCACAGTTACTGACGTGTCACCATTAATCGCTACCGGGTTTATGGTGCTCGCGGTAAAACCAGGCGCACTTACCTCAAGTTCATAGTCGGGCTCCGGGGCTATACCGCTACTAAAGAAGGTTTGGCCACAGGCATCAGCAGTATCGGTCTCAGAAAAAGCGCCGCGTCTAAGCTCTACGGTCGCCACCGGTACCGGTACCCCCGTACCATCGACCACACTCACGCGCAGATTATCTGCAGGAGCGTTAACAGCGAGCACCTCGTAGGTACTCGTACTCCCCGGCGCGACCCCAAGTGGATTACCTCCACACGCAGCGGCGATCGTAAAGCTTGGCAGCGTGAGCGTATAGGTATCCCACTCAATATTATTAAAAGAATAACTCCCACTCCCGTCCACGCTCCCACTCACACTGGTTTTATAGATTGGTTGCGTGAACGCGTCCGAACCAATGACCTTCGTGCCACGCAGTGAAAATGCGGTACCGGCCCTTAGTGTCGAAGTCTCTCGATAATGAAATGCCGTTTCGAGCACTTGCGGAGTTAGGGTGGTATTTGCTGTGCGTAGCGTCAGTCCCACCACCAGTGCTGGATAGGTCGTCACCGAAAGATCGCGCACATTAATTACGCGAGCGTCAAAGCCGGCAGCGTTGCCGGGCAGGTCGCTTTCAGGAATGAGCGTGGGGGTCGTGGTGCCAGTATAAAACCGAGTTAATACGGACGTCCCCGGCGGAAGCTCGGTGGCGATACTAAACACCTCCCAGCGTTCAAGAGTTGTTGGTGTGAGCTCATTTAAGTACACACTACCGACTGACTCGTATACTCCGGCAGTATCATTAAGGACCAGTTCGCCAGCCACTACCCCTGCCGCCGTTGCTGATGCTACACCAGTCATATCCGCAAAGTCCTCAATCACCGTCTGCTCGGTAATGCTTGAGTACGTCTTTAGTCGCAAGGTCGCGAGACGGTCAATCTGAAAATTCATAGTCGAGACATCAGATTCAAGTACGGAAACGGTGGGAGTTACGGGATTCGGATTACTCGTGGTTGCCACATACGTTTGGTCAGTCGAGTAACCAGTATCGGTAACAAAAATCTGATAGTTAGAGCCCGCTGGTGCTCCGGCAAAGAGCGCCACTCCCGTTGCATCAGTGAGTCGCGTTATATCAATGGTTGAAGTACCACTAGTATTGAGCAACCGAACCGATGCTCCCGGCAGAGGGGCCGTAAACGCATCAACCACATTCACCCGAATCGTGCCACCGCCAGCTGTCGTCTCAATTGAACGGGGCACAATGTTACTAATAAGCGCAATAGAGCTCGTAGCGCCAGATACATTCCACGATATCTCCACCTTAACCTGCTTGTAGTCAGCCACAATGCCGTTACTATCGATCGCTCCTACCCCATCGGCATCGTCATCAACGTACTGGATGAGTACCCGCTCATAGAGTGTGTAGTTATTAAGGGAAGTAGTACGGTTTTGCGGAATCGCACCCGGAGGAACACCGGCAACCGTTCCTACCGCATCGTACGAAAGCGAACGAATATACTCGACCCGCTCTTGCGCAAGCGACAGTGCCGATAGCCTTACCCGGGCGTTCGTGAGTACATCAAGCATGTACGTAACAAGAGTAAAAAGACCGGCAAAGAATAACAACATCACCGCCGATACGACGAGCACCTCAACCATCGAGAAGCCACGGCCTTGAGGGTGTCGCTCATTCATACATTAACTCATGCCGTTTGAGATTGAGTAAATTGGGGCAATGAGTGCAAGGGCAAAGAAACCGACACCTGCACCAATGACCACCATTAAGAGCGGCTCGATGATGGTCGACAAGTCTTTTGTCTTTCGCTCGACCTCTGTTTCATAAAACTGCGCGAGTTCACTGAGCATCCCCGAAATTTGTCCAGTCTCTTCACCAACCAAAATCATTTCTCCAACCAGGACCGGGTACAGTGTTGAATTAGCAACAAACACTTCTGAAAGCGGCGCTCCTGTCTCTACTTTATTTCTCGCTTCCCGCACAATTTTTTTGTAGTAGACATTCTGAACTACCTCTTCCGTAATCTCGAGCGACTGGATAACGTCCACTCCGGAACGAAGCAGTGAAGACAAGGTTCGGGCTGTGCGAGCGGCGTTCGTCTCCTTCGCCATAGTGCCAATGACCGGTATGCGCGTAACTGAAAAGGAAATAACAATTTTACCCATCTTGGTTTTAAAGAAGTACATCAATCCCAGAAACGTCGCCACCATGCCGCCAATCACAAACAGAGTGTAGGCGGTCATCACATGCGTAAGCCAAATCAGGAATTTAGTCGTGGCCGGAAGCTCCATTTTCCCACCCTCAAACACAGCGATGATTTGCGGCATTACGAATATCATCATGAGAACCGCAATCACAATCATGACCAGTATTACGATACTGGGATACATCATCGCGCCCTTAATCTTTTTTTTCAGATTGTTAGCACGCTCAATTTGCATCGACAGTGTCGAGAGAGCCTCCGCTAAATTACCACTCTCCTCCCCTGCCTTCACCATCGCCACGTACAAATTGTTAAATTCTTTTGGAAACTCTTTAAGCCCTTCAAAAAATTGGTCACCTTTATTAATACGCTCAATAAGACGCTTAATCACGAGCTTAAGGCGAGGGTTAGTGCTCTGCCGCTCAATCACCGACAAGGCTCGACTAACGGTAAGTCCGGCGGTAATCATCGAACCCAAGTTGCGAGTGATCATTACAATTTCATCATCCTTTACGCGACTTATCATCGCATTGATGCGATCCATGGTTAACCCACCTCCGAGCGAAAAACCACCTCCTTCTTTAATTGAGCTTACCGTATGGCCGTTCTGACGAGCGATCGCGTACACAGCAAAGCGATCATTAGCGGTGACTGTCTCGGTGACAGCAACCCCTTCTCTGTCTTCGCCACTATAGATGAACGTAGCCATACCCTACTATTCGTTTATCACACGAAGCACTTCTTCCACACTCGTTAGTCCCTTGGCTGCTTTGTAGATGCCGTCTTCAAGCATGGTAAGCATCCCCTCTTTACGCGCCTGTGCCTCAATGTCATCACTTGACTTGTGTGATAGTACGAGCTCTTTAATTGTCGGAGTAATCTCGAGCACTTCGTGAATGCCGATACGCCCCTTATATCCATCTTCGGTTTCGCCATTTTCTTTCGGCCGGTAAAAAGTGATGTCATTCCAGGTAGCGCTCTCTTTCACAATTTTTTCCTCCTTTAAAACAGCGAGCACATGCGCCATGTCGGCATGAACGGCAAGCTCATCGCGCTCAGCCTTAGTAAGGATGTATGGCTCTTTATCGTCCGCGAGCTTACGTACCAGTCGTTGCCCAATAGCGACACGTAGGGTTGATACCATTAAAAACGCCTCCGCTCCCATATCAATAAGACGAGCGACCGTCCCCGAAGCTGAGTTGGTATGCAGGGTGGCAAGCACGAGGTGACCAGTAAGCGCTGCATTAATTGCGAGACTGGCAGTTTCTTCATCACGAATTTCTCCTACCATGATGATGTCGGGATCCTGGCGCATGAGTGCGCGCAGTCCGGCTGAAAAGGTAAACCCAATTTCCGGCTTTACTTGACTCTGGTTCACGCGTGGCATCTGGTACTCAATCGGATCTTCAATCGTTGAAATATTAACTTCAGGGGTATTGAGTAGGTCAAGAACGGTATACAGTGTGGTCGACTTACCTGAGCCAGTCGGACCTGTGACAAGAATGATTCCAGTTGTCGCCCTTGTCGCCTTGTGCACACGCTCGAGAGTAGAGCCGTGAAAGCCAATCCCTTCGAGCGAAAAGCCACTGCGACTTTCACGCAAAAGACGCATCACCACCTTTTCACCATAAAACACTGGCAACAGTGAGACACGGAACGATACTTTCTGTCCGTCCATCTCCATTTTAAAACGACCGTCTTGCGGTAAACGTTTCTGGTCTAGCTTGAGATTAGAAAGCACCTTCAATCGCGCCACAATAGTGCCTGAAACATGCTTGGGAAGCTTCATTGCGTCACTCAAAATGCCGTCGATACGATAGCGCACAATTACTTCTTCTTCAGCGGGCTCTATATGAATATCAGACGCGCCCTGAATGATGGCGTGTCGAAGCAAAGTGTCCACGATACGCACCACCGGCAAGTCTTCTGCCAATTTCTTGAGGTCGCTCTCACTCATTTCTTCCTTACCCTCTTCTCCAATCACCTTAAGAGCCGAAGCGTCCTTCATGATGATGTCGCCAAACTCATCTTTAAGGGTTTTTTGGTATTGACGAAGCGCGGTACGCATCGATTCCGTATCAGTGAGACGCGGCAAAATACGCAAACCAACCTTCTTCTTCACAAAATCGATAGCCGGGAGATCGGCAGTATCAAGCATCGCCACCTCAAGCGCATCAGCTGTCTTTTTGAAGGCAATAATGTTGTGGGTGCGGGCAACCGGTTCGGGGATGAGGGTGAGAATGTCAAATGCGACCTTAATATTCTTCAGCGAAACAAACGGAATACCCATCACATAGGATTCCACTCGACGCATATCATCTTCTGTCATGTGCCCCTGTGCAATCAATGCCTCAGCGAGGGTGCGACCTTCCGTTTCTGCTATCTTTTCAGCCGCAGCAATATCACCCTTTGTGAGAAGGTTGGCGTCTAAAATAAAACGCTTTAGTTGGTCATTAAGAATACGCACGGTACAAGAAAGATCACACCCGCAAGCAGCACACACTGCGCACCACTTACTTATGTTTTTATTGTATCACCACGTATGAAAAAATAGGTGTCATGCTGCCCACAGCCACTCCTTGGCTTTGCGAGCCGGACGGAGAAATCTATGATTACGTCATCTTGTTTTTACATTAATTGAACCGCATTACCATGTCCCGCAGCGTCATAAAAAGTTTTTGATTTTGACAATTCACCCCACCTCACATACTATGTAATAACTACTGAATGCTCGGCCTGCGCCGGGCATTCTTGCGTAGTCTGAGAGCCATTATTTCAAAAATACCCTTAATTAATAACTATATGTTGTTTGACCTCAAAGCCATGAATGCCGTCCTCCAAGAACTAGAGGAGGAGCGGGGCATCGCGAAAGCCAAGATGATTGACGCTATCGAGCAATCACTTGCTACCGCCTACAAAAAGGAGTTCGGAAAGCGCGGCCAAATCATTAATGCCACCTTTGACCTCGCAAGCGGAGCGACCGCCTTTAATCAAGTGAAAATCGTCGTGGATGAAAGCATGCTAAAGTCTGAAGACGAAAGCCACGACGAAACTGAAGGCATTACCGGCGCCAGCCCCGACGACGCCGCGTCGACTGACACCCGCGTACGCTTTGATGATGAGAAGCACATCATGATTGGAACTGCCCGCATGATCAAGAAAGATGTACAGCTCGGTGAAGAGCTTGTTTTCCCCCTTGAACCCAAGGATGAATTTGGTCGCATCGCCGCTCAGACTGCTAAGCAGGTGATTGTTCAGAAAATTCGTGAGGCGGAGAAGGAATCTGCTTTGGCTGAATTTGGTCAAAAAGCGGGCGATATCATCATTGGCCATGTACAGCGATTTGAACGCGGGAACCTCTATGTTGACCTTGGTCGCGTCACTGCCATCATGCCGTATGACGAACAAATTCCTGGCGAACGGTACCGCCCGGGCGAACGCGTGCGTGCCCTCCTCTTGGCGGTAGAAGAAACGCCGCGGGGTATTTTCCTCAAACTCTCTCGCTCGCACCCCGATTTCTTGGCTGCCCTGTTTGCCATTGAAGCACCCGAACTTCAGTCGGGTGCCGTTGAGGTAAAGGCGATCGCTCGCGAAGCGGGCGGCCGCTCAAAGATTGCGGTTCACGCCACTGACAGTCATATTGACCCAGTCGGATCACTCGTGGGCCAGCGCGGGGTTCGTGTATCAACCGTGATGAGCGAGCTCGGTGGTGAAAAAATTGACATTATTGAGTGGTCATCGAGTTCAGCTGCATTTATTGAAGACGCTCTCTCGCCCGCCCAAGTACTTAAGGTCACCATCGTGGCTGAACCTGACGCAGAAAATCGTGAGCGTGGTCACGCCATTGCCGAAGTCCTCCCTGAACAGCAATCACTGGCGATTGGACGTGGCGGCCAGAACGTTCGCCTCGCTGCCAAGCTTACTGGCTGGAAAATTGATATTGTCTCAGCCCAAAATGGCGAGCAGCTCGCGGAAGCGACAGCCGAAGGCGAGGTAGACCTCGACAGCACCGACACCATCTCTCTCGATGAAGATATTGATGTACTGGAAAGCGAAGACGCTACCACCACGAAAGTTGCGCTTCCAGAGGAAGACGAAGCTACCAGCGACCGTGATGTGAACCCGGACGATGAAGAAGCCGACGAAATCGATACCCCTGAAGAGGCAGAAGCGCTCGTCGACGCAGAAAAAGCAGTCAACGATAAAACGGCTTAGTAGTATTCTTTAATCTACACACTCATGAATTTACTCCACGATGTCCCGGCCGGCACAGCCGAAGTGATGAATGTAATAATAGAGATTCCTAAGTTCTCAAAGAACAAGTACGAAATCGACAAAGAAACTGGACTGATTGCCCTCGACCGCGTAATGCATACATCTCAGGACTACCCTTTCGACTACGGTTTTGTGCCCCAAACTCTCTTTGACGACGGAGACGCCCTCGACGTAGTGGTTCTGACTACTTACCCGCTCGCCCCTGGTATTTTAGTAAAAGTGCGCCCGGTAGCCATCATGGAGATGACTGACGGCGGCGAACGGGACGACAAGGTAGTGGCGGTACCGGTTGACGACCCACGTTTTGCTGACGTAAAAGACCTAAGTGACGTGAACAAGCACTTCGTAAAAGAGATGACCCACTTCTTTGAAACCTACAAGAAAGTACAGAACAAAGTGGTAGAGGTCGGGAAGTGGCACGGTAAGGTTGAGGCCGAAGCAGCCTTCATTCGTAGTCGCGAACTGTACGAAGCCGACAAGGAATAAGCGTAATAAAAGTTGGTGTGTATAGCCCCGCGAGACCCTTGGTCTCGCGGGGCTATACTATATCGACACATTATTGACTCTATATTTATTAAAATTATCCTTATGTCAAAAACTAAATTTTTATTCTTTCTACCCCTTCGTTACCTGGCGATTATGTGCGCCGCAGTAGCGCTTGTTACATCACCCGTCACTGCACAGACGCCGGAAACCTTCCCGCTCCCCCTGCCACTTCCACCAACCACCGAGCCAGCGTTCGTAGAAACACCAGTTAACGCTCCCACGGTACCCATTACCAACATTGCGACTACCAGCCAAGATTTGTCCTTCACCCTTATTCCACCGGATCCATCACTAGCCGTTGCGCCTACAACCCCACTCGAACGAGGACCCATCAGCCTTACCCCACCTACTCAGGCACGCATTACCAACCTCGCAGCCAATGTGACCACGCGGCTGGATGTATTAACCCAGCGCTTTGAACAGATTTCTGAACGACTAGAAGCAAGAATTGCGCTTGAAAAAGCGGCCGGTAAGGATACGACCGCCGCCGAGGCGGCCTGGGCCGACTCTGTCGCAACGCTTGTAAATGTAAAACTAAAACTATCCGCGATTGATGGGGAGGTTAAAAGCATGGTAACTTCCACGGACAGTTACACTGCTTGGGGCAAGCTAAAGATCAGTTATTTTGATATTAGTTCACAGCTCGGTCGAGTGCACCAGAATCTTATTATTGCCGTCGAAAGTCTTAAATAATGCTTTGTCAGCAAAGCCCTCGACAGTATGAATGACAACCACCCGCACGCTCCTGAGGCGGCAGTGCAGCCAAACCGGATTACAATTTTTTTCGCTCTTAGCCTTTTCATCCTCTTACTTCTGGTAGGGAGCGTATACTTCTGGCAACGGAGCCAAAGTGAAGCCACCGCCTCCCTCGAGAGTACCCGTCCCACCCGCGAACAAAACAACGAGCCTGAAAGCACGACCGCTGACGCACAGACCGATGCGCTGCTCGTTACAAGCACCTCAAACGAGACCTTAGCCATTGAAGCAGACATTGTCAGTACCGACCTTACGAACCTCCACAGCGAGTTTATTGCCATTGAAGCTGAGTTCGCTGCCAGCGACCGCTAATAAAAAGCTTCAAATTATATAATCCTTTTACTATGAGCGAACCTAATGAACCACATTTCGAAGGAGACGTTATGAAAATGCCTGCAGGCGTTACGATGCCGCCCCAAAGCAGCGTCACTAAAAGTCCAGCTTTCGGCATAATTATTATGCTTTTGTTTTTTGTCCTGATTCTTATTCTTTCAGGTCTCGTATTCTGGTATCGTGATGTTCTGCTTGGCACTGACACCGTCGTCCTTCCTAACGCTCTACCAGAGATCGTAGACCAGCAGACTGGAACCGATAGTACGAGCAGGACTGAACCGACAGCACCCCTTGGAATCTCGAACGCCATAGAAGTCATAGAAATTGACATTATGAATTCCGACCTCTCCTCGATTGCTCCTGACATCACTACTATCGAGAACGAATTCATAAACGCTAGTGCACAACCAGCACCCTAAGCACCCGCTCTTAGCTGTAGTGCCTCACCAAAATATTTCTCCCGCCTCCTGGCGGGATTTTTGGTTGCAATTTACCTATATATACGTACACTAGCCCGTACTATGCACGAACATACACATTCAATTGATGTTAAGGCCGCTTTTACCGTAACTAAGGAGCCGGGATCACAGGTGAAGATCGCCGGAGACATACCCTATGCCGACCTTGAATGCGAGCGAAGTTCTGCTTTGAAGTCGCTCGGAGCCAACGTCAGTATTCCCGGGTTCCGGCCCGGTCACGTACCCGAAGCCATGTTGGTAAAACACGTTGGCGAAATGAACCTCCTAACCGAAATGGCAGAGCGGTCAATCTCCCATATTTACCAGCACATCTTGCATGACTTTGCGATAGATGCGGTCGGTCAACCAAAAATTGAAATCACCAAAATTGCTCCCGGAAATCCGCTCGGAGTGTCTATTACGGTCGCGGTCATACCCGAGATTACACTGCCTGATTATGTACAACTCGCTAAAACTAAAAACGGTGAAAAAGGGTCAGCACTCGTAACGGACACCGATCTCGAGACAAGCATTAGTGATATTCTTCGTCGAAAAATGGCTTACGAGCGCCTACAAAATAAAGCCTCCGCCAGAGAAGCTGGTGACGCAGCGGCTACTGACGCACCAGAAACCGTTGAAAATGCCAAGGACTTTGCCAAGCTACCCCTTCCTGAGCTAACCGACGAGATGGCACAGTCCTTGGGTCAGCCTGGCCAATTTACCGATGTAGCTGATTTTAAAACTAAGCTCCGCGAGCACCTTACGATCGAAAAGACTCGCGAAGTGGCGGCTGCACACCGCGCCGCTATTACAGACGCCGTCATAGAAAACACCACACTTGAGCTCCCCCAGGTTTTGATTGACTCCGAGCTCGCACAAATGTTTGGCCAGATGCAAGAAGACCTCGACCGCGCCAACCTGAAGTTCGACGACTACCTCAAGCACATCAAAAAGACGAAGGACGAAATGGAAAAGGAGTGGACTCCGGCCGCCGAAAAGCGCGCTAAACTACAGCTCATTTTGAATGAGATAGCGAAGAAAGAAAACATTCTTCCGGACATGGCCGCGGTTGAGGCGCAAGTAAAGGGACTGATGGACCAGTACAAGGATGCCGACGAACGGCGTGTCCGTCTCTACGTCGCTTCGGTTCTCACGAACGAGGCGGTAATGAAACACCTCGAACAGCTCTAGAATTAAACCGTTTACATGCAAGCCCCTGTAACAGGGGTTTTTGTGTACCAACAAAAAAACCATGCACCCTGAGTTGCTTGCTTCCAGGATTAAACTATACTAAACGTGGTCCAATCAAAAAACGGAGACGGCACATGCGTTCAATCCGATTCTTTGTACTGCTATTTATTGCAGTTTTTTCAGCTGTAAAAATCGATCAAGTCACCAGCTGGAACGACCTACAGTCGGTACGTGAACGGATGGCTATCTGGCTCGTGGGTGACTTGGACATTCCCATGTCCCTGGTGGCAGAACACAATCCGAGCAGCAGTCACGGACTCAGCATAAGACACGTTTTTTATGACGCAAAAGAAGCTGAGGCCATAAGCAGAGTGGTTCAAGCCAGTGATTTTCGGCATCGCTGCGTGTTTTACGGCCAACCGCGACTCGCACTCATGTGCGTACGTGATCCGAACGCCACTCAACAATGAACGGAGTGGGCGTACAAAATAAAGGGGGCGGCACGCACACGCGGCCGCCCTTTCCTTTTCTCTCCACTCTGGCATAGTGAGGTTGCCGAGTTAATGACGCGGAGGAGAGGTTCAATGGTACTCTTGCACCACAAAAACTGGAAGCAGACCTGGCAGCACCGTTTGCTGTTCGGCACTATCGGACTACTCTTTCTCACTATATATGTTTACACCTCTCTGCAGCAACAGCTTACGAGAGCGGGGAAATAGTAAGCAGCAATGGCACTGAGACACAATAACCAGTCTTGCGGACTGGTCCATGGGGCGGCACGCACACGCGGCCGCCCTTTTTTTATTCCCGCTGGACAAAAAAGCCACTTCACGTATGGTAGTGCTCGAGCGACCCATGGTCGCGCCCGTTCTTCACTCGTGAGAGGCTCGCACGAATGCCCATAAGTTATACCGACCTTCCAGCGTTTTTTCTCGCCATTGGCGCGCTCTACTACCTTTGGGCGATTGTGTTCAAAGGCGCAGAACCCCTCGTCGGAACGTGGTTCGTTTACACCGTTCTAACCGGACTCACGGCCTATGGCATGTACGAGAGCGGCTCACTTTCTCGCATGGTTATCGTCGCCATTATATTCGATGTGCTTATCCTCGCCCTCGCAGTCTGCTATCGCGGGAAGTGGAGTTGGAGCGCAGTCGATCGCTGGTGTTTTGGCACGGCCGCTATCGGCGGCAGCGCCTCCATTATGGCCACATCACCCGCCCTCGCAATTGCGACGGGGGTGCTGGCCACCACGGCCGCCGCTATACCGACGGCGGTAAAGGCCCTCCATGAACCGGACTCAGAGTCGGCCGAGGCGTACATCTGTTTTATATGGTCGAGCGGCTTTGCCATTATGCAGTTGCCCAGCTGGGCTTTTGAGCACTCGTTTCAGCCCATCATGTGGTTTATTAACGGGGCGTTTACCTACGTTATCATCATGTTGTCTCCTGAAACCCGTGGTCGGCTACTTTGCTGGTCTACAAAACTGCCAACCTGAGGCAGTCAGCACAACCTAGAGGGGCGGCACGCATACGCGGCCGCCCCTTTTCCTTTTAAGAGACTATCTGCTACCATTCGTAAGCATTCAGACACGATTGCCGCACCAAACCATAATTTGCTTACTATTCCTATGAAACACACCGAATATACTTCACCAAACGACCAACTCGTACCTATGGTGATTGAAAAGACCCAGATGGGCGAACGGGCGTACGATATTTACTCACGCCTCCTTAAAGAGCGCATTATCTTCATCACCGGTGGTATTGAGGACCACATGGCGAACCTAGTGGTTGCCCAGCTGTTATTTCTCGAGTCTGAGGACCCAAAGAAAGACATCTACCTCTACATCAACTCACCTGGGGGTAGCGTTACCGCTGGCCTTTCGATTATCGACACAATGCACCACGTAAAGCCAGACATCGCGACGGTGGTGGTCGGAATGGCAGCGTCGATGGGATCACTTATTCTTTCCCAGGGCGCGAAGGGCAAGCGCTTTGCCCTCCCTAACGCCGAGGTAATGATTCACCAGCCATCGGGTGGTGCCTACGGCCAAGCGAGCGATATTGATATTACTGCGAAGCATATCCTAAAGACTCGCGACCGCCTTAATAAGATGCTCGCGAAGGCGACCGGCCAAAAACTTTCCAAGGTTGAGATTGACGTTGATCGAGATCTCTTCATGGACGCTGAAGAAGCAAAGACCTACGGCATCGTCGACAAGGTGTACTAAGGCAAGACCACCCAACTATAACGCGTCAAGCGGGGCGGCACCTTTGGTGCCGCCCCGCTTGACTTTATCAATTTTTAAAAGTATAAGTTGGACAGCTCGAACCTATCATCACAACCCATATTAAAAGGCGGGTCCGATGTCCAGAACCAACCTGACCACAGCGCAACGCGGAGTCTTGTTTGTCCGCAAGCTTGTACCGTCATACCTCTGCGCCTTCGCGTTTACCTACGTCTTTACCCTTTTCTTTTTTCCAAACGGAACTGAGCAGGAGCAGTTCTCTTTTAATGTACTGCTGGGCGTGCTGCTGGGTCCAATATTCGCGTTTGAAAAAACCAACCAATTTTATCCATTGGTATCTGCTGCTGGCCAAGCTTCGGAAAGAGAGCTCGATATCAGAGTGAGATACTTCATATTCGAGGGTCTGGTGCTTCAGTGTGTACTCGTGAGGATTTTTCTCACCTAAACCCGTCCCGGTGCCGTTTGCAAAAAACGGCACCGGTTTTCTTGTTTCTATTGCCTCGCACGCATTCCTCTGGTATCGTACGAATTGACTGTTGCATACCGACTTTCCGCGACCGACAGCCACTTACCATTTTAGACAAGAACGCCATGCCCCCACTGTTTCCGCTCCTTTCTGCGGTGGTGGCACTCGCCCTCGGTCTTGGTGCTGGATACTACCTCCGCTACCTGCTTGCCCTCGCCAAGAAAACCTCCCTCGAGCTCGACATAAAAACCAAGCTACTTGAGGCTGAAGAGAAAGCCCGTACTATCGTCGAAAAGGCTGAAGCCAAAGCCGACGAACTAGAAAAGGCCACGAGTGTCCACAAGACCACCACCGAAGAACGTCTGACTGAAAAAGAACGTCACCTTCAAAAACGCGAAGAAATTCTCGATACCCGACAAATTGACCTTGATTCTCAACGCGAATCACTCCAAGCCAAAGTCGTTGAAATCAAATCCATTAAGGAGAAGCTCGACCAGAGAAAGACCGAAATTGATACCACATTAGAGGCGGTTGCGAACCTATCTAAAGATGAGGCTTATACCCGCGTGGTCGCCAAAATGGAGGCCGATTATGCCGAAGACCTCCAGGCCCGGCTCCAAAAAATTGAACGTTTTGGTGGTGAACAGATTGAAGCCAAGGCCCAGAACCTTCTCCTGGCTGCTATTCACCGGGTGGGCAACAACATGCCAACAAGCGTGATGACCTCACATATCGAAATCCCGTCTGACGACCTTAAAGGCAAGGTCATTGGCCGGGAGGGCCGTAACGTACGGGCCTTTGAGCGCGCTACCGGCGTTGATGTGCTCATTGATGAAACGCCTGGTTACGTTGTCTTGTCCTCATTTGATCCGATTCGCCGTGAGATTGCCCGCGTTGCCATGGAAGCTCTTCTTAAGGACGGCCGCATCCAGCCAGCAAAAATTGAAGAGTGCGTCGAAACCGCTCGCAAAGAGGTGGCGCAGATGGTACGGAAAATGGGTGAGAAAGCTGCCTATGACGCAAACGTTCCCAACCTCCATCCTGATCTTATTGCCATCCTGGGTCGTCTTCACTTCCGCACTAGTTATGGGCAGAACGTGTTGTGGCACTCGGTAGAAATGTCCCATATGGCTGCCATCATTGCTGAGGAAATCGGTGCCGACGTAGCAGTTGCTCGTGCCGGTGCCCTCCTTCACGACATTGGGAAGACAGTCAGTCACGAGGTGGCCGGTACTCACGTGGAGATTGGTATTCGTATACTCAAGAAATACAACGTGAGTGAAGCGGTCATTCTCGCCATGCGTGCTCATCACGAGGAATACCCTTATGAAACCCCGGAATCTATTATCGTGCAGGTGGCAGACGCCATTTCTGGTGGCCGCCCGGGCGCCCGCCGCGATTCAATTGAGAATTATGTAAAGCGATTGTCTGACCTAGAAGCGATTGCTACAGGACTCAAGGGCGTTGATAAAGCCTTCGCGATTGCTGCCGGTCGAGAAATCCGCGTACTAGTAAACCCAGAAAACCTGACCGACCTCGAGACCCACACCCTTGCTCGCACCATCGCCACTTCAATCGAAGCACAACTTCGTTATCCTGGCGAAATTAAAGTCCACGTGATTCGTGAGACACGCGTAATAAGCTACGCTCGGTAAGTTACATTAAGAATGCCCCTTCAGCACAAAATGCTGGGGGCTTTTTATGAGAATTACCGCAACGTGCTCGCCACAACAAACACAGTGTAATTAAACTTTAAGTCCTGAATTGACTCTTCGAGAATCTGAAGACCATAGAGTTCGGCGGCACTGCGGGGTGCAATGGCTGCGACCGTGTCGGGTAGAGTGCCGTTTGCTACGTCGGCTGCGGCCTTGGCAGTATCGGCATACGGCATGAGTTCAGCTTCCGGCCATGTGCGCTTTAAATACATGCGGCACTGCTTGAGCGCTTGATCGTGCGAGGCAATCGTTGTGATACGTGACGCCGTCACACCAGGCTTTACGAGCAACATGTGATGCACATCAAGCTCAAACATTTCCTCAATTTCAAACCGATGCTTCGCCATGGCGTGCACCGCCTCGATTACAATTCCTCCATTACTATTTTCAATTGGGAAAATGCCACGGTCAATTTCACCCTTTTCTAGAGCCGTTAAAACGTTCTCCGCAGTGACGAGCGGGATTATTTCACTCGACACATCAGCTCGTTTCGCACGATAGCGTTCGCCGGCCATCTCTGAAAAACTACCTCGCATACCCATTACGCCGATTTTCAATGTCATGGCTAAAAGGGTATCACAAAAGTTTCAATCTTAATAAAAGTACCGGCAGAACTTATGAAACAAACGCCCTCGAGGCTAGGAAATGTGTGTGGCATTTTTGCTGCCATGCGCGTCTTCTCACTTCACCAAGCGGAGCAGTTCGCAGTTTTTGCATTTTACTAGAACACATAATTGATGTGTGCGAAAGTCATTGCAGCCAAAAAATGGTGCTATATAATGGTCTTAGCCAATTCAATTAGGCACCGCGCATGAGTCATTCACTCACACGCCATTAATCAATAGAGAATAAATTCCGCACCACTATGAACAAAGCAGACATCATCAGCAAAGTGCACGAAGTACTCGGCTCAACCAAGGCAGAAGCAGAGCGTGCAGTTGATACCGTCTTTGGTAGCATCGAAGGGGCTATGAAGGATGGTACGTCAGTTTCAGTCGCTGGATTCGGTATCTTTGAAGCGAAGATGCGTGCTAAGCGTGAAGCTCGTAACCCACGAACTGGTGAGACCGTCACGGTACCAGCAATGCGCGTGCCAAAGTTCCGCGCTGCTAAGGCTCTCAAGGATTCAGTAAAGTAATTTACAAAAATCTGTATGAGAAAAACGCGGCTATCCACGCCGCGTTTTTCTTTTTTATTCATGCACTTGGTATACTACGTAGGTAGCGGAGGTAATACGCTATGTGGAAATACTCAGATTTCTGCTATTTCCCATCACAAACAGTGAAAGCCCCTTCAGCCAAGGGGCTTTTGCTTTGTATCAATCGCTACCACCACAAGTGCTTCTACAATAAAAAATGCCCCACCAAGCAGGTAGAGCCTTCCTTTCCCCGCCGGGCGCTTACGCGCCCGGCTTTGCTGCAAATGTTCGAAGGACCGTAACGGTATGAAACCGCACGTGTCCTTCTGCTACCCCCGCCACTTTTCCGACAAGACGATGCAGGAGTGAATGGAACGATTCGCTTTTCTTTAGCGGGACGACCACACATATCCCGCTCTCATCAGACTGCGTGGTAGCTGAACACTCTGTCACAGCCGCCAAGAGCTTGAGCGTCATAAATAAATCGGTCCACCCTTCAACCTGACCAAAGACAACCACCGAGTAGGTTCCACCTCCCTCGGCCGCCAGAGTAATGGTCGGGATATCACTACCGGCCAGCATCATGCGTTTGCACCGCATGACTGCGAAACGATATGCCAGCCGTCCTCGAGAACCACCTGACGCACAGTTCGGGCAATTGACTGCGCCAGAGCTAGCAGCTCCCCAGCGTACGCGTGGATGGGTTGAATGGTGATTTCGGATCCACAGACAGTGACCCGAGCATCACCACAAACCGCCACAAGCTCGAGATGGAACTTCTTTTCCCACTCGGTCATGGCACGTCCGTTGGCTTGCAGGTGTTGCACCAAATCTACGAGCCGATAGGCGCCCTCCGACACACCGGCGAAAAGCCCCCGGTGGCAGACTGGCACAACCTTCACCTCAGTACCACGAGCAGTAACACATATTGGGTGTGTATGCATGATTATTTACCTTCCGTTTCAAGGTTCAGTTCAACCAACAGAGTGACATATTTTTGATGTTATGTCTAGTATTGCACTTGCCACTCTCAACCCCCAACCGCACGTTAAGATACAACCATGTACCAGCAACTATCGCCTAGCGAACGTGAACAGA
>JAIEOU010000005.1 GCA_019750255.1 Patescibacteria group bacterium
TCCGCCAGGTATGGTAGCGACCACTGTGTATGGACTGGAAGCTGCTGGAGTCCACCCGAACTCGATTATTAAAGAATTATTTGATGGATACTAAAATAGTTAAAAAATGTAATGTCCAAAATTATTAAACAAATACCATTGCCATAATGTTAACTAACAAAACCGCTCACTATTGTGAGCGGTTTTGAAAGTAGAACCTGAGAAATATTTAAGTTTAATTTAATGTTGATGCCCGCCACCGACTTCATGCGGTATTGTCTCATGAAGTACGGTATTAGAAACAAAGATAATTGCAAGCCCTATACCTACCGCTGTCATGAGACCACGCGCACTAGTGACAAAGTGATATTTATGCGCAAATGCCACATAAGCTACCACCAGTCCTATTGCGAGCAGATATCCCGCATAGATTGGATTATCTAAGTAATGTTGAATTCCACCAGAGAGAAAACCAGTAGCAATAGCTAAAGCAGTTACAATACCAAAGTACTTTGCATTCAATGGCTCATTTTTAGTCTTTGCTTCAAGAGTACTTCCAATAATCATCAGTATTAATCCGATAACTCCAAGCACGATATAGCGCGTACTATGAACATCAAGAGTACCGACGTGTACAATTGAACCTCCGATCAAGGCTACTCCTAAGTAAGATGTGAGATAAACTAGAAAATTCTTGTTATTGTCGGTCATGTGATTTATTTGCTAACTGATTATAGATTTTCAAGTATAGCCTGCATTTGTTTTATTTCCACTGACTGTGTGTCCATAATTGCTTTGGACAAATCAGTAATTTCTTTGTGTTCAATATACGGTTGTACACTTTGGGCCATCATAATTGCTCCCATATGGTGCATTACCATGTCTTCCAAGAACACCTTATCAAGTGCCGCTCCACTTAATGTCGAAAGATCACGCATCATTGGTTCGTAGTCTTTAGGATCAGCTACATATGCTTCACCGTACCAGCTTTGATACCAACTTTTCATCATTGCAATCTCTTTCTCTTGGGCCACAACTATATCTTCAGCCAATTTCTTAATTTCTGGTGTTGAGCCACCACGAGCAATGACTTCTTTAGCAGTATCTACTGCTTCTTGATGATGAGGAATCATGCCTTCAAGAAATTCACGTTCGCTTTTTACCATCATGGCACTGTGATCCATGCCTCCCATCATGCCCATACTATCATCTTTCTCAGTCTTAGTTTCTGACTCTGTAGAATCAAGATACTTCTCGCAACCAGCCATATTTGGCATCATCTGGCAGTGGGCGCGCATCGCTTCATCATCTCCACCCATGCCCATCGACATAGACATACCTTCGCCATTCTCCATATCCATTGATTGATCAGATGGAGTTGTATCGTTAAAGCTATAAACAATTGCTCCAATTACTAACACTGCAAATCCGATAATTACGACGATTGATTGATTTTTCATAAATAATTTATTTGTTACATGACCATCATGGTCATACTGTTAAACATCACGAGCATCCAGAGACACATAAGGATCATAAAACTGGCTTCAATAATCGTGACGGTGGAAAGCGGGAGCTTAAAATACGTACCGAGGCACACGCAATGCAGTGTCTCTTTTTTCATCATTGACTTGATTGCTCCATACAGACTAGCGCTGTATATAAAGAGCGTGATGAGTGTTGCGGGTAGAATGAGGATCTGGAGAATAAAGAGAATACCTAAAGTGATTTCAAGAAACGGATACGACTGAGCATAGGTAATACTTCGTTTCGCCAATGGATCGTATTTGGCAAATCCATCGGCAAAACCGACCACATCAGTGAGTTTGATCATTCCGAAAAACACTAATACCCAGCCCATAAGGTGAGACATGTAGTCGGGATACGCGTGCCACTGTGCACTGTATACAGACACTATGGCAGCTACTATATACAGGAGGGCAATCGGCCAATATGACCAGATGGATACCTTGGCGGTGTTATGAATTCGTACTTCGTGGTTGCTTGTTGCTGTATGTTCCATATGAATTAAGGTTATTTTTCTAAGGCTTTGCCTAGTGTGTAAAAAGTGACTGCTCCCACACCCCACGCCAATGGTAGCCAAAGTGGTATAGGTAATACGCCGACGTTGCTCCAAACTTGCACTCGATCAATACTGGTCAATAGTAGTTCAATTGCCAACCCTAGTGAAAATCCTATGGCGTACAAATAAACAATCACTTTCTCTCTTTTTACATTTCTTAAGATGTAAAGTGAATACAGTACGACAAGTACTAACGGTACATATTCGTTACCATGGAATAACACCTCAGCTGCAAAGAATACTGCTAGTAGACAGACATACTTAAGTAAAAGAAAAGTTTTGTTCATACCTGCTACTATTTTCTTTTTAACTGGTAGACTCGCAAAATTTCTTCAGTAGCTTTGGCAGCTTTTCCAACTTTAATTTGGTTCACAACACAGTTACTAAGGTGTTCTTCAAGTAATACATCTTCAATGTTTGAAAGTGCTTGCTTGATGGCAGAGGTTTGGGTAATGACATCAATACAGTACGTTTCTTTCTCAATCATACCTTGCAAGCCACGCACTTGACCTTCGATGATCTTAAGCCGACGAATTAGTTTTTTATGTGATTCTTTCATCACGAGCAATAATACCCCCTTGGGGGTATTATTGCAACAATGATAAACACATACTAATTGTCAGCCGTTAAATCTTTCTCTACTCGCTTCAGTAGCACTGCGTTAACCGCTACGATAATTGAAGATATGCTCATTAAAAGCGCAGCGAATTCTGGACGAAGCATAATACCGAAACTCGGATACAAGATTCCGCCGGCAACTGGTATAGCTAGAACATTGTAAATTGAAGCCCAGAAAAGATTTTGTTTCATTTTTCGAACTGTTGCCTTACTTAAGGTTATTGCCCTAAGAATGTCTAACGGGTCAGATTTCATAAGAACCACTTTTGCTGTTTCAATCGCTACGTCAGTGCCCGCACCAATTGCGATACCAACGTCAGCTTGAGCAAGTGCTGGAGCATCATTAACGCCATCACCAACCATTGCGGTAAATTTTCCTTCTTTCTGGAGTTTTTTCACATACCCAGCTTTATCTGCAGGCATCACTTCCGCAAATACTCTCTCTATACCAATTTGACTCGCCACTTTATCTGCTGTCGTTTTGTTGTCGCCGGTGATCATGGCAATTTCAATTCCTAAAGCCTTTAACCGCTCCACAGCTTTTATAGCATTTTGTTTTACTGGATCTTGCGCTCCTATCACTGCTTTAATAGCACCGTCGACTGCCAATATCATAATTGTTTCTCCTCTTTCCAAAAACTCATTTATTTTCGGCTCCAAAGTGCTGAGAGTAATGTTATTTTCTATCATCAGCTTTACGGTACCAATAAGCACAGATTTTCCATCTATAACAGCTTTTACTCCTAAGCCAGACAGGTTTTCAAATTTATCAACTGATTCTGGTAGCGTGAGGTCACGTTTTTTAAGCTCCTCAAGTACGGCACCTGCCAACGGGTGAGATGACTTCGCTTCTGCCGCGCCAACAAAGCGAAGCGCCTCACCTGCATCATATCCATTTATCGTGGCAACATCTGTAATTTTTGGCTTTCCTTCAGTGAGCGTGCCAGTTTTATCGAGAACTATTGCTTGAATCTTTGAGACTTGTTCAAGTGTTGTTGCGTCTTTAATGAGAATATTATGTCTTGCTCCAATGCCGGTACCGACAGCAACTGCCGTCGGGGTAGCAAGTCCAAGCGCATCTGGACACGCAATAACAATGGTGGCGATGGTAAAGGAAAGTGCCAAAAGTATTGGCACTCCGACGATAAAATACCAAATAACAAAAACCAAAAGACCAGAACCCAAAGCACCAATGACTAGATATTTTGCAAATCTGTCAGCGATTCTTTGACCCGGAGCTTTCGAGTTTTGGGCTTCTTCAACGAGGCGAACAATCTGAGCAAGAGCTGTATCTTTACCAATTTTTGTTGCTTTAAATTTAACAGATCCAGTAGTATTGATTGATCCGCCGATCACCGGATCCCCAGTCTTTTTAGGAGTAGGGATTGATTCCCCGGTAACTAAAGATTCATCGATAGCAGTTTCTCCTTCTATAATCTCCCCATCAACAGGTACCTTGTCACCCGGCTTGAGGATAATGATGTCTCCAAGCTGGATATCTGAAGTAGAAACCATTACCTCCTTCCCATCTTTAAAAACTCTGGCTTGGGGCGGTACCAGATTGAAAAGTGCCTGAAGAGCGTCAGTTGTTCCGCGACGAGACTTCATCTCCATCCAGTGTCCGAAGAGAACAAAAGTAATGAGCATGGCGGCCGCTTCGTAGTATGAATCTGTACTGCCAATTACAGTAAGTAAAATACTAAAACCATACGCCGCAGTAATACCAACAGCAATGAGCACGGCCATATTGAGGACTCTTTCTTTCAATGCGAAATAGGTCGAGTACAGAAAAATCCAGCCCGAATAAAAGAATACTGGTGTTGTTAAAATAAAGAGAAGCCACGGGAGTGGTATTGGAGAAGGAAGATTGAGCTTTAGAAACTCAGTGCCGAGTGGCGAATACAGAATTATAGGAATCGTGAGTACAAGTGCAAAAAAGAATTTATTTCGAATATCTATCTCCATCAACCGAGCCATCTCACGACCCGCAAGTCCTGTATGGTCCATGCCCATAGTCATAGACATACTCATCTTAAATTTCCCCCACATACTCATCTTAGAGGAGTCTCCCATTACATGACCAGAGTGAGCACCGTGGTCTATGTTCTTTTCATTCTTTACGAGCATCATCCAGCACTTCGGACATCTGCCAGGTTTGTCTTTTTTCACACCTGGATGCATCGGACAAGCGTATAGTTTTTTATTGTTTGTCATTGTAACAATAATACCCCTGAGGGGGTATGTATGCAACTTGAATACCAATCTAATGGTACTGTCAGTACAAAATAGTTATGTCTTATTATAAGAAGTCCATCAGCAGTCTAAAGAGTCAGTAATCATGTGAAAAAGTGAGCTATACGACGTCGTATCGCTCTAGTTAGTAGGTACGTTGCGAAGAAAATTATAATTTCGGGTGACTTATGCAAGACGATTATGTCTCAATGTTTTCATACTAAGAATTATCCGATGTATGTAGTTGAAATACTTTTGACGATCTAACAACCTGGGTCTTTTCTAAGACCAATACCTCTACACCAGGAGGAGTCAAACATTCAGACTCGATAGCGCACACGGTAGCCCAAACATCAGCGGTACATGCGGTATCAGTGACAACATACGAGGCCATGTTTTTACTAGTCAGTAAGTGATTGTATACTTCACCAGTTACTGTATCAGACCAAGCACGTACATATGTTGAGGAGGCTGCAAAACCCTGATTGAGTAACTTTACAATACCAATACCCAATTTATTATCTGTAGGATGAGCTAGTGTGATTGTAATCGGGTGTCCGTTATCGGAAGTTGCATAAATATCTCCACCGCCGTTAATCAAAAAATACTGTAAATCGAATTTCTGTTTGCACATTTGAGCCAGTGCGTCTATTGCAAATCCTTTCCCTATACCACCTAGATCAAGACTCCCATTATTAAGTTTTATTACATCACTATTGACTGACAGCACATCGGTTAGTACAGGCACTTCAACGTTAGTCCCCTTAACATTAAAGGAATATGCACTATCGTACCCACTAGCAATTAGTTTGTCACCAATAGCTATATTAAAAACCCCATTGGTTTTTCTATAGAAGGATATGGCTTGATTGAGCAACATAACAAATTCAGAGTCTGGACTCTTGAATACTCGATTAGTATTCAATTGACTAAGCCATGAGTCTGCTTTAAAGCGACTATATCGTATCTCAAACTCCTCTAAAAATCCTTCTATTGCTACTTGAATAGCAAGTATATCGTTTCTATTTTCAAAGAGCTCAATACGCCATACAGTACCGAGAGCTTTGATGGGGCGCAGCACCATAATTAACTTTTTTGCGCTGCCGTCTTGATAGCTTCTAGAGCATCATTAAAACCATCAGTAGTCTCCGAAGCTTGCCCAATCCGAGCAATTGGAGTATTAGCAAGTGGCATTCCAATCACCACCTCTTTATAAAGAGAGTCAAATTGCTGTTGATACTGAACAGAGTGTGAGTAATCAATGGTCGCGTACAATTGCTGAGCATCAACAATGATGCCATCTTTCAGTGTAATCTGCGTTCGCATTGGTTCATATAACGTAGGCCATGCGTAGTATGCTAACTCAACCATATACGTACCGTTCTGGTATTGACTGTCAGACGTGTTTTCAGGGTCTTTGTCTACTAAGATGACTTTTAGACCTCTCGATTCTTGATCTGATTCAGTTGGAGCATCGGGCCTAGGCCTTATTACGATACCCTGGTCCGTTACTATGCCAGGAAGTGGTATCGGCGACACTCCATCTTTTTTTGCTATTGGGTTCATCATGCCACCTGCCGCTTCGTTTTTTATGTTCTGTAGCGCTGCATCGAAAGCAGCATTAGTGAGCGAAGCACCTCCAACCCGAGACAGCGAGATATTATCTACAGGTTGCCCGATAACCTCATCTTTATAATACTGCTCAAACGAATCCACATAACTATTTGAAACCGGATTAACGATTTCAGACACAACGGCAGCATCTATAACCAGACTATCTTCAATAGTTATTAAGACGTCCATCGACTCAACGTACCCATTGGGCACTTCATATTTAACAGATGTTTCATACTTACCATCTGCATACGCCATAGGCATTACCATCCCGTCCATCATAGGTTGTACTTCTCGTACGGAAGTTTTAGTTGGATCAAGTTCAACTACGGTTTCGTTCCGACCAAGTGTCGTCATTGCTGAATAACTAAACGCACCAACAAGTATAAGTATTCCAGCAATGATAATTGTTGAAGGCATAATAAAATTAAATAATTTAAGCTAAACCAGGGAAATAATCAGTTTTGATAGCGTTGCTAGGGACACCGATTTGTATAAACATTTTTTTATACGCTCCTACCATACCTGGTGGTCCGGAAATATATACAATTCTCTCGGCGACATCAGGTACCATTCTTTTCACCTTTTCTACATCCAAGAAACCAGTCTCTCCTAACCAGTTAGGTGATGGATCGACAAGTACATGAGTAGTTTGTAAACCGATTGATTCTGCTTTTTTAAAATAATCTGCATACGCTATATCTTGCACTGACTTGTTGCAGTATAACAACTGAGCGTCAATCGTAATATGTGAATGCAGGCAATCAGCAATGTAACTCATGAAAGGTGTAATACCAATTCCTCCAGCTACAAAAAGATACCTGTGCGCACTGATGTCTAGCGGCAGAGTAAAGTCACCTGCTAGCTGCGACGCAAATATGCTCTCATTGCGCTTAAGAGCGCGGAGCGCTTCTTTGTAAGTACTGCCAGGTGAACTGTGTCGAACTACCAGTCGTACATTTGACTCAGCTGGCGCCGAAGCAATAGTAAAGTACCTTCTCGTACCACGTCCATCAGGTGATGTGTGTGGCAGTGCCCACTCAAGATACTGTCCTGGCTCAAACGTAAATGGAAATGAAGGTTTGAAACTGTACTCGAAAGTGTTTGCTGTCACTTCACGAACTTTTTGTAAGGTTAATGTCAAGCGTCCACGTAATGTCATCGGCCAGACGAGCAGGTTAGCAATAACGAGGGCTAACTCTGGTGAATTGAAAAATGGACCAATCGCAAACGGTATTTGTGAGAGTAAACCAATAAATCCACCGTAGAACATTTGTGCTTTTGCTCCGGCTGGGGTTGAGAGGGGCTCTGTCACCATAATGGTCATAAAAAACCATAGTGGTGAAGTAAGGAGTAAGTTGTAAAATACATCAAAGCCAAAACTTCCACGCAACAGACTGTAAACGCCAACCATTATAATTGACGTCAGAATTCCGACTAAGACCATCGGTAAACGACGAATCTTGTGCGTTATGACAAGACCTCCAATTATAAGAATAGGAGCTAGAAAGAGGTTAGCAACCCACCATGTTGCATACCCAAGACCAAACACTCCTGCCAGCACAGCCGCTAAAGCAACGGGGTTAACGAGGTGAACATTCCGATAGCGCACTACATATTTTGAAGTGACTGCCAAAGCAGCGATTGCCGCCAGTGCCAGAATGCCGCCAAAATCACTCGTTGGAGTGAAAAGTAAAAATAGAATCAAGGCAGTAATGACAGTTGACCATATGTTAGCTGGAGCTTTAGTTACTCTCGCCAATAAATAATGAGCGAGAAGGGCTGTTACAACAATAACTCCTAATGACAAAGTGATGTCAGTGAGTGTGAAGCGAAGCACACCAAACAAACTAAGTGTACCTACGCTAATGATATATACACTAAGGACTGTAATCAGGACTTGGTACATCGTATATTTATCAAGGATGTGCTCTATAAATTTCATAGACTAAGAAAGATCGGTTGGATTAAGACAACAATAGTAACTGCTCAGAGCAGTTCAGTAGATACCAAATTGAAACATAAATAAACATGAGCTCAGAATTATATTACTAAAAAAACCAACGACAATTGAAAAAACTACTAGTGAGTTTTTATCATTGGCTAGATAGCAATACTATGGAGTTTCGAATGTGTGATGCCAGAACTGAACAGTTGGCACAGATATGAATATTCTCTTGATGATGTTCTTCTGCGAAGAACATTTTTATACAGTCCAGATAGTCGTAGATTCAATTCAAATTGAGAATTAAATATACCCCCTCCTATGCTAAGCCAAGCAGTCGCAATAAGTAACAAAACAATTAATCCCGTTTGAATAATAGCGTTACTCGCTAGTTCAACCACACTTTCACATACTGAATTCTTATCAGCATGGTGATCAATAGTTGAAGTTGATGTTGTCGTACATACAACAGTCATTGCTATAATAGTGATCGCTAACAAAAAAGTGGCAATTCTTTGTAGTGAGTATTTTTTAAATAGACTTAGCATGATTTACTTCCTAGTATAGCAAAGACAAAGAACCTTATAAAACAAAACAGCTATACACTATTATAATGAGTAGAAGTCTAATATGCTGAGGCTATATCAAGCGATGGAATTTATATTCGACTACCAGATGATAGTGCATCATAGCCTACACCTTCTTGCCCCGTCTATCAATCTAAGGTTACTGTCAGTACAAAATAGTTATGTCTTATTACACGAAGTCCACCAGCAGTCTAAAGAATCAGTAATCATGTGGAAAAGTAAGCCGACAGCAATGACTTGGATATAAAAATTAGGAACAAACAGAAGTAATGTATATATACAGATTGCAAAATATGAATGAAGAGGATGGAACCCAATGCTACAGCGGTTAGGATCAAAAATTGGTCTGGCAAGTAAATGGTCAAGGTCAACCAACATAGTTCCAATCATTATGGCCCAGGCAAGCTCCCACCGTTCACTAAAAAATATCCAGGCTAGAAACCCGGGAGCTAAAAAATGTAAACTATAGTGGATGATAGTTTGTAGCTTAGGCATTAACTTACTATAACAGAACTAGCACGAGACAAGCGTCTCGTGCTAGCACGACTTGGCGGAGAAGAGAGGATTCGAACCTCCGAGGGCTGTAACACCCTACCTCCTTAGCAAGGAGGCACAATCGACCACTCTGACACTTCTCCGTGTCCACTTCAAAGTGTCAGAGTGATCGATTAGATCGTCCTCCTCCTTTCAGTCGGATGAAAAGCCATATGTAGGCTTTTCATCCACTCTGACACTTCTCCATGTCGTCCTTCGTGGCGCTAGAATAGCAGAAATTCTTAGTCTGTACAAAAAATACTTCGCTACGGGCACGGGACAATACCTTGATCAGGATAAGGGTCGGTCTATGAGCTTTCGCCCCGGCTGGTGTGTTTTTTTTGCTGAAAGCGAACAGAGCCACACTTTTCAAAGAAATGTGGCTCCTCATATGATGCCTGCTGTATCGATATACATACAGGCGAAAGAAAGACGTTTTTTCTTGAGACATGCTGACCGAACTCAATTTTTGAGTATCACGGCACTACCTAGACGGAGATAGCGTGTCTTTTGTTTTATATGAAGATCATTGGTGATACCCTAGTTGTGGTATAAGCTATTATCGAAACCACAGGTACAGGGAAGTGGTGGCCAGGTCACAGACATAAAATTGCATAATTGCTGGAGTGGCGAAACGGTAGACGCGCTACGTTCAGGTCGTAGTGGGGGCAACCCCGTGGAGATTCAAGTCCTCTCTCCAGCACACCAAAACCAAAGGTTTTTTGTGCTGGAGAGAGCACGACACCAATGTGTCGTGCGTAAGACTTGAACCGGCGGAGCGTTGCCTATCGCCCCTCAAAAGGGCGACAGGCCGCGAGTCGCGACCAGCGTTCTTAACGAGCGTAGCGAGTTTAGAAAAAGCGGGTTCAATTCCTCTCTCCAGCACACCAAAACCAAAGGTTTTTTGTGCTGGAGAAACAAAGCCCCTGCGGGCTTTTTGTGAGGACTTGAAAGCCGGTGCGCTGCGAGTTTACGAGCCGCGGTAAAAAGCAATATTGAATTGCTATTTACGGGTCGAGAAAAATTTCTGCAAGAAATGTATTCGTGACCAAGTCCTCTCTCCGTGTTCCAGCCTAATGCGCCAACGCCAAACAGGATATGGTGGCTGAGGAGGGTAGGGCTCGTCTTAAAGCTGCTACCGCCTCACGAAGTGTAGCCCCAGTGGTTACTACGTCATCGACAATAATCAGACGAGCGTTTTCAAATTGGTGTGGCGGGTAGCATACGTTATAACCAAATGCACCGCGCATATTTTTTTGTCGATCCTTCTTAGGTAAGTGTGATTGTTTGACTGTTTCGCGGGTGCGAATCAGTAGATTTTCAATAATTTTTTGTTGGGTACCACAACATGATAAAAGTCGAGACACTTGGTTGTACCCTCGTTCACGAATTCGCCCGCGTGCCAGTGGGATAGGTATAAGATACGTATCAACCGCCAGAGTGGTGAGTTCAGTTTTCAATAGAGTGGTAAGTAACCGTCTAGCGTGCTTATCAGAATAAAACTTGTGAGCATGGATGGCTGCGCGGATATGGTGCTCGCTATAACGTGATAAAATTATTACTCCATCCAGCTGGTGGCGCTCTCGATAGCAGAGAAACTGCTCGGTTGAAATTCCTCGCAATGCGAGGACCTCAGGCGCCGGGGGGAAGAGTGTGTCAAATACGGTAGTAAGCACCGTGTGTATCATACATTTAGTATAACGCGGGCTGTGCTACACTTTTCGAAGAACGTACGCACGTGCGTCCGCAATTCTTCTATGAAATTCTCACAAATTTTTTCTTCTTTCGGCAGTAAAGAGCGGGGCCGCGCTACGCGGGCTGTTGGTATAGACATCGGCTCTTCCTCTATTAAGGTGGTTGAGCTTGAGGAGCGGGAAAATATTCTCACACTAACCACGTACGGCGAGACGCAACTGGGTCCCTATGATGCTAAGTCAGTAGGGGAGTCGGTGGTATTGGATGCAAAAAAAGAGCAACAAGCCCTTATTGACGTCTTTCGAGAATCAGCCGTTAAGGCCGAGCGAGCAGTTCTGGCCATACCTCTCTCAGCCAGCTTCGTTACCATAATGAATCTGAAGAGCGCACCAGACGAAGATCTCGAGCCGCGTATTCGTATTGAGGCCCGTAAATACATTCCGACGCAAATAAGTGAAGTTACACTTGACTGGGCGGAGGTTGCCAATGGTGGGGAAGGAACTGAATCACGAGATGTGTTACTGGTCGCAATTCAAAACGATGCGCTGAAGCGCTTTGGAACACTGACAGAGTTTGTGGGATTAGCTCAATCACCGTCAGAAATTGAGTGCTTCAGTACCATTAGAGCGCTCGCGTCGGACGGAGAAGAACATACCGCCATCATTGACGTCGGTGCGATTTCAACCAAGTTATATATTATTCGTGGAGGTTTACTCCAGCGTATGCATCGACACCGAGCCGGTGGAGCGCTAGTCACCAAGCGTATTGCTGAGGTGCTTGAAAGTTCGTTTGATCAGGCTGAGCTGCATAAGCGTACTCTATCCTCTGCCACACCAAAGTATCGGGATATAGAGCGGGCACACCGCAGTACTTACGAACGAGCCTTGGGAGAATTCCGTCATGTAATTGATGAGTATGAAAAAAGTGCCGGTGTAAAGTTAAGTCGTATTTACCTTTCAGGGGGAGGTGCACTCTTTCCAGATTTTAGTTCTGAGGTGGGAGAAAGTCTACAAAAAGAGATGATCCTCGCAGCGCCTTTTGCAAAAGTTGCCTACCCGGCTTTTATGGAGGATGTGACGCGTAGTATTGGCCCGGCCTTTACCGTAGCTCTGGGTGCCGCGCTGCGTGCTTATGAGGGGTGAGTCCGTACTTACTGTCCACAGCAAGTGCGGTAAGTGAGGGTGAGGTCTCACGTATACTATTGTTATGGCTGATCTTTCGAGTCCTTCTTTTATTCCCAAGCAGAATCCCGTCAAGAACACTAGGCGGGCTGCGTCGCGACAGGTCTACATCTTGACCTTGGTCAGTTATCTGATGATAATCACCACGCTCATTGCAGTCGTCGGTCTGTTTATTTATGACCGCTACACCCAGACAGCCCTGGCTAATGAAATTGAAGCATTAAATAAGGAAATTTCAGACTTCAACGCTGAAGACATGGAGGCGCTGGTCGATCTTAACGAACAGCTGGAGGCGGCCGAGTCGCTTCTCGATCAAAATGTTTCACTCCGAGCCGTGCTCGCGATTGTAGAGCGTGCAACGATTGATACCGTTCAGTTTAAAAGCGTGGAGTTCACCAGAGTGGGCGGGAATAATATACAGCTCGATGCAACAATTATTACTGACTCATTCGACTCTGTATTATTCCAGCGAGAAATGTTTGAACAAGTCGAGAAGATCGAAGCGATCGAGCTTCAAGACGTCTCGATAACCCTAGCCGGAAGTGAGCCAGACGATGAGGTTACAAAAAATACCGTTTCGTTTACCGCACTGTTTAGTGTGAACTCAGATGAAGTGCCCTACGTTCCGGTGGCTGGGATCAGTCCTGCGAGCAGTACAGTACCCGCAGTTGTTCCTCCGCCTGTCATGATTTCGACGACAACCGCAACGGTAACTAGCCCCGATACACCATGATACCTAAAGGTCTTTTTACACAGTTTGGCATGATAGGGCTGTCAATCGGTATTTTTTTCACGTACATCCAACCTTCCTTTACTGAAGTGAAAGCGGTTCAAGATACGATTATGGTTTATCAAGAAGAGCGGTCAAAAGTGAACGCTGTAAATATTAAGCTTAATGAGTTGATGCTAAAGTCGGAAGATATCTCTCCCGAAGAACGTAAAGCGCTTAATGTGTATATGCCAACTGCAGTCGATACTGTGGCGGTCCAGAGGGATGTGTTTCTGATTGCTCGGCAAGCGGGCATTGAGCTCACAGCGCTCGAAGAGTCTGATACGGTAGACCTTGGACCTGCTGTTGACGGTGAAGAAGATTCTGCCCGCTCGCGAATCGTGCCAACCGAATTTTCTGTAGGTTTTACTGCCCCTTATCAAAATATAAAAGCGTTCCTCGCACTCCTTGAGGCAAATAGCTATCCATTAGCGCCTACTGCGCTCACGATAACTGGTGTTGAAGAAAGTTCTGAAGGCGCAGCTCTTCTCGGAGAACTAACCGCGGAGATCACCTTGACTACTTACGCACTCCAGTTTATGAGTGAAGCAGTATCCGAGCCTGAGCTTTAATATGAAAAACATCATCACCATTATCGGACTTCTTGTCGTGGCTGCAGCCGGTATTTATTTGTTTACGCAACGAGACGCTGCGAATCTTGTATTAAATGATTCTGTGGACGTATCGAGTAGTGTGCTGGCCAGTACGCAAGTGTTCATTGAGCGTTGGGTGGTGCTAGAGTCGCTCACTATTGAACCTGAAATCTTTGAAGACCCACGCTTTACCTCACTAGAATCTTACACTACTCCGGTTCCGGCTCGACCTGTGGGACGCACGAATCCTTTTGAACCGGCCGTCAGTACGGGCCTGTAGGTTGCTATGAATCCGCTGTCTCAATTACTTGAACGTGGTGTAATCACTGAGTCATCTGCGCGTCAGGTTGAACAACATGTGGTGGATACTGGACACTCTTACGAGACCGCACTGCTTGAGACAGGTCTCGATGCTAGTGTCGTCCGTACCTTGTATGCCGAGTATTACCAGGTACCCGCTTTTGCCATCCCGGAAGCTTTTTCTATCTCACAAGAAATCCTGAATTACATCCCTGAGGAGTCAGCCTCTCACTATCGGGTCATTCCGATTCAGCTAGAAGGTGATGTTCTGACGGTTGGGGTCAATAATCCAGACGACATTGCGCTCCGTGAAGTGCTGAACTTCATTAGTACGAAACACAACATTCCTTACAAAATGGTGTTCATGCTGGACCGTGATATTGCCACCACCTTAAGTTTTTATGAAAATCTCAAGGGCGATGTGAGTGATGCGCTCGGGAATATTGAAAATGACCTGGATGCAGAGATTGCTGCTGGTGCCGAGGAGACCGTCCAGGAGACCAAGAAGGCTCTTGAACATATTGAAGAGGATGCGCCGGTCACCAAGATTGTGGCGACTATTTTACGCTATGCTGTCGATGGTGGAGCGTCGGATATTCATATAGAACCCCGAGACCAAAAAGTCCTTGTGCGGTTTCGAGTTGACGGGTCGTTAGCGGCTTCGCTGGAGCTTCCAAAGGCTGTGCATATGGCAGTGGTAGCACGTGTGAAAATTTTGTCGTCGATGCGCCTTGATGAACGTCGTCGCCCACAAGACGGTCGCTTCTCGGCGACATTTGATAATCGAAAGATTGATTTTCGTGTCTCGCTCTTGCCGACCAGCTTTGGCGAGAAGGTGGTAATGCGTATTCTTGATAATACCCGGGGGGTCGCAAAACTCGAGGATACCGGTATTTCCCCGCACTGGCTTACCACTATCAGAAAAATGATTGACGAACCATACGGTATTATCCTTATTTCTGGTCCGACAGGTTCAGGAAAGTCGACGACGCTGTACGCTCTTTTGTCAGAGATGGATCGTTTGAGTAAAAACGTACTTTCCCTCGAAGATCCGGTGGAGTACAACATTGATGGTGTTTCCCAGTCGCAGGTGCGACCCGAGATTGGATATACCTTTGCCAATGGCTTGCGCGCTGCGCTCCGTCAAGACCCAGACATTATTATGGTAGGAGAAATCCGCGATAAGGAAACTGCGCAGCTGGCTATTCAGGCGGCTCTCACGGGTCACTTGGTGCTTTCGACGATTCACACGAATAATGCCATTGGAGTTATTCCACGTTTGATTGATATGGGCGTTGATCCCTACCTTATAGCCCCGACGCTTAAGCTAGCGATTGCGCAGCGCCTCGCAAAGCGAGTCTATAACGATACTGGTCGAGAAGAGCCGGTATCTAAGAGTATGAAGATAGTGATGGATGAGAGCTTTAAAACACTCCCCACTAAATATCATAACCGCATTCCCGAAGCCCGTACCGTCGTTCATCCCGAACCGTCGCCACAGAGCACAACGGGACTCAAGGGGCGTGTCGCGATCATGGAGGTTCTTGAGATTAATGATGATATTCAAGAACTTATTTTAAAAAACGCATCAGAAGGACAAATCTTCAACGTCGCTCGTTCACAAGGATTCATGACAATGAAAGAAGACGCCATCATCAAGGCGCTTGAGCACGTTATTCCGTATCAAGAAATGAATGCATTTGGTTCAAAGGCCGGAAATGAATCGATTCTAGAAGACGTTGTGCTTGCTGTCGATAACCAACCTCCGCCAGAGGGCGCAGAGGCTATACTTACAAGTGATGAAGATCCTTCTGGTTGATGACGATAATTTCTTGCGTGACATGTATGCCACGAAGTTTTCTCAAACCGGCCACACCGTCGACGCTGTTGACAATGGGGCGGCTGCGCTCACGAAACTAAGTTCTACCCAAGACTATGATGTTGTCATGCTCGACATGGTAATGCCAGGCATGAGCGGGCTCGAGCTTTTGGTAAAGATTCGCGAAGAATTCCCCAAACTTAAAGCTAAGCTGATTGTTCTCTCAAACCAAGGCCAAGAAGAAGATATTCGGGAGGCTACGGCAGCTGGTGCGTGCGCGTATATCATTAAAGCTGAGTCGGTACCAAGTGAGGTGCTGTCTAAGGTGGAGGCTGTGTGTGGTTAATTTAACCGGTAATTTAATTTAGTATGGCCGTCGACTACAAGCGAGAACTGAATACGCTCATTGACCTGGTTATCGAAGAGCGTGCCTCAGACCTGCATTTTTCCGTCGGTGCACATCCGATTATCCGCGTCTCAGGTTCTCTGATTCCCTTGTTAAAAAAACCCATCCTTACCGATGAGGATATGCTCGGCTTTGCTAAGGCGCTCATCAGAAAAGATATCTATGAACGCTATGAAGGACGTAAAGAGGTGGACTTTTCTTTTGAGAATACCGAATCCGTCCGCTTTCGTGGCAATGCGTACTACCAACGCGGACGTATGGCAATTGCCCTTCGCCTCATTCCGAATGTCATTCGTACTTTTGCGGATTTAAATCTGCCGCCAATTCTGGAAAGCTTTACTCAGCGGCCACAGGGTTTCTTTTTGTGTGTTGGGCCAGTAGGGCAGGGAAAGTCTACGACGCTTGCAGCCATGGTAAATCACATTAACCAAACTCGTTCGGAGCACATCGTTACCATTGAGGACCCTATCGAGTACGTGTACACCGAAGACAAGGCGCTCATTGATCAGCGTGAAGTGGGTATCGATACTGAAAGCTTCCAGGTTGCGCTCAACGCTGCCTTTCGTGAAGACGTTGATGTGATTTTGGTAGGTGAGATGCGGAATATGGAAACTATTTCAACCGCCGTAACTGCGGCTGAAACCGGCCATTTAGTGTATTCGACCCTTCACACAAATGACGCCGCACAGACCATTAATCGAATCATCGATACGTTTCCGGGTGACCAGCAAAGCCAAATCCGCACCCAGCTAGCAGGGTCTCTCATTGCTATCTTCTCGCAGCGACTCATTCCACACATTGCGGGTGGTCTTGTGCCAGCGTATGAGCTGCTTATCAACAACAGTGCGGTAGCTAACCTAATTCGAGAAAATCGCGTTCATGAGATTAATTCCGTCATCGAGACTGGGCTTGAGCAGGGAATGATTGACATGAATCGTTCTCTGTTACGTTTGGTACAGAACGGAGATATTACCGTAGAGAACGCATTTACCTACTCAACCAACCCTAAAGGTCTCGAACGCCTCATGTAATATATGCTTTTCAAATACATAGCAATCGATAAGGGGAATGTACAAAGGGAAGGCACCGTTGAGGCGGCCAGTATTGATGCCGCTATTTCAGCTGTACAAAAGCGTGGCTACACAGTAACCTCGATTGATCCAATTGACGAAAAAGGTTCGATAACTGATTTGCTTAATTTTGATTTTGCAATATTTCACAGCGTGTCAAACAAAGACATTGTTATTTTGTCTCGACAAATTTCCACGTTGTTTCAAGCGCATGTTTCACCACTGCGTATTTTCCGTCTCCTGTCGGCCGAGGTAGGAAATGCACAGCTGCAAATTGTAATGAATAAGATTGTTGATGACTTGCAAGCGGGGAGTTCAATTTCTCGGGCTTTGGCGGCCCATCCAAAGGTATTCTCTTCCTTCTATGTCAACATGGTGCGGGCGGGGGAGGAATCGGGATCGCTCGAGAAATCCTTTGCCTACCTAGCCGACTACCTGGACCGTTCGTATGAAATTGTTGCAAAAGCCAGAAACGCTCTAGTCTACCCAGCCTTCGTGGTCACTATCTTTTTTGGGGTGATGGGCCTGATGCTCACCCTAGTAATTCCAAAGATTGCCAAAATTTTGACTGACTCTGGGCAGGAGCTGCCGATTTATACAAAGATTGTTATTGGTCTTTCCGAGTTCTTAATTGGCTATCTTCCGTTTATATTTATCGGTGTGGCTGCGACTGGGGTGGGGATGTGGCGTTTCGCCCGAACTGATGTTGGGCGCCGGACCATAGACGAGCTGAAAATCTCGCTCCCTGTTTTCGGTAATCTCCAGCGTAAGTTGTTGCTCACCCGCATCTGTGACAACCTCTCGACGATGCTTTCAAGTGGCGTATCGATGGTGCAAGCGCTCGAGGTGACAGCTGATGTGGTAGATAATACGGTCTTTAAAGAAATTGTTCAGTCGGCTCTCTTTGAAGTGAAGGGAGGACGGTCGTTTGCTGATTCCATCGCTGAGTATCCAGAAATTCCAACGGTTCTGTCACAAATGGCGCGCGTGGGTGAAGAAACCGGAAGTCTGTCGGAAATCATGACCACACTCGCCAATTTCTACCGACGTGAAGTGAACCAAGCAGTGGACACCATGATTGGGCTCATTGAACCAGCTATGATTGTGATGTTGGGTCTCGGTGTGGGTGTGCTCTTGGCATCGGTTTTGATGCCGATTTATAACCTCACCGGCAACTTCTAAGGAGAAACAGGAAGCGGCGAAGCCGCGACCATGTTTTCCTTATGCAGACGCCTCGTTACTTTCGAGCCTCAAAGCGAGGAAAGTAACGGCGGCGACCTGCGAAAGGAGACTTTGGATTGCTTCGCTGCGGCTCGCAAAGACGAATGCTGAATACGACTGCTTCGTCTCTGCGAGTTTACGAAGCAGTCCAGGGTTCCATACCCTTCTTTCGATTACATCACTAAGGCTCGCAAAGACGAAATATAATTTAACCCAATCCTACTAAGTAATAGGTGCAGGGGCTTACGGTTTATACGGGAGGTTGTCCCCAGGTCTAGTTTTGTAAGCCGAAGCTGGTCGTATAATTGAGGCTAGCTACGCTACAACGTAGATCTGTCGTTTACTATTCAGGTACACAGCTGATATCTGAATATAAAAAGACTTTATTTCAAAACGATTAATTTTAATTCATGATCAAAACCATGCGGACCCGCGGTTTCACCCTCATCGAACTTCTCGTTGTAATCGCTATTATCGGTATCTTGGCCGCAACGGTACTTGCCGCCCTTGGTAACGCGCGAAGTAGCGGAAACGACGCTTCGACGCAGTCGCAAGTTAATTCTGCCAAGGCTCAAGCTGAAGTGTATGCTAATGGTAATACAACAGCTCCCGGAAGTTATGTAGGCCTCTGTACTGCTGCGAACCCCAACAGCTTGGGTACACTCCTAACGGGTATCGCTCGTACTGCGCCCGGTACCGATGCTGCTGTATTGACTGCCACTGTACAGACTGCTAACACAGACGGTACTGGGGGTTCGATTAATTGCAGGGATGCCGCAACTACTTGGGTCTTGTCTGCGCCTCTTGCTCGCTCTACGGGAGGTTTCTTCTGTGCGGACAGTACTGGCTTTAGTGGCGTAAGAACCACGCCACTACCAGCAGCCAATACTGCTTGTCCAGCTTCTTAACAATCTTACTGGATAAAAAAACACCCGTTCACGGGTGTTTTTTTATTGAAAAACCTACTGGGGAAATCCTACATAAGCACAATGGACTGTGTCATGATTAGGATAAACAATAATTCAACATACCATAATGCTTAAACAAACTTATCAAAAGGGCTTCACCCTCATCGAACTTCTCGTTGTAATCGCTATTATCGGTATCTTGGCCGCAACGGTACTTGCCGCCCTTGGTAACGCGCGAAGTAGTGGAAACGACGCTTCGACGCAGTCGCAGATAAACTCTGCCAAGGCTCAAGCTGAAGTCTATGCGACGGGGAATAACAATTCTTATGATGGGGTTTGTACGATTGCAAGCGCCAATAGTCTGGGTCCATTGCTGACAGGAATTGTAAGGACAGCACCAGGAAACAACACTCCTGTTATTGACGGAGCGGTACAGACAGCAAACACCGATGGTACAGGTGGGACTATTAATTGTAATGACGCGCCTACCGCCTGGGCAGTGTCAGCGCCGCTCAATCGATCCACTGGCGGATTCTTCTGTGCGGACAGTAGCGGATTTAGTGGAGTTCGTGTGACGCCGTTACCGGCGAGCGGTGCTACGGGTAGAGTGTGTCCTTCATCATAATCTGATTCCGTTAAAAACAGGACTACATCAAAGAGCGCCACGAGGCGCTTTTTGTAAACTCCAGATTATTTGTGCTAAGCCTATAAGTGTTAATGGCGCAGCAACAGAAGACTCCTATGGTTAACTTTTGGCCACGGGAAGGGATGGATGGGCTATAATAGGAACGTGTTTAGTCTAGCTACGCTCGGTCTGTCGACCCTCGTTCTTTCCATTATTGCCTTTGGCTTTGGAGCTATCGTCGGTAGCTTTCTTAATGTGGTGATTTATCGGTTACATACTGGCCGCTCTCTGCAAGGTCGGTCCCATTGTCTCTCGTGCGCAACTCCGCTCCGAGTGTGGGAGCTCATACCACTTTTTTCATATCTCGGTCTGCGGGGTCGTTGTAGTCACTGCCGGTCACGGTTTACTGCGCGCTACTTTGGGGTTGAGCTTTTGACGGCGCTATTGTTTGTGTTGACGATGCTTTATTTTGCGACTGATGTGGTACTGGTCGGTATATTTCTCTTTGTGATGTCACTGCTTGTGGTCGTATTTGTCTATGATCTTCGACACATGATTATTCCTGACGAATATGTCGTGGCGCTTACGCTTGCGGCGCTCGGCCGAGAATTTTATAGTGCGGTCGTTGTGCTCGGAACATGGGTACCGTTTCTCTACAGTGCATTCGCCGCTTCGACTGGGGCACTATTTTTCTACGCCCTCTGGTTTATGTCTGGAGGAAAATGGATTGGCTTTGGTGATGTTAAGCTCGCTTGGCCACTGGGACTTCTCCTTGGCAGTGGGGGAGTGTTCTCAATGGTGGTGTTTTCGTTCTGGATAGGGGCGGGGATAAGTCTATTGCTTCTTGCGCTCATGAAGCTCTCTGCCCGCAGTGGGGGAAAACCGTTCTTACCTTTCGGTCTCGGAACGCTTACAATGAAGAGTGCTGTTCCGTTTGCTCCTTTCTTGATTGTTAGTTTTCTTACAGTTCTTTTTTTCCAAGTTGATGTGCTCGCCCTTTTATCCTATGACTTCTTCCTCTAGCACGAAGCCATGCAGAGCGCGTCTGCGCGCAGGTTTTGGTCTCATAGAACTCCTTGTGAGCATCAGTATCATGGTACTCGTTACCTCGATTGTGCTCGCGCGGCACTCCGCCTTTAGCGGTACCGTACTTCTGAAATCACAGGCATATGAAATAGCGTTACGGCTACGCGAAATACAGCTCTCGGCGGTGAGTGTAGCGACTTCGACTGTCGGCATCCGCTCGCACTATGGTATGCGTTTTGGTACAGCGGCTTCAGAAAATAGCGTCTACCCGGTTTTTGCGACTCCTATCCCAGCGGTCAATGGCTTCTACACTAATAATGCTTATTCTCTTGTTGGGACTCCGGGGTTACTCGATCAGCGCTTTGTGATTAAAGGAATTGACCTGAACTGCAGTTCTGTGCAATCAGCTACGGGAGTTATTATTATGTTTAAGCGTCCAAACTATGACGCTGAATTCCGAAGTGGGACTGGCGGAGCGCCGGCCTGCGCGGCTGAGTCAGTGAGTATTAGGATTGGCCCACGTGGTTCCCTCGTTGGTGATACCGCCTCGGAACGACGTGTTGTTGTTTCGAGCTCAGGTCAAATCACTGTAGAGTAATTTTATGATTCCAACAAAGCTTTCACAGCGACGCGGTTTCACTCTCATCGAGATGATTGTTTCGTTGGGAGTGTTTTCGGTGGTGGTGACCATTACGGCCGGGGCGCTTATTACCTTAATTGCAACAAACCAGCGCTTTCAGCGTGAGCAAAATACGACAACGAACTTGGCCTTTGCGCTTGACAGTATGACTCGTGAAATTCGCACCGGGTCAAATTTTTACTGTGCGACCGGCACGGGAACACCTTTTGATAATGGAGCCCATGAACATCTTTCTGGTGGAGTCATTGACGCAGGGGTTGGCTCATCGTTGCTACGGCGCGATTGTCCAGACGGAAGAAATGGAGAAAGTCTCCATGGGATATCTTTCTTTGAGGGGGGGAATAGCATCACGACGGACCCGGGGGTTAGGCGTATCCTCTATTATTTTGACCTGACGGCCGGTACTATCTATCGACGTGTCGGGGATGAAAGGCCAGAACAGATTATTTCAAATACCATTGAAATTGTTGATGCTGATATTTATGTTACCGACACCAACATTATGCTTGCCACACCTGCGGATACAAAACAGCCCACAGTAACCATTCATATCGAAGCTCGGGATCGTTCTGAGCCAAGTAGTGAGACGTACCTCATGCAAACGACTGTAACGCAGCGGTCACTTGATATATGAAAAATCTACTACCCAGCTTATTACAGTTAACGAGACATAAAAATGGTTTTTCACTGGTGGAAACGCTGGTCGCAGTCTCCATCCTTCTCCTTGTTGTGGTTGGTCCCTTGACGATTACGTCGCGGACGGCGAAAAGTAGCACCTTTTCGAGTGAGCAATTGACTGCTCAATTACTCGCTCAAGAAGGACTGGAACTGGTGGAAAAAGCGCGTAATGACTACATTCTTGAGAATTTCACCAATGCAGCTAACGGTGGCTGGGATGCATTCACCTCAGGAAGTGGTGTTTTTTCACAGTGCTTTGACACCGATGGTTGTGGTATCGACATTGAAGATTCTGGTGACATTAACTTTCCATTAAAGGCATGTGATATCGCCGGGAGTCCAGATCCGTGCGCACTCTACCAAGGAGCGGCAGGTGAGCGGGCGCGGTATTCGCACACTACCGGTGGTACCCTGACTCCGTTTACTCGCACTGTGCGCTTTTACTCGACCACAAATCCTGATCAGATTCGCGTGGAATCAACCGTTACCTGGCGTACGGGTTCCCTGATTGCCAATCAACGGGTAGAGCTCGAGACGTATTTATTTAATGTCTATGATCGATAAACAACACACATTAGTAGGGCGGTCGGGCTTTGCGCTTATTATGTCACTCCTCGTGGTGAGTGTAGTGATTACCGCTGGTCTCACTATTCTTGATGTGTCGATTAAGCAGGTGCGACTATCGGGAAATGCTAAAGATTCAGAAATTGCCTTTAGTGCTACCACGGCTGGGCTTGAGTGTGGGCGGTATTGGCGTAGGGGTCTGACTGATGTGATGGAAAACGTTAGTGGTGGTGCGCCTGATAACGTAACCGGTGTCTCGTGTTTTGATATTGGCAGTACGCCTAGTACGGTAAGTCCGGTTGAAGTAAATGGAGTCAGTGGGGGTGGTCGGGCGTATGTATATAACAAGGAGTTTAGCTGGGGGTCTGGAGTCGACGCCCGCTGTTCGAAAGTTACTACGATGATTATCGTGTCTGACCCGGGTGCGGCCAGTAGTATCGTACTTAGTCAGTCTGGTCAAAACAACGACATGCGTGAATTCTTTCCCGGCTATCCTGATACAGTGACTAGTAAAACTTGCCCGGCAGCTGGAATCTGTACAGTTATGTCCGCGCGTGGCTACAATCGCAGCTGTTCGATGATAAACTCGCCTGGTACCATCGAGCGAGAAGTTCTGCTAGAGTACTAGCATTATGCCAAAGTCGGTTTCGAATAATGACGAGCGAATGGCTCGCCTGCGCGAGCTCCTGGTCTATCATCAAGCGCGATATTATCAAGATGATGCGCCCGAAATCAGTGATCAGGCCTACGATGCGCTCGTGACTGAATTACGAGCCCTAGAAGCATCTCTTGGTGTCGTGTCTTCCGTCGCTTCGGCGGTGGGCGGGGAAGCCAGTGCTGCCTTTAGTAAGGTGACCCATGCGGTGCGCCAGTGGTCGCTTGATAACGTCTTTACCAGGGAGGAGCTTAGTGCTTGGGAAGATCGCCTCGTGCGCATCCTTCAAAAATCTGGAATTTTTGAAACACCTACATACGTCGCCGAGCATAAACTTGATGGCCTTAAACTTGTCATTGAGTACGTGGAGGGTAGACTCGTACGTGCTGCTACTCGTGGTGATGGTCAGGTAGGTGAAGATGTTACGCACACCGCGCGCACTATATCCTCGCTACCGCACATCCTTGCGGACCCTGTCAGTCTCATCTGTGTTGGTGAAGTTATGATGCTTAAGAAAGATTTTCAGACATTAAATAGTGTGCGCGCTAAAGCGGGTGAGTCTCTTTTTGCTAACCCACGCAACGCAGCTGCTGGTAGTTTACGTCAGTTAGATCCAGCGGTCGCTAAGGCTCGGTTACTTTCATTGTTTGTCTATGATCTTGATCAGCTCGAGGTGGCTGATACTGGAGTCATTGCTCCTACAAGTCAGTGGGCAGAGCTTGCTCTCTTAAAAAAACTAGGCCTGCCGACAAACCCCCACTCAAAACGCTGTCCTACCCTAAAAGAAGTGCAGTCCTTCTATGACACTTGGAAAGTTGATCACGATGCACTGCCGTTCGGTCTCGATGGGGTAGTGGTAAAGGTGGATAGTGTGGCGGCGCAAGCTGCGCTGGGCTATACCGCACGGGCGCCGCGCTTCGGGGTGGCCTATAAATTTCCCGCAGTTGAGAGCACTACGGTAGTTGAGGGGATTGAGCTCCAGGTAGGGCGCACGGGCGTCGTGACACCGGTTGCTCACCTTCGTCCGGTGCTGATTGATGGTTCGACCGTGGCTCGGGCCACCTTGCATAATGAAAATCAAATTAAGCGTCTTGATGTTCGTGTCGGCGATACGGTTATTATTCGCAAGGCGGGAGATATTATTCCGGAAGTGGTGTCGGTGCTCCAATTGCTGCGACCAGTGTCAGCCAAACCGTATCGCTTCCCAAAGACAGTAGAGGGATGTGGGGGGGATGGCCGGATTGAACGTGTGCCCGGTGAAGCAGCGTACCGCTGTGTTTCGCTTGATTCAGATTTTTTACTGCGACAACGGCTCTATTACTTTGTGTCAAAGGGGGCACTCAATATTGATGGGGTGGGGCCGAGAATAATTGATGCCTTACTAGAAAAAAAACTGATTCGCACCCCGGCCGACTTATTTTTACTCACAAAAGAAGACTTCCTTACCCTTGAGGGTTTTAAAGACAAGGCCGCCGCAAATGCGGTCATGGCCATCGCGGCTGCTCGTACCACTACGCTTCCGCGTCTTCTCATTGCCCTTGGTATAGAAAATGTGGGAGAGGAAACCGCCCGACTTTTGGCGTCACACTTCAATACGGTAAGTGAATTACGGCAGGCGACCGAAGCGACGCTTGCCGCTATTCCTGGTATTGGCTCCACTATCGCGGCTTCGGTAGTGGCCTGGCAAAAGGATGAGGTTGGCCAAAAAAACCTTGATGCGCTACTGAAGTACCTGGTGCTTGAAGCGAAACCAAAGGGAGCGCTCAAAAATAATTTTCTCGAGGGGAAGTCGTTCGTCTTTACCGGTACTCTTTCGAGCCTTGGCCGGGATGAGGCAAAGGAGCTCGTGCGTCAGGCGGGGGGAAAAGTGGTCGGCAGTGTGTCTAAAAATACCTCCTATGTGGTAGTGGGAGCTGATCCGGGTAGTAAGGCGACTGAAGCTACTGCGCTCGGGGTTGCGGTCATTGATGAGCAAGCTTTTTTGGACCTCGTGGCCAAAGGGGAGTAGTTTTGCTATAGTTGCGCCATGACAAAAGAGGAAATTGAGCACTTAGCCAGGCTATCACGGATTGCCCTGTCGCCAGCAGAAACGGTCAGTTTTCAGTCCGAAATCACATCGATACTCGATTATGTGAGTGTGGTTAATGCTATGGCTGCAGATGAAACACCCCATGCACCAACAGTTCCCGAACACATCAATATCTTCAGGGCTGACGAGGTAACCAATGAGCCAGGGAGCAATACCGAAGTCCTCCTCGCGGCAATGCCCGAGACACATGGTCGCTTTATGAAGGTGAAAAAAATCCTCAACCAAAATGACTAACCACAAACCCCTCCATAACACTGTTAGTGAATTACGCGCTGCGTACCTAGCAGGTGACACTACTCCAACCCAGGTGGTGGCTGAAGCTCTAGGGATAATAGAGCGGACAGATAAGGACATACATGCCTTCCTAGATGTGTACAAAGAGCAGGCCACAGCCGCTGCAGCAGCGGCTACTGCGCGGTTTGCCGCAAAAGAAACTAATCTACCTCCACTGCTTGGGGTCCCCGTTGCAATCAAAAATAATATTCTTATTAAAGGTGAGCGCGCTACTGCCGGCTCCAAGATGCTCGAGCACTACCGGGCAAGTTATGATGCTACTATCATCGAGCGTCTACGCGCGGCGGGTGCCATTTTTATCGGAGCTACCAACATGGACGAATTTGCGATGGGTGGATCAACGGAACATTCTGCCTACGGTCCCACTCGAAATCCTCTCGCTCCAACCCGTGTGCCGGGCGGGTCATCGGGCGGGTCGGCGGCAGCGGTTGCAATGGGAGCGGCTCCTGTAGCAATTGGTACTGATACTGGCGGATCCATCAGGCAGCCAGCTAGTTACTGTGGACTTGTTGGCTTCAAGCCGACGTACGGTGCAGTCTCTCGGTATGGCCTCGTGGCCATGGGTTCGTCACTCGACCAGGCTGGGCCTCTTACACATACTGTTGCTGACGCCAAACTGATTCATGAGGTTATGGTCGGGCGCGATAGTTACGACGCGACCTCGCGTGACTATCCTGTCTCTAGCTATGTGAAAGGTACACCGCTCACTTTCGGGGTGCCTCGTTCATTTCTAAAGGACGGCGTTGATGCAGATGTGTTGGCGCTATTTGATAAACATTGCGCGGCCATTACTGCTGCTGGTCACAAGGTTGTCGATATTGAACTGCCGCTCTTCGAACAAGGTCTTGCTGCGTACTACATTGTCATGCCAGCAGAGGTTTCGTCGAACCTAGCGCGCTACGACGGCATCCGTTACGGTTTATCAGTACCCGGCAATGATCTCCTTGCTGTCTATGAAAATTCTCGTGCGGAGGGATTGGGGGCCGAAGTAAAACGACGCATTTTGCTGGGTACTTACGTGCTGTCGTCCGGATACTACGATGCGTATTACAAAAAAGCTGAGCTTGTGCGCACAAAAATGCGAGCAGAATTAGCCCAGGTATTTTCTTCGGTTGACGTTATAGTAACTCCAACCGCTCCAACGCCAGCGTTTAGGTTGGGCGAACAGGCCGACCCTCTTTCAATGTATCGTCAGGATATTTTTACGGTCCCTGTCAATTTAACTGGAATCCCCGCCCTGACTTTTCCAATGGGGGAGGTCAATCGTGACGCCGATTGCCTGCCGGTTGGGGTACAATATAGTGCACCGCTCGGCCATGACACCCGTCTTCTTGAGATTGGTATCGCCCTTTACGACGAGCGGAGTCTCTAACCATGGACCCAATAACATTGACCGACCCGGCCATTACTGCTTCTTCAGGCGATGGTGTCGGGCTTATCGGATATGACATTCTCTCGCCACTACTCGCGTGGCTTTTTGGTTCTGGTCCTCTCAGCGGAGGGACCGCCGGAGTGTTTGGATTTTTAAGTGCTTTATGGTCCATTTATGCCGTACTTGCCTACATTTTTGCGGCCGCTTGTCTGTATTTGTATGTCTACGCCAGTGTACGTAAGGGGCAATTAGATGAGCTCCGCGATGAACTCTTAGCCCATAGTGAGCAGTTGTATGATGAGCAATTCCGTACTGGTCCCAAAAATGACCGACTTGCCGACGTGATTACTCACATCGCTACCGACAATCCGAACGATTGGAAACTTGCCATCATTGAAGCCGACATTATTCTTGACGACAGTCTTAAGCGAGCTGGTTACAGCGGTGCTTCCTTAGGCGAACGTCTGCGCGCCATTTCACCCGCGCAGTTACAAACGCTCGATGACGCCTGGCAAGCGCACAAAGTGCGCAATTTGGTAGCCCACGGTAATGATGACTTTGTCCTTACTCGTCGCTTGGCCGAAGATACCATTAAGCAATACCGCCGCGTGTTTGATGAATTGGGCGTGAGTTAAAAGCGCTTCCGCAACGCTGATAGTAAATAAACTTTTCCAGTATCTGGACAGTTGGTGTTTCTCATGTATAATTCTCGGGCTGTATATATAGCGGGGTAGAGGAGCGGTACCTCGGGAGGCTCATAACCTCCAGACCCCGGTTCGATTCCGGGCCCCGCAACACGATAGAAAACCCCAGGCAAAAGCCTGGGGTTTTCTAGTATTGCATGACTAAGATCCAGCTACATAAGCAGGTGAATTTGTTGTAAGACCGGTTGAGGTCGTTCTAATTCTGATTGGTGAGGTGGCGAGTCTGAGCTTCAATTACATCCTGAAGCGTTTTAGTTGCCAAGCCATCAAGGAGCCCTTGTGCTTGAAAAAATGAAATCTCCTCAGACAGATGTTCAAGTGAGGATGTCGAGGCCGCTGCAGTAATGTTGTTACTCAGCAGCAAGCTAGCTCTGTCGCGCAAATACTCCCAGGTTGGCATAAAGTCATCAGTGCTCATTCTTCCCTCCGCAACCTCATTTCGCAGCAGTGCTAGCGCTCCCATGACGTCATCTGGATCAGTTAGTGCATCAAGGTCATTTGTGAGTATTGCAAGAGCTGGTTGCTCGGTTGAAGGAGCCGGATTTCTGGCTTCTTCAATGAAAGATTCTAGTTCGCTCAAGAACTCTTCGGTGGTCTCTGGGATTCGATAATCCTTTACTTCTGCCGCTATCGCCTGGTCTCTTTTATCTTTGACAACTAACGCAAAACTAACTATGTGACCCCTGTCGGCTTCGGGTAACTCGCTCGCACCTGTATCGCGAAGATTACTGATTATTTGCGTGATATAAACAGCATTATCAACGAGGTCGCTGCGGTGTCCTTGTACCATATCGGGATGAACGCACTTTAATAAGGAAGTACATCTTTTTCTTTTCTCCACTTGTTCATTACGAGGCTGTATGGCTTCAGGCATATGGAAACAGTGTACCAGTCTCATAACCAAGCGTCGAACCGTCTTGTTATAATGACCATATGCAATGCGTTATTTTAGCGGCCGGAAAAGGTACACGACTACGTCCATTAACTGAACATACACCGAAGCCACTCGTGAAGGTGCTAGGAAAGCCTCTGCTCGACCATGTTGCTGAGGCGTTGCCGAGCGCTGTTGAAGAAATTATCCTGGTGATTGGGTACTTGGGAGAGCAGATTCGCGAGCACTGTGGTGAGACATATTATGGTCGAAAGGTTACCTATGTTGAACAGGTTGAACAGAAAGGAACCGGACACGCACTATGGTTGTGCAAAGATTTAATCAAGGGCCGTTTTCTCTATATGTTTGCCGACGATATTCACGGTAAGTTGGATATCACTCGGGCATGTTCATTCACCCGTTCAATGCTCACGTTAACTACCGAAACCCCTGAACGGTTCGGTATCGTACTGCGTAATCCTGATGGAACTCTCGGTGAGTTTATTGAAAAGCCCATCCATGCTCCGTCAAATCTCGCGTCCACCGGGGTCTTTGTCCTTGATCAGAAGATCTTTGAATTCAAACCTGAAATTGAAACAAACGGAGAGTTCTATCACACTAATGTTATTAAGGAGTATGCGAAGCACTACCCAATAGCGGTGGTTGAACAGTCGCTCTGGATACCGATTGGCTACCCAGAAGATATAGAGAAGGCAGAGCATCTATTAGCGCATACATAGTAAAAGACCCCAGGAGGGGCCTTCTACATGCGCGAGCGAAGGGATTCGAACCCTCGACCTCTTCCGTGACAGGGAAGCGCTCTAACCAGCTGAGCTACGCCCGCAAACTACTTGTATGTAGGTGGCACGAGTATATAAGGTTTACGTACAAAATTCAATAGCGGCCGTCCAGGGTGTCGATGGGAGGAATTGAACCTCCGACCTTAGCTTTATGAGTGCTACGCTCTAACCAACTGAGCTACATCGACAATTATGTAGGTCGTAGAGTACTACATAATTGAGCTGTTATCAACGGACCAAGAGGGAAGGAGTACCGGGCTGGTAGAATAATGTATATGCTTACCAAACATCACTATTACGTAATCGCTTTTTCAGCGCTCTATCTAATCCTTGGCGGTATCTTCTTCGCCCGTGATTTTAACCTCGAATTTATCATCTATGTCGGGGTAATTATCGCCATCTTTGCGGGTGTGTTTGCTTCGTTGCGACATACCCAATTCCCAGTGTGGATGTTGTGGCTCTTGTCGGTGTGGGGACTTATGCACGTCCTCGGTGGGGCGGTTGATACCAGAGACGGAGTACTCTTCGCCTATCGTATCTACCCGTTTCTTGATAGTGGTGGAGATTTTTATATTCTCAAATATGATCAGGTTGTCCATGGCTATTTATACGGCTTGGTCGCGCTCATGAGTTACCACCTCCTTCGGGTGCCCTTCGGTGTTTCCAAAAATACGGTACTGGTGGCATTGGCAGCAGCGCTCATTTCACTGGGCGTGAGCGGTCTGAACGAAATCATGGAGTTTCTGATTGCGGTTAATCTTGAGAATAATGGTGTGGGAGGGTACGAGAACGCTATGCTTGATCTCTGTTTTAATTGGGGTGGGGCAGTGTTGGCGGTTGTCATCTATGCATTCCTAGAGAACCGAAGTTGTGATTGTAAATCAGAGACGCTACTAGCTTTGCGGGAATAAGGAGTCCATCAAGTTAACAAACGGAAGTCTACGATAAGTAGTCTTGTTGGAGCCGACCCGGGGATTCGAACCCCGGACCTACGATTTACGATACCGTTGCTCTACCATCTGAGCTAGGTCGGCAATGGTAAAAATAATAGCACAAATAAAAAAGTAGATGTGACGGTGGTTTGAATCTATAAACTTTTGTTTTGTTAAATAGTAGACTAATATTACAATATAGTATCGCTCTGTATGATAAATAAAAGTACCTTACAAAAGTTATATGGTGAAAAAAAGTATTCTTCTGTTCAGATAGCTAAGGAGCGTGGCTGTTCACCGGGACAAGTTAATTACTGGCTGTCTAAGTATTGTATTAAGAAGCGATCAATTTCCGATGCGGTATATGAGAAATCTAACCCTGGTGGGGATCCATTTAGTTTACTTAAGGTGCGCTCTAAAGAGGAGTGGTTTTTGTATGGTCTTGGTCTGGGGTTGTATTGGGGAGAAGGTAATAAAGCTAATCGCCTAGCTGTTCGACTTGGTAACACTGACCCTGGTCTTGTCCGAACGTTTCTTCGTTTTCTCTCGACCATTTACCGTGTTGACACCAGTCGTCTACGATTTGGTTTACAAATTTTCTCAGATTTAGATCCGGTGGAAGCAAAAGCATTTTGGTCAAAGGAACTTGGTGTAAGTGCTACGCAATTCCAAAAAACAGCTACAGTCTCTCGAATCCGCCGCGGAACGTACACGCATAAGGCTGCACATGGTGTACTCACTGTTTATTTTTCAAATACTAAACTTCGTGCTACTATCATGGCCGCAATTGAAAAATTGCAAAAGCAACAGAACAGTACACTGCCGATGTAGCTCAGCTGGTAGAGCACTTCCATGGTGGGTCGCATGACCTTGCCCGTGCTTGCGGTAACGTGAGCAACGAATCCCGAATAACGGTTAATAGCCATGTGTTGGCCAAGACCGTGGCCTTCTTTGCAAGAAGGCCCGAACGACTGCCAAGGGAGCACCAATTAAATGGTGCAAGATACAGTCTAGCCCCTCGATATGCACATAAATAAACGAGGGTGTAAGCGAAGGAAGAGGTCTCCGGTTCGATCCCGGACATCGGCTCCACATAAAACCCCGCAAGGGGTTTTATTTATCTCAAAAAGCGAGAAGGCCGCCCGGTTGGGCGGCCTTGCATTTTAATGATCCATGAACCTTCGAGATCGAGCGAGGTTGAATAGTTTGCTGGCTGCCCGGCGAAGGATTGAGCACGTCAGCGAGTGGTCGTTGAGTATGCCGGCATCGAGCCACCCTGCTTCTTCCGGTCCACGAGCCAGCGTGTGTTCTTCTGCTGGGGTAACGATGACGATAGGCAAATGTATGCGATAGGGAATGTCAGCTGCGATAACACTCGTGGTCCCCTCAAATGGCGATTGTTGCGGAATTACCCCCGCCGTACCAATGTCCTTTCCGGTGAAGCGAAGTGCGTGTGGCCCGACTTTTTCTACTACTAGTCTTGTAACTGTATTCAAAAGAAAGTGAGGCGGTAGTTCCTGCTCAATGTGGACAACTCCCGCCATCAGTAGACGCCAATGATACCCCGGGCTACGCACAGCCAATAATTTATAGTTTGGGTGGGGTGAGTCCGAGTTGATGCACATCGGCATGAAACGATGACTAATCATTGTTCTTCCTCCACAAATCCTCTTCTACGCTACGCTTCTCTAATGTCTTTGTCAAAGCAGATCTGGGCTCTTTTTGGTATACTGGGTGACTTATGAAACCTGAAGAAAAGAGCGCCCGAATTGCCGAAATTGAAGCGGCCATGCTGGCGCCAACGTTTTGGAGCGACCCTCGGGTCGCGCAGTCACTCATCAAAGAGCTGCAAGATTTAAAGGATGTATCGGATGGGAAGGGTAAATTTGATCGCAACGACGCCGTCTTTACGATTGTCGCGGGTGCTGGCGGTGATGACGCAGAAGACTTTGCACGTATGTTGGTTGAAATGTATCAGCGGTATGCGCTCGGTCGGGGATGGCCAGTGACTATTCTTGATAGTAATGCTAATACCGAAAATGGCTACCGTAACATTACCTTTCAGGTGGGAGGAAAGGGAGCGTACGGTAGTTTACGGAGCGAGTCGGGCGTCCATCGACTCGTGCGCATCTCGCCATTTAACGCTAACGACAAACGACAGACTTCCTTTGTTCTCGTTGAGGTGTCACCCTATTTTGCTCAGGTAGAAGCGAGTGTCCTGGCTGACGATGATCTTGAGATTTCTTTTGCTCGGTCGGGCGGGGCTGGGGGGCAAAACGTTAATAAGCGGGAGACTGCCGTGCGCATCGTTCATACACCGACAAACATTTCTGTTAACGTTTCAACCGAACGATCACAGCAGCAGAACCGCGAGCGGGGGTTGGCACTCCTAGCTGGAAAGGTGTTCGCTTTTGAAGAGTTGCAACGAGCGCGTGAGCTTCAGGGACTGTCGGTAGAAAAGACAGTAAAGATTGAGTGGGGGAGTCAAATCCGTTCGTACGTCCTCCATCCCTACCAGCTGGTTAAGGATCACCGAACAAACTTAGAAATTCGGGATGTGGAGCGCGTACTGGGGGGCGATATCCAGGCGTTTATCGACGCTGCTAGCGAGGTGATTTTATAGCGTGGTATACTTTAGTGCATGATTTATTTTGATAACGTTTCTAAGCTCTATAGCGACGGTCGGTCGGCGGCGCTTCAAGAAGTTACGTTTCAAATTGCTCCTAAAGAATTTGTATCAATCGTCGGGCATTCGGGTGCCGGAAAGACTACGCTTCTTAAAATGATTATTGCCGAGGATAGACCGACGTCTGGTCAGGTATATTTTGAATCACTTGATGTTCACAAGATTCCGCGTTCGCGTCTACCACACTATCGCCGTAAGATTGGTACGGTCTTTCAAGATTTTAAGCTCCTGCCTAATAAGACCGCATACGAAAATATCGCCTTTGCCATGGAGGCTAACGGTCGCACTGACGAAGAGATTGCCGAAAATGTTCCCCAGGCCCTTGCCCTGGTAGATCTCGACGACAAAGCCTGGAATTTTCCTAGTGAACTGTCCGGTGGAGAAAAGCAACGGGTCGCGATTGCGCGGGCGATTGTTAATCAGCCTGACATCATTGTGGCGGACGAGCCAACAGGTAACCTCGACCCCATCGCTACCTACGAGGTAGTACAGATTCTTCGTAAAATTAATGACCTTGGCACCACGGTGATCATGACCACTCACAATAAGGGAGTGATTGACGAGCTTGGCCGGCGCGTTATTACTATGGACGAAGGTCGCATTGTTCGTGACGATGAGACAGGTAAGTACGTGCTATAGTTTTGTCTATGTTCACTGGAATACGTCGCGTGGTGCGGGCAGGGTTTGTGGGGTTCTGGCGTAGTGCCTATGTAAGTTTGGCGTCAATTTTTGTCATGATGGTGGCGTTGTTTGTGATTGGGTCGACAATGCTTATCGAGCAACTACTGACTTCGTCGCTGTCGACACTTCAGTCGAAGGTAGATATTAACGTCTACTTTGAACCGTCAGCTCCACAGGAGGAAATCGATGCGGTACGCAAGGCAGTGGCAGCGCTACCAGATGTCGCGCACGTTACCTATCTTTCCCGAGAAGATGCACTCCAGCGGTATCGTGAACGCTACCAAAATAACGAGATTGCCATGCAGGCATTAAACGAACTTGGCGAAAACCCCTTGGGGGCTACCATCGCTATCCAGGCTCGAGAAACTTCACAGTACGAAAGTATTGCTCGCTTCCTCGAAGAGCAGCGTACTCAGACCGCAGCGCAAAATCCAATCATAGAAGACATTAACTACGCTCGCAATAAAGAATCAATCGATACGCTCACTTCAATTATTGCTGCCGTTGAGCGAGCGAGTTTTATCACAATGCTCGTGCTGCTAATTGCGGCTGTCCTTATTTCGTTTAATACAATTCGTCTCGCTATATACACGTCGCGAGAAGAAATTGGCATCATGCGTCTTGTGGGAGCATCGAATACGTTCATTCGCGGTCCCTTTATGCTGCAGGGTGTTATGTATGGTGTGATTTCTGGTGTGCTTGCGCTCCTCATTCTTTACCCTGTGCTCGTGTGGCTTGGTCCACGCACAGAACTCTATTTTGAGTTCAATCTCTTTACCTACTTCGTCGGGAATTTCACCTACTTCTTCGTCACACTGGTCGGTATTGGTGTGGCTATCGGCCTCATTTCGTCGACGCTCGCGGTAGCTCGGTATTTGCGCGTGTAGCTGAACGTATATGAAAAAACTTTCCCGTACCGCAAAAAAGCCAACTGATACACCGATCACTCCTAAGACACCAAAGTACATTTTTGTCGTGGGTGGGGTCATGAGTGGGGTGGGGAAGGGAGTTGCTGCGTCATGTATTGCGGCAGTGCTCAAAGGTCGTGGACTTACCGTAACTGCGCTAAAAATCGACCCGTACATAAATGTAGACGCGGGTACGATGAATCCGACCGAGCACGGCGAGGTGTTTGTCTTAAAGGATGGTCTGGAGACGGATCAAGATATGGGTAACTATGAGCGTTTTCTAAACACCGACCTCACGAGCCAAAACTATATGACCACCGGAAGTGTCTACCTTTCGGTTATTAAGAAAGAACGCAACCTTGAATACGGAGGCAAGAATGTTGAAGTGGTACCTGATATCCCACTTGAAGTGATTCGTCGAATTAAAGAGGCGTCAAAATCGGCCAACGCCGACGTGGCGCTCATTGAAATTGGCGGTACGGTAGGGGAGTATCAAAACATTCTTTTTCTAGAAGCAATACGCATGCTCAAGTCAGAACATCCTCAGGATGTGGTCACGGTGATGGTAAGTTATCTCCCGGTCCCTGGTTCAATCGGCGAGATGAAAACCAAACCCACGCAAACTGCAGTGCGCACTCTGAACAGCGCTGGGGTGTTTGCCGATATGATTATTGCGCGGAGTCCCGTCGGCGTTGATGACAAGCGCAAGGAAAAAATTGCCACGTTTTGTAACGTCCGAAAAGAGAATGTAATCTCCGCTCCGGATGTAAGTAGTATCTACGATATTCCGCTCAATTTTGAAAAAGATAATCTATCATTCCGCCTCTGTGAACTCTTAAACGTACCGTGCTCTAAAACATCTGATTTGGCTGCATGGAAGCGCTTTGTTACTCGTACAAAAGACGCTAAGAGCGAGGTGACGATTGCGGTTGTCGGCAAGTATTTTTCCACGGGGGACTTCGTTCTCTCTGATGTGTATCTTTCCGTACTAGAAGCAATTAAGTACTCAGCTTATCATCTCGATCTTAAGCCGAAGATTGTGTACCGCTCAAGCCTAGATTTTACTGACAAAAAAAAGTGTAAAGAGCTTGATGCGTATGACGGGGTGCTCGTGCCGGGGGGATTTGGAAGTACGGGGATTGAAGGGAAGCTCAATGTAATTGAGTATGTTCGTAAGCGAGGAATTCCCTACTTCGGTATCTGTTACGGCATGCAGCTTGCTGTGCTCGAGTACGCTAGAAATGTCGTCGGCCTAAAAAATGCGAGCACTGAAGAAATTGACGCTAGTGCAAATGATTTAGTTGTACACACCATGGCGGAGCAAAGGCTAAAAATAGCCTCTGCTGATATGGGGGGCACGATGCGTCTTGGTGAGTCTGAGGCTATACTCAAATCGGGCAGCGTGGCACGGCAAGCGTATAAAGCAGCAAAGGTTACCGAACGCCATCGTCATCGGTACGAGATCAATAATGCGTTCGTCGAGCGCCTTACCGATAAAGGTCTTGTATTTAGTGGCACCTCACCCGACGGTTTACTGATGGAAATCATTGAACTACCCCGGGGTATGCACCCGTTTTTCGTGGGTACACAGTTTCATCCGGAATTCTTGGCGCGCCCCCTCCGTCCCCATCCACTATTTACCGCTTTTGTGAAAGCCGCCTACGAGCAAAAATAGCAGGACGCCTATGATCAAAGAACAGCAAGTGCTCGACGAGTGGTTTAAGGCAAAGGGCTGGCCTTACTGGTCTCCGCATGAGATATTGGCGCGACTCATGGAAGAAACGGGAGAATTTGCTCGTCTCGTTAATCACGAGTATGGTCCGAAGAAGAAAAAAGACGGTGAGGCAACACAAGATTTTGAAGATGAACTAGGGGATATTCTCTATACTCTGGCTTGTTTTGCGAACACTCACCACATTGACCTCGACAGCGCCCTCGCGCGCAGTCTTGAAAAGGTAGCTGGTCGGGACAAAGACCGCTTCTAAGGCCGGCACTTTTATGGTAGTCTTTCGGAGCGCAAATTGCGCACCGAAGCAGATTTGGGATATCGTCTAATGGAAAGCAAAGCTTCCTTGAACGGCGCTCGCACAATGGATGTAAGTACTCTTCCATCCCCGTGCTCGCTTGTTCAAGTAGGACAGCGAACTGCCTTTCCATTAGACGGACGGCAGGGTGAAACGTATTGGGATATCGTCTAATGGTAGGACAGAGGCCTTTGAAGCCTTTAATTGGGGTTCGAATCCCTGTATCCCAGCTCATAGAAAAACAACCACTCTTGTGGTTGTTTTTCGTTTATGAGCTGGGATACAGGGATTCGAAAAGCGCAGCAATGTGAGGAGCTTTTACTAAAGCGACGAACCAGCGAGCTGGGGTCGAGAGCACTTACTAGAATTGGAGCGTCAGCGAACAATTATAGTTAGTGACTCGTGACCGAATCCCTGTATCCCAGCTCGAGTAAAACACCCGTCAGGGTGCTTTTACGTAGTGCTGGGATACGTAAGGTCTGGGAGACCTTGCGTCAGGGATTCGAAACCCGATTGAGCATAATTTTGCGCGAAGTGAACTATATGTACGATTGCAATAGTCCCTATGGATTTTTAGAGCCCTTCAGCTCGTTGGATTGTAAAAAATATCGGTCTTAACTGGTGATACACTGATTACTCGAACAGGCACATGTTGATATTCTTTAAATCATACCGACTCCCACTTTGAAACTCATGAGACAAATATTATTTGGCTTTTTACTGCTCCTCGTTTTACCGCTTCCGTTTTTGGCCGATGCACACAGTAATGAAGATTTAGAACCGGTCACAATTATAATGACCGAACGCGGCTATGATGTAAAAACTTTAGAAATTGAAGTCGGGCAAAGGGTCATATTTAAGAATGAAGGGTCTGAGGGCCTTTGGCCGGCATCAAACATTCATCCTACTCACGAAATATATTCAGAATTTGACCCGAAAAAACCTATTCTGCCTGGTCAGTCGTGGGAGTTCACCTTCGATAAGGAAGGAGAGTGGAGATTTCACGATCACCTGCTTCCGACCATTGTCGGCACCATCAGAGTTGTGTCCTCAAATGATGTGAGTGTGGAGAGTAAAGAAGTTCACGGTGAGCGCTCTGGCGTCTTCAGTAAAGTAAAAACATTTTTTGTAAATTTGATTAACTCACTTTTTGCATCCAATCGGTCGACAAGTGAAGTCGCTGAAAACACTCTGAATCTGCCAACGGTAACAAGGGACACTAAGGAGATTTTTTCAAACGACGAACTCCTTAAGTCATATGTGCAAAGCTTTGGACCTAAAGCGACTGTCGAGTATTTGCATGAGCTTTCAGCTGAGTTTGGCGACTGCCATCAAAGCGCCCACGCTGCTGGTCATTTTGCGTATGAACTTTATGGTAGCGAAGCGTTTCAAGCTTGTAGCGCTCAGTGTCACTCAGGTTGCTACCATGGAGCAACCGAAGCCTATTTTGGTGAACATGGTACCAAGGACTTAGCAAAAAATTTGGGTATTATCTGTGGCTCAGTATCCAATCCATTTTTTAGCCATCAGTGCATTCATGGCGTAGGTCATGGTTTAACCGCCTGGACCAGTTATGATGTGCCTGAAGCCCTTAGGGCCTGTGACTTGCTTCCAAGCGGGCATGAGTCTTGCTACACGGGTGTTTTTATGGAAAACGTAGTTGGTGGAATTGCTAAAGATGAAGCAAAAAACAGTGAGGAAACTGCCCATGTTACCCAATACCTAAGTCAAGACCCGCAGTTTCCCTGCACTGTGGTAGATGAGAAATATAAAGCTTCATGTTACATATTCCAAACGTCTCGAATGGTCCAGTTGTATGATGGGGATTTTTCTAAGGTAGCTAAAGCCTGTCTTGCTGCTCCCGAGCTGTATCGAGCACATTGTTTCCAGAGTATGGGGCGTGATGTTGGTGGAGTAAATCGGGGAAATCCGAGCAGAGCGATTGCTGAATGTAAACATGTACCAGATGGAAACTTCCGTAGTGATTGTTTGGTGGGGGCGGTACAAGATTCATTCTGGGACTCGTCAGGACACGATGTGGCCATAAATTTTTGCAAACTTTTAGTCGATAGCACTGAAAAACATCACTGCTATAAAACAATTATTGAACGAGCGCCGCAGGTAATTGAAGCTAAAACCGACCGCCACATATTCTGCAATAAAGTTGAAACTCCTTTTCAGCAGGACTGTGCTGCAGTCATTGATCTAAACATTTAAGTTACCTGATAACCCTTCAAATTTTAGATAATATTAATACTTTGAAACGTTTTTTGTGAGCACTTCTGAAGAGTAATAATACACAGTGTGAGAGGGACAATAGTTGTGCGCTGAATGACTGTACCTAGCTCAAGTGACCAGAACTCCGGTGTGGTGCAGGTCTCGGCCGTCTCTTCTCACTGGCCACAGAAAAAGATTGCGCTATCGATTGATTTCACTGGTAGAGACCGTAAAGCTCAAAAAGCTGACCGATTAACACGTGTGCGTAATGGAAGTAGAGGCTCAACGGCTGTAATAAAAAGAAACATCCACCCGCTATTACTATACGGTTCGGATTCATCACCTGCGTTTGTCTTTGGCGCAGGCGTACGGGAGCACTTTTCGGTAACATGGAAGACGCAAAGAGCATATTCTTTTGACTCTTTGTGTCCGACTTCTGCAGTTATGAATTTATTTATGCTAATCCCTGCTTAGCAAGGACGCATAGTGTTGAGTATTACCCATAATATATTTCCACCTTTTATGAAAAACGAACTCCAGAATAGAGATGATCACAATCAACCTCACTCGCGTCGTGACGAATTCGCTAACCCGTTATCTCTGATTGATAAATTTTTTGAAGCTTCATCGGAGCCGTTTTCTCTGATGCCGCCGAGCCTCTTGCGTAATCGGGGATTTGGCACTGTTTCATCAATATTTCCTAAAGTAGATGTTGAAGAGACTGATCAGGAAATCAGGGTTGTCGCCAATGTTCCAGGCATAGATGCGCAGAACATTATTGTGGAGGTGGGGGACGACTACCTGTCGCTATCCGGTACGATTGATAAGGAAACGAAAGATGAAAAGAAAGGTAAGGTCTACCGCTACGAGCGCGAAAACGGTGAGTTCAGGCGCGAGTTTGCTCTTCCAGCTCGAGTGAATAAGAACGAAATAGTGGCAAGGTCAAAAAACGGGGTACTTACCATCACCTTACCGAAGTCGGAAGAGGAACAGAAGAAACGCGTCAAGATACAAGTGGAATAAATTTACGTATTACTGCGGGGCGGGTCATGTATAGACGTTGGGTAAAGAAATAAAATATCTAAAAGTAGTTAATGATTTCTTGCGTGGTTCAGGGCGTTATTCGGTTTACGATGTTCAGAGAACCACACCACATGTATGGATGTGGCCATTACTTACGCGAATCGTTGGAAGCAGGCAGCGTGAACCAAGTGCTGATCTGAGAATGATTTTGGTATAATTACTGAGTATGACAACGCTTGCTGCAGGAGTAATTCATTCAGTGCCGGTTGATATGCGGCGCGCCTTGTTGCAGTCAGGTAAGGTGAGTACTGCTTGGAACAGCCTTACGCCGCTCGCACGAAACGAGTGGATTTGTTGGACAACCTCAGTTAAAAGATCAGAGACGAGAGCGGCGCACATCGAGCGGCTGGTGTACGACATCACTCACGGTAAGCGGCGACCATGTTGCTGGCCTGGGTGTTCGCATCGAAGCAAAGTTCAGGCATCGATTAAGTCTAGGAAGTAAAGTGGTATGGCTTGGCTCACGCCACACCGATCTACTGCTTGCTGCGTTTGAAGCAGTCGAGACACTTGAGGTTGCTTGTGTTTCGTGGAGTGAACGGAAGGGAGGCAATTGATCCGCCACAGCTTGAGCAGACCCAACTGCCCTCGACCTTCGGCTTTTCTGTGCTCATGGGAGATTCTCCAAGACCAAGGTCGTCGCCGTGCGCCGGTTCGCTGGCGAGTGGGGCGTCAAAAGGGAAGTCGGGGGCCTCGGATGCGACTGTCATCATCGGTTCAGATGATTCTGTTGGCTTGGCGCCGTTTTTGCCTTTGGCGTAGCAGGTGCGGCAGGTGAGACCTGAATCGCTCCGGGGTGTAAAGGGTAATTCGGTAATGGTTCCTCCGCATTGACTGCACTTCCAGTTTCCTTGTGGCATATGTTGTAAATTATTGTGGGCACAGTATACGCCATAACCCCAGAAGCAGTCAGGGTTTGGATGGTAATTCTGGGGTAGAAGCGAAGTCAACACAATAAAGCGGAGATGCAATGATAGTCTCATCATGTTCTTAAGCCCCTCACCGTTGCTTAAGGAGGATAGCTGCTGTAGCGGATTTTAATATATAAACTGCATAAAGAGCCTAATGCTGTGGGGGTTGCGAAGCATATGCATCGGGTACTAGTGATCAATGGTCCGATTTGACCGTCAGTAACCTTGCGCAAGGATGGCTGGTTTATGGATACTCCTTTATCCCCGGGTGTAATTCCGCAGGTTTGTTATATTGGTGCACGTTATGTTACTTACCACAGTTTTGTTTTTTATTGGATTTGTTTTATTAATCAAGGGAGCTGATTTATTGGTAGAAGGAGCTTCTTCGCTTGCTACTCGCCTTGGGGTTTCGGCGCTGGTGGTCGGTTTAACTATTGTGGCCTTTGGTACATCGGCCCCGGAATTAATCGTTAATCTCCTCGCGAGCATTAATGGTAATACTGATATAGCGATTGGAAATATTCTTGGAAGCAATATTGTTAACATTCTGATTATTCTTGGTGTAACCGCGGTCATTTATCCACTCACTGTTGGCCGGGGTACTGTCTGGAAGGAAATCCCGTTCGCGTTACTCGCAGTGGTGGTGCTTGGCTTTGTTGCCATGGATACCGTCATTGACGGCGCGGCTACTTCGACCATAACCCGTGGTGACGGGCTGGTGCTTATTGCGTTCTTTGTCATCTTTCTTTATTACATCTTTAGCCTTGCTAAAAGTGATGCCGGGAGCGCGTCAGAACCGGTACCCGTTAAGCACACCTATACTCGCTCGGCCGTGATGATTGGTGTTGGGTTGGCAGGGCTGGTGGTGGGTGGTAAGTGGATAGTGGATGGAGCGGTAACGTTTGCGACGGCTCTTGGGGTAAGTCAGGCGCTTATTGGTCTGACGGTGGTGGCTATCGGGACGTCCTTACCTGAACTTGCGACCTCAGTAACGGCGGCGCTTAAGAGAAATATCGATATTGCGGTAGGAAATGTGATCGGTTCAAACATCTTTAATATATTTTGGATTTTGGGCATCTCCGCATTTATTACTCCCTTACCATTTTCACCAGCCCTGGCGGTCGATTTAGCAGTAACCCTGGGCGCCACACTCGTGCTCTTCATGGCCCTATTTGTGGGAAAGCGACACACGCTTGAACGCTGGCAGGGTGTGCTGTTCATCATTACTTATGTCGTTTACGTGGTCTTTCTCATTGCTCGAGGATAGTGTCCGTGATGCGCGCCAGGATGGGAAATAATACGTCCATTAAAGGGTGTGTTGTGGCTTTATTGTCAAAGTTATATTTATATGATATAATCCGAAACAATGAAAAACTTTAAATCAGGCGGCTTCCGTAAGGAGCGCGGTGGAGACGGGATGTTTCCGCGAGGTGGGGGAGCAAAGCGACCGGGGGGAAGTTACACAAAGCGTCCTGAACGGTCGTCCGGAGGAGATCGTGAGAACCGAGAAATGTTTACCGCTCAGTGCACAATGTGTGGCAAGTCCTGCGAAGTGCCTTTCCGTCCAAGTGGTGATCGGCCAGTGCTCTGTCGTGATTGCTATGTCCGTAAGGATGGTGATGCGCCGCGCGAGGATCGTCGTCCAGACGCGCGAGCTAATGACGGAGCTCGTCCCCAGCGTCGCGATGAGCGTGCCCCAGCCGAGTATCCAACCGTTCGTGTTGATCGGGGTATGGAAGAGGTCAAGCAAAAACTTGCGACACTTGAAGCTAAGCTCAACCGAATTCTAGATCTGATTAATCCACCACAGCCTCGAGCGATTGTTCCTGAAGAAGCGGCTCCAGCAAAGGTGGTAAAGGTGGCAAAGGTTGCAGCAGAAGTGGTAGAAGTAAAAAAAGTGCGTAAAGAAAAAGTCGAGAAAGTTGCTCCAAAGAAGAAAGTGACCAAAAAATCCACGAAGTAATAAAGGCCCCTGCGGGGGCTTTTATCGTGCTTGCCTGATTCAGTGTTACAATTAAAACGTATGCTGCAAGCGCTCTGGTCTCACCGCTCGTTCGTTGTTCTGACAGCAGCCATCATGCTCCTGGCGTTCTTTAGCGCGCGGTGGGTATTTCTATCTATGACACCTCCTCCGCCTAAGGAAAATGCAGAGTATAAAGACAGCACGCTGCCAGCATCAGTGCGTGCACTCGATCTCCTTTCCTACATGTCACTCGAAGAAAAGGTGGGGCAGATGGCTCTGGTTGAGAAGAACAGTGTGGCGTCATCAAACGACATTGTTGCCTATGGTTTGGGCGGATTGCTGAGTGGTTCGGGAGCAAGGCCCGTGGACAACTCATTTAGTGGGTGGCGCACGATGATCGATGACTATATGGATACCGCCCGTAGCTCACGCCTTGGTATTCCATTACTGTATGGGGTTGATGCGGTCCACGGACATGCGCATGTGCCGGGGGCGACCATTTTTCCGCATGCTATTGGTTTGGGGGCTGCGGCTGATCCGGCGCTTGTCGAGGCGATTGGCAGAGCAACTGCTCGTGAGCTTTCCGCTACGAGTATTAACTGGAATTACGCACCTACACTCGACCTGCCTCGCGACATACGCTGGGGGCGTGTATATGAAAGTTTTTCTGATGATGCGGAGCTTGCTGGAATTCTGGGGGCGGCCTATGTGCGCGGGCTTCAGGGTGCTAACACTGCGGGCGAAGAAAAAGTGGTGCTGGCGACACTGAAGCACTACATCGGTCTGGGTTCCATGCAGTGGGATACCTCGAGCAATAAAAATTTTCGAATTGATCAAGGCCTTACCGTTGCGGATGATGCTGCCTTGCGCAGTGATTACCTGCCGGCTTTTGCGACCGGCGTTGCGGCCGGAGCGGGGAGCGTGATGGTGGGATTAAATACCTGGGGCAAAAAGAAACTGGCGGCCGAATCATATTTGATAACTGATGTGTTGAAGGGAGAGCTCGGCTTTAAAGGGTTTGTTGTGTCTGACTGGTACGGTGTGTATGAAATTCCTGGCCCCCGCTTTTTCGCGACGGCAGAAGCGGTTAATGCAGGGGTGGATATGGTTATGTTACCGTTTGACTATAAAGCCTTCACTCGCCATATGAAGATTGCCGTATGGCTGGGGCTCGTGTCACAAGCCAGAGTTGATGATGCTGTGGTGCGAATACTGGAAGCCAAGTTCGCCTTGGGTTTATTTGATGATAGGGAAGTGCCGGTGTCGTACGATGAGGTAGCGCACAGCAACCTCGCACGAACCGCAGTGGCAGCGTCGCAGGTGTTACTTAAAAATGATAATTCGCTCCTGCCGCTTAGCTCAAACACTCGCCATATTAGGGTGGTTGGGAGCGCCGCCAATAACGTAGGGATGCAAGCTGGCGCCTGGACAGTGGAGTGGCAGGGAGTTGATGGGAACTGGCTGCCAAACACTACTTCAATCCTGGCTGGGATAAAAGAAGCGGTGGCGCCGGGAGTTATTGTTGAATACGATGAGCGGGGCGAGTTTGCTCCGGGTAGTAAACGAGCACCCGTGGGGATTGCGGTTGTGGGTGAGCGGCCGTATGCAGAAGGGTGGGGTGACAAGGAATACCCCATGCTTGATGAGGCAGATCGCGAGGCAATCAAAAAACTCCAAGCGTCCACTGAACAGGTGGTGGTGGTGATTGTGTCGGGCCGGCCGCTTTTTATTTCGAATGAAATTGATTCGTGGGACGGGCTTGTAGCTGCCTGGTTGCCGGGCGGGGAAGGAGCAGGGGTCGCTGATGTGTTGTTCGGCAAGGTACCCTTTACGGGCACCCTACCACTGCCGTGGCCGCGCCACGCAGAACAACTACCACTGACGGCCGACGGCGTAACGGCTGACGGGACACCGATATTGTTCCCTCGTTTCTATTCGCTGCGTTAGCGGGCGAAAGAAAGTGGCTTTCGTACCGTAGTAAGGGTGCTCAGCTGATTTATTGTTAACATCTTTTATGTCAATTTCATATTACGACACTACCGTACCGGTTTTTATTAAAAATCTCGAGAACCTCAAAGCCTTTATGGCCAAAGGTGTGGCACATGCGGCACAGAACAGTGTAGCCGAAACAGATTTTCTTGCCCTGCAACTTTCGCCTGATATGTTCCCACTCATCCGCCAGATTCAGATTTCAACTGACAACGCGAAGGGGGCGGTAGCACGACTTACTGGTGCTACTCCACTGGCTCTCCCGGATACCGAAACTACCTGGGCTGAACTGTCAGCTAGAGTTGATACGGTGATCGAGCATCTACGTACGTTTACTCCCGGGCACTTTGAAAAGGCTGGTGAAGCCGAGGTGTCTCTGCCATATTTCCCGGGTAAGTACTTTACCGGCCATGACTATCTCGTTGAGTATGTCCTCCCAAACTTCTTCTTCCATATCAATATGGCGTACGCCATTATTCGCAGTAGTGGGGTACCCCTCGGAAAGGGTGATTACCTTGGGTCGCTTACCCTCCACGATGTTAAGGCTTAGCTAGCGCTGAACATACTATGATAACTATTAAAATAATTAGTGGCTCTAGTCGTCCTCTGCGCTTTAACGATCAGCCGGTTCGGTTTGTTGAGCAGGTTGCGCGCGAGGCACTGATGAGTAAAGAGGTTACTGTTGAGGTGCTTGATCTAGCTTCCATAAACCTCCCGTTTCTAGATGAGGCTAAGCCTCCGATGATGCAGGACTATGCACATGACCATACGAAGGTCTGGTCAAAGACCATTGCTGAGGCTGACGGCTTCATTATGGTGACGCCCGAGTATAATCACTCCTATTCACCGGTACTGAAGAATGCTATCGATTATTTGTTTAAAGAGTGGAACCATAAGCCGGTGTCGTTTGTTAGTTACGGTTCTCTAGCGGGTGGGTCAAGGGCAGTCGAGCATTTGCGAGGTGTCGCCGGAGAGCTCAAAATGTATGACTTGCGGGAACAAGTGATGCTACCCAACTATTGGGATCATATGACAGAAGAAGGAACGTATGATTTTACGGAACGTCACAAAGAGAGCGTGAAGGAACTCGTAGAACAGCTCACGTTTTGGGCAACGGAGATGAAGGCTGTCCGTGCCAAGATGGTCGTGTAAATTGAATTAAAATCACTCCCTCTAATCTATTGAGGGAGTGATTTTTTTGTGGTGATAAAGAGCATGGAAGGAAAAGGTGGGAGTATAATCTAACAATGCAAGGAAAAAAATATGGGCTTGGTTTTTTGGTACTTCTCGCTGCTGCCATTACCATTGGACTTCTGGTGTATGCGTATCAGGTTAAGACGGGCCAGAATTTTGACGAACAAGACGGGACGCAGCCAGTACCTATTACTTTGTCGGGTAAGCGTGAGTGCTTGCCTCGTAAAGATACGGGTGGTGCAGAGGCGAAAGAATGCACACTAGGATTTCGAACGGAAAGTGGGGAGTACTACATATTTGATACAGAAAGTGCGGCAGAGGTACCTGACTTTATGAAGGAAGAAGTATTTACGGCCATCGGGACCATTAAGCCGATAGAGCGGTTAAGTACAACCACGTGGAATGCCTTCGATGTGGTTGGCGTATTTTCGGTAAATGAAATTAAGATGGTCGCGGGTGCAAAACCAGAACCAGAACCAGAACCAGTTCCTGTCGCGCCTGCGCCACCCACACCGCTACCACCAGTGCAGGGGTGCTTTGTGGGAGGGTGCTCGAGAGAGGTGTGCGGTAGTGAGCCGGAGGTGGTCACAAACTGCATGTACAAAGAAGAATACGCCTGTTACCAGACCGCCGTATGTGAGCGTCAAGCGAGTGGTGTGTGTGGATGGACCGAGACCCCCGGTTTGGTTTCGTGTCTCAGTGCTGTGGCTGATGGAGATTCTGAAGTGCCGGCAGTCAATTCATCGCTCACTGTTAAGTCGTGGGAATGGATAACGGCAGAATACAGTGATGGACGTACTGTTGTGCCTAAGGAGTCGGGGCGATTCGTACTCAGCTTTGATGCTAAGGGAACTTGGTTTGCGCGCACCGATTGTAATGGGGTAGGGGGAGAGTACGTACTTGGTGCAAATGATCAGCTCACCTTTTCAGAGATGATGCGTAGCACGCTCATGTACTGTGGCGACTCGCAGGAAGTGGTATTTCAACAGCTGCTCCGGGATACTGTGGTCTATCACATTACCGGCGCAGGTGAGTTGGTCCTTACCCTCAAGGCGGGTGGTGGAACTGTTCTCTTTCGCTAGATGGACGCGCAACGTACGGTGAGGCAGCAAGGCGCATTCATTGGGTTGCTTTTGCTTCTGCTACAATAGTAGGTGTGAAAGAACGATTTCCTTTCGTCAGTGCGGTGTACCTCCTTCACATCAAAGATGGTCAGATACTGCTCGCGAGGCGGTGTAACACTGGTTATAAAGATGGTGAGTACGGAGTGCCGGCTGGGCATCTGGACGGTAATGAGACAGCTCGTGCGGGTATGGTACGAGAGCTTAAGGAGGAGATAGGAATTACCGCTTCCCCCGATGATCTTCAGGTCGTACATGTCCTCCAGCGTAAAGCGAGCAACGAGAGGATTGAGTTTTTCCTCACCCTCAGTCGTCATGAGGGCGAGATTAGAAACACCGAGCCAGATAAGTGTGATGACCTACGGTTCTTTCCATTAACAGCCCTCCCTGAAAACACCATTGATTTTGTCAGGTTTGTTGTAGAACGCTATCAGGTCGGTGAGTTTTACTCAGAGTTCGGGTACTCGTCACAAGAGCATACTGACAGTGTATAGTTGTGTGTTATGTCTTTAACTTCAAAGTTTGTAGTTCGTAGTCGTGCGGTTGTTGTTCATGATGGTAAGTTGTTGGTCGTACGCCACGCACATAATCCCTCATACGCAGCCCTTCCCGGGGGACATCTCGAGTTTGGTGAATCACCTGAAGAGTGTTTGATTCGCGAGATTATAGAGGAGCTCGGCGCAACGCCAGTGCTCGGTCGCTTGCTGTACGTAAACACTTTCACCATCACCGTCGACGGAGTTCCTACCCAACCGCTAGAGTTTTTCTTTGAGGTTACAAATTCCGTTGATTTCCTCGACATTACAGAAGAGGGACGTAGTCATGCCCACGAGCTTGCCGCTATCGAGTGGGTGGAGGCCGACTCAAGTGTTACCATTTTACCGACTCGCATTGCTGAAGATTTGAGAGCGGGGAAGCTCCTTGCTGAAGGTGTTCGTTTTAATAAAAATTAATTACTATGGAGTTCCTTCCGGTAATGACGCGGGTATTGCTTCCGCCACAAGACGATTTACGTGCCGTGTTGAAAGAGTCACTCCCGCCTTTAAGGGAACGTGATATTGTCGTCATTTCTTCAAAGGTGGTGGCGATTCACGAGGGGCGCTGTGTTGCGAAATCTGGTTTTGACAAAAATGCGCTCATTAAACAGGAAGCTGAGTTGGTTATTCCGCGCGGGTACGCTAAGTGGCCGCTTGTCGTATCCCGGCACGCCTTTGTCAGCGGCGCTGGTATTGATGAAAGTAATGGTAATGGCTACCATATATTGCTACCCGAGGACGTTTTTAAGAGTGCGCAGTCTCTCCACGAACACCTGTGTGTTACATACGGAATTGCCGATCTGGGCATAATTATTACTGATAGTGCCTCGGCACCCTTTCGTTACGGCGCACAGGGGGTTGCGCTTTCATGGTGGGGAATGGAACCACTCCAAAACCACATTGGCCGAACAGATTTATTTGGTCGTGAGATTCGCTACGAACGTTCAAACGTGGTTGATGGTATCGCGGGGGGAGCAACAGTCGTCGGTGGTGAAGTGGATGAGGCAACGCCAATTGTTATCGTGCGCGGTGTCCCGCGGGTAACGTTCGTGGCGGGCGATACTCGCGATCAATTACTGGCACCATTTAGTGAGGACCGGTTCCGAGTTTTGTATGAAGAGTGGCTCCCTAAGGATTAGATTGATTTTTCAGTCAGTTGTGACATAGTAGCTGTAGAAACATCCTGCTACCTGCACGGGCGGTGCTGAAAGGATATGCGATGTCCGCTGTTGATAAACTAAACAATAGTGAGAACGTTTACGCTCAGCTGCTTGGGGCGCCAGAAAAAATTCTGCAGGCGCTCACGGCGTTGCATCAATTCTCAGCAACCTTAGCTCCTCCTCATCGCCTCACGAGTAATGAATTCGCAGAGGAGGTTTCTCGTGCCGTCAATGTAGGTGCCCCTCGCAACAGTGGCCCGTTCATTGCGCTATTAAAGGCGCTCAAGAAAATGGGTCTAATTGAAGAGGCGGTATTAGCACTTACGTATAAGTATCCCGCAAACAAGCGGTACATTCAGGTGAGTGCGCTTGGAATAAAAATGGTTGAGTGGGGACTTGATTTTTCACGAAAAGAGAAAGCACTCACAAGCATCAAGGAGCTGGTCGGAAAAAATGTTCCGCTATACGCTCCGCCCCCGTCAGGAAGTTCCTGACGGGGTATCTTTAATAAAAGACCTCGTACGGTGCCCTGTCAGATTTGTGCTGTATAATGTCACCTATGCCTACCACATCATCCCTTGCAGCCAATTACCTTCAAGCCTTTAAAGAAGCCGATATTCGCGGCGTCTACCCAAAAGAGATTGACGAAGAAGTGGCGTATTTAATAGCGCGCGCCTTTGTTGAGGAATTTTCCTATAAGCAAGTAGTGGTCGGGCGTGACATGCGACTATCATCACCCCAGCTTAGGGACTCTTTTGTTCGAGGTGTCATTGATGCGGGCGCAAGGGTGGTTGATATCGGCCTCGTAACCACCCCTATGCTGTATTTTGCGTCAGCTACGATGAAGCTTCCGGGGGTAATGATCACCGCATCGCACAGCCCTAAGGACCAGAACGGACTCAAGCTCGTTTCGACTGGAGCGGTACCTCTGACCGAAAAGACCGGCTTGCGCGCGATCCGTAACCGACTTACAAAAGGAACGTTCTTGCCCGATGCTGCGCGACCGGGAACGGTGGTGGAAAAAGACATCATAGCTGCGTTTGCTCGGTATGTACTTAAGGGGAACAAAATTCCTAAAGGAGCGGCCCAGGTGCGGGTGGTGGTGGACTGCGGGAACGGCATGGGGACGCTCCTGTTGCCAATACTCAGGGATCTTGGTTTGGACGTGACGCCTCTCTTTGTCGAGCTTGATGGAGCCTTTCCGCATCGTGGTTCCAATCCAACCGTGCCAAAAAATCAAAAGGCGATAGCAGCTGCGCTCAAAGCGGGAGAGTTCGATTTTGGTATAGCGTTTGATGGGGATGCCGATCGGGTGGCTTTCTTTGATGAGCGTGGTCAGTTCATAAACTGTGGAGCAATTGGGGCTCTGATCGCAGAGACGCTTCTACCGAAGAATCCAAAGGCGGTGTTTGTGGGTACGGTACTCACCAGTCGCGCCTTTCGTGAGGCGGTAATTACCCACGGTGGGCGATACAAGGAAGCGAGAGTAGGGCACTCGTATGTCAAAGAGGTGATGCATAAAAACGACGCAGTGTTCGGGTGTGAGCACTCGGGACATTTTTTCTTTAAAGATTTTTTCCATACTGATACGGTAGAGCTCACTATCCGAAGCGTCCTACATGCATATCGTACGGCTGGGGTCGCGTTTTCTGCACTGGTCTCACCGTATACTCAGTATTATCAAACTGAAGATTTGATGGTGGCAGTGTCTGATGAGAAAACGGCGTTGGCGGGAATGGTGGCGCAGGCACAGAAAGAAGCGGGAGCGAGGATGGTACTGCGGGACGGACTGACGCTCAATTATGGAGATGCTTGGGTGGTTATTAAGCCGAGTGTTACTGAGACAGCCCTCAATATCATAGCTGAAGGGACTAATAAAAAGCGAGTCATTACTCTGCGTGACGCGGCAGTTGCGCAAGCGCGTCTCCTCGCGTAAGGTACCGTACATGGAGAAAAAATTCCGCCGTCCGGCCACTAAGGGGAGCGCATCTTTTACCGGTCAGCCTCTTCGCAAAAGTAAACCCAAAAGTGCACTTGAGTTTATTTTTGGCAAACACGCGGTTTTAGAAGCGGTAGAGCGGCGTCCCGATGTAGTGAGGGAGCTGTATGTGTCAGCTGATTTTACGGACGGTGCGTACCTGGAGCGTCTTCTTAAAACTGGTCTGTCACCTCGGCCACTTAATCCCAAAAATCCACCGCGCGGTATTTCTGCCAATGCCCCACACCAAGGGGTGGTGGCCGGAATCATGCCCGAGCGGCTCATGGTACCGTATGCGGATTTCATTACTACCTTCACTCCGGACGCACACACGGCACTCCTTCTTCTTGGGGAGGTACAAGATCCACATAATGTAGGGGCGGTGATTCGTAGTGCTGCTGCCTTTGGTTTTGCGGGCGTGCTTATTCCGCCACACAACCAAGCGCCAGTAACGGGAACTGTGGTTAAAGTATCTGCGGGGATGGCGTTTCGAATTCCGCTTGTGGCTATCGGTAACGTGAACACCACTATGCGCGATTTAAAAGACCGCGGTTTCTGGATGTATGGTCTTGAGGGGGAAGGGAACGCTTCGACCACCACCGAGAAATTTACTCACCCCACCGTATTTCTCCTCGGAAACGAAGGAGAAGGTTTGCGCGAGAAAACCAAAGAGCTGTGTGACGGTCTGATTTCTATTCCGATTCACCCGAGGTGTGAATCTCTAAATGCGGCGGCGGCGGCGGCAATTGTTATGGCGACGTGGAGTGCCCAGCACCCCAAGGCCCTCTCGCGCAGATAGGGGGAATTGTAGTACAATAGCGCCACGATTTCGCCATGAGGCTCCTCATCGTGATACGTTTAGTAATGTAACTGTTTTGAATATGGATGATCAGCAACAGCAGCCTGCTGAAACAACTACAGCAGCGGCAGCACCAACAGTCGCTGCGTCAGGAGCGCGCACCAGTCGACAGGGCATGTGGTATGTCCTCGCCTTTGTTGTAGTCGCGCTCATTGGCCTTGGGCTGTGGTTTATGATGGAAAAGGATGGTCGGGTATCGACGGGAGTATTTAGCGGTATTACTGCATACATGAAGAGTGGTGAGGCGGCTGCAACGGTAAATGGTGCTGATATCTCAGTGCTCGATTTCGAATCAACTTTGCGCCAGCTTACCGCCAACACTGCCGAACAAGGAGTTGATGTGGCTGACCCAACAATTGTAGAGGAGCTTCGTACTCAAGCGATCGAATCTCTTGTTAATACTGAGGTACTGCGCCAAAAGGCCGAAGCGAGTAATGTTACCGTAAGCGATGAGGACATCCAGGCACGGTACAGCCAGATCGAAGCGGGTCTGGGCGGAGCAGAGGGTTTGGCGGCACGCATGGTTGAGCTAGGTGTTACGGATGAAATGCTAAGGCGCGATATCAAGAATGATATTCTCATTCAGTCACATCTTGAAGCGTCTATCGATCGTTCGGCGGTTACTGTTAGTGATGAAGAAATCCAGTCACTCTATAATCAAGCGACGGCCGGTGGTGCCGACGTACCGCCACTTGCCGATGTGCGGGAACAAGTAGAGATGCAGATTCGTAGTGAGAAGGAGCAGTCTCTCGTAGCGCAATATGTTGAAGAACTGCGTGCAGATGCTGCGATTGAAGTTAAGATTTAAGTAGACGCGACACGTAAAGAAAACGCCTCTCCCCAAAAAGGGGGAGGCGTTTTCTTGTGGTTTTTCGCTAGTCGACTTCACAAACACCCCAGAGACTTTCGAGTGTTTAAACAGGGTATACTTATCTGGTATTGTATGTCGCCTGATCTTTTACAGAAGTCTAAACAACTTACCCGAAGTGCCCGGGAACGCATGAGTCTTTTGCGCGCACTTACCTTGCCAGAGCAGAGTGTGGTGCTGCTCGCGCTCACCCCACACGTGCAGCAAAGTATTCTCACCCAGCTAAAAAATCATGAGCTGGTCGATATTCTTGACCATATGGATGTGAGAAGTGCCGAGTCGCTTCTCTCCCGTATTTCCAGTATTAAGCGTCGCGATCGCATTGTCGCAGCGCTTAAGGGGGCCGTTAAAGATAAAATTGAATACTTCCTTCGCTTTCATCCAAAAGCAACGGTGGCGCTGATTAACTTTAATTATTTACTTCTCCCCGCCTCGCTTACTATTGGAGCAACGGCCGACGCAATTGATGAGCACTACAATGACACCGGGAAATTTCCTGAAGTGTTAGTACACGAAGCGGGGGTGCTCGTAGGTGAGGTGCCTATGAGTAACCTTGTGCGTGAGCGTAATACTACCTTATTGCGTAAGCAAGTGGTGCCGGTAGCAACTGTTCCGTATCAGGCCGAAGTGGCTGATATTGTAAATGCCCTCGCTGGATCACAAAAGCGGAAGGTAGTGGTGCTCGACGTCGATGATAGTGTCCTCGGTATTATTTATGCTGACGAAGCCTTGTCACTATTTGGGGATCGCCTGGATGAGTCGCTCTATGATGTTGCGGGTGTGGCTGATAATGAGCGACCGTTTGACGGAGCTCTCACTAAGTTTAAAAATCGGTACCGCTGGCTTATGCTGAATCTCCTCACCTGTTTTTTTGCTGGGGGAGTGATTTATCTGTTTGAAGATACGATTGATACGCTCGTGATTCTCGCTATGTATATACCCATTGTGGCGGGTATGGGTGGGAATGCGGCAGCGCAGACCTTCGCGGTCACATTGCGCGGCATAACGCTGGGCAGTATTTCTCTAAAAAACTGCTGGCCGGCCATTTGGCGAGAGGTGGGTGCGGGTATGCTAAACGGAGTTGTTATCGGTATTATCGTGGCAGCTATTTCTGTCATTTGGAACGAGAGCTGGTTACTGGGCCTTGCCGTCGGACTCACAATGGTTGGGGCACACATGATAGCCGGGTTCTTCGGTGGGGTAGTGCCGCTTATTATGAAGCGTCTGGGGTACGACCCGGCCGCCACATCTAGTATTTTTATCACTACAGCGACTGACGTCGGTGGGCTTGTGTTGCTGCTTGGTCTGGGTACCCTCCTCTTGATGTAGAGAGGGTGCGCTTATTTTTTTGCGTGACTGCGGCAGCGGCCACTGATAGATACCTCAAGGTCGCTAATGATAAAACCGGGTAGCGAAAACTCCTTCGCCAGTTCGGCGTCGTTCGTCGTAAAGTGGATAACCTTTCCACACTCCGTACATACCGCATGGTGATGGGGTTCGTGCTGCACTTCAAAAAACGCCTCATCTCCCGCTAGGTGAACCTTTTTAACCGCTGACTCTGCCACGAGGTAGTCAAGGGCGCGGTAGATGGTAACGAGGTTGATGTGGGGGAGGGCGCTATGGAGGGCGCTCGCTGAAAGTGCCTCACGAGAGTGGGTGAGGTAATCGAGGATTTCTTTTCGATGGGTAGTAAGTCTCATGAGTGTTTCCTGGTGGTTGTAGCCCGTCGCTTCCGCTCGCAGCGCAGACACAGTGTTACTAAGGTGAGGCGCGCACCGAGATATATGGTCAAGTCTCCTAATAGAAGGCTTATGGTGCCACGTGTCATCAAGAGGCTGTAATGGGTGCTCGGTAGTCCACACACAGTGCGCATAGGTAGATGATACAAAAGATTTAGGGATTTTAATAGTTCTAGTACTTCGATATAAAAAAGTGGGTGCGCGTCCATAGAGGTTGGCGCGCACCCGACTCGTTCAGACGCTTTCTGCGATGAATCGACCCCTCGGTTTTAGGAGGGCCTGAATGGCGGCCGATTCCTCGGAGATGCCGTAGGCGAAGGGCAGGCAGTCTTCTTGTAGCTTCCAGGTCTCAGCCAGGAGATGGGTGAGCAGACTAGCAGTCATTCCGGCAACGTTTGATCGGGCCGGAGAAAATGCCATGGTCGGTGTACTGCAGGCCTCCACGGACACGAGACTGCAGTTGCAGTCGCAGTTGTGGTTGAGGACCATCCCGGTACGTTGCTGGAACACCGACTGCACATGGAGCATGAACGTATAGACCAGGCCAGCAGCGTGGAGGCAGCTATCGACGATGGTGTAGTGGGCTGGCAGTTTCCCACCACCCGCTTCGCGAAGAATCGACTGCTCTTCGGTAGGGTTTTCGCGCAAAGCGATGTGTGCGAACGAATGCCAGACGATTGAGGGCACTCGATCCCCATAAAAATCTGCGAGTTCGTCGAGGGCTGCCAGGACTTGCCTTGAGAGGGGGTTCGTGGCGTTGGGGTAGCTCGCAGTATCGAACCGCACTGCAAAACTGTGCCCGATGACGGCCAGGGTCGCCTGGGCGTTCGCTGTCCGGCCACGCTGTGCAGCGTAGGCTGCATGGGCACGGGCCCGCTCCACAAGATCGGGGTAAAAACCCTTGGCTTCGAGTTCCTGCCACTCGGGCGGCAGGCTGGCTGCGGCGCGGTCCTCTTTCTGTAGGAAGATATAGACCGGCTTGATGGTCTCACTGCGTTTACGCAGGTCGCACTTGATGCACATTCGTTTTGGTCTCCGCAAAGAACGGTTGAAGAACAACTGGCACGTTGCCAGCCCGCTGTGCACGATGATTATCATGAACGGTGGGCTGGGAACGTACTTACGCGCGTGCTTGTAGGCGAGCTGCTTCAAATTTTTGCACCCGAGCCAGTCCATTTCCTGTAGGTGCATGTTTTCTGATATTTTCTAGCGCTATGGCCATGGCTTCCGTGGTGGCAGCGTTTAATTGTGTGCTATCGGCATGGCGTATACCCTCGTCATTTGGAATGGTGCCAATAATAGGTAATGAAAGGGTCGGAAGAGTATCGGAGGCACTGTGCTTGTTGATAAGTGCAAAGATAGGAAGCTGAGTATGAAGAGCGATGCGTGCTACTTCATTCGCGACACGAATACTGTTTGGGTGATTCTCGATTACCGTAACAATAGCATCAACACCATTAAAGAGGCCAAAATTCATCATGTCTACTCCAGCTACCCCGTCAACTATCAGTGATTCCTGTGCTGCTAGGTGTAGTAATGGTAAGTAGAACTTGAGTGGCGCACTATGACCATGGGCACATTTTCCAGAGAAAAGAATATCTTCGGCCCCGAGACCGACGACAATTAGGTCGGTAGTATTGTTGATGGCGATAGTGATACTGCGGGTAAAATCATCTTTGGGGTTGAGGGTGAAGGCGGGTAAGGTGCGACCATCAAGTACAATGTCGCTCCAACGTGCAGAGGCAGACTGTCGGACAGCGACAAGAAATTCCGGGTGTGAGCGGTGCAGAGTAGGAGTTTGTTCGGAAACGGCAGCTCCCAGATTATGGGCTAGGTCCATATTATGGTCGGCGTCAATTAAGAGGACGCGCTCATTGTCTCTATGTAGTACGGAATAAGCGAGCCAAGCAAGGCTACTTTTACCACTACCACCCTTGCCGATAAACGCTATTTTCATAACTGCAAATGATTTGCATTATAGCGGGAACTAAGATAAAATGCAAATCATTTGCAAATTTAAATAATACCTATGTTAATTGAGATCTTGATTGCGGCGTTTAGTATCATGCTCGCATCGCTTGTGGGTGTCCTTTTCCTCTCGAGTGTAGCCCAGCAGTTCCTTAATGAGCGCCTCTCATACCTGGTGGCCTTTTCGGCGGGTGTCTTCTTGGTAACCGCAGGGGCTCTCGCGCTTGAAGTTTTTCATATTTACGAGACGGCACTGTGGTGGGGTCTTGGACTTATTATCGGCGGCTATGTCCTCGGTTGGGTACTACAGGTGCTTTTGCCTGAATCCCACCATCATCATGATCCAGCGTGTGGTCATGGTCACGGTAAAGGTGCCCGTAAGCTCATGGTTGGTGATGCCATTCATAATATTGGAGACGGTATTATTTTGGTCCCCGCCTTCCTCGCTTCTCCCGCTATCGGCATTGCGGTGACGATCTCAATTTTGATTCACGAAGCCCTACAAGAAATATCTGAATTCTTCGTGTTGAAGCAAGCGGGCTATAGCACCAAGCGAGCTTTGGCAATAAATTTTGGTATTTCCAGCACCATTTTAATTGGTGTTGGGCTTTCGTATTTTGCCCTCGCAACACTTAACCTCGAGGGCGTGTTACTTGCTCTTAGTGCCGGATTTTTCCTCCACGTTGTGGTCCACGATCTTCTTCCGAAGCGGTCACAGCATGAATCATTTGGCGACTTTCTGAAGCACATGGTGGTGGTCGCGTGCGGACTTGCCCTCATGGCCGCGGTCAACAATGTCCTGGGAGATTCGCACGTACATGGTGATTCACATGATCATGGTGAAGCGCACGACCCTGAGCATCACGGTGCGCACGAAGGCACTCCAGGGGGAGCTGTGGTCCCAAAGCCAGCTGAGGAACATCATCATGGTGAGGGGTCTGATCATCATCACGAAGCTCCGCACTAGATTCACATGAGTAATCCAGCTCCAGTTCCAGTAACAGTTCTCTCGGGTTTTTTGGGTGCAGGGAAAACCACGCTCTTAAATGCCTTGTTAAAAAATCGTGATGGTCTACGCCTGGCGGTGATTGTGAACGATATGAGTGAGGTAAATATTGATGCCGAGTTAGTGGCGCGCGGAGAAGCCGCGTTTGACCGAACAGAGGAACGCTTGGTTGAGATGAGTAACGGATGCATTTGTTGTACCCTGCGCGAGGATTTGTTACTAGAGGTTAGGGCGCTTGCTGCCGAGGGGCGATTTGATGCCATTGTCATTGAATCAAGTGGTATCTCAGAACCACTTCCGGTCGCTGAAACCTTTACCTTTACCGACGAAGCCGGGCAGACACTCAATGAGGTCGCGCGACTTGATACGATGGTGACGGTCGTAGACGTAGCGCAGTTTTTAGACCTCTACCGTAGTAATGCTACTTTGGCTGATCAGGGTCAGGGTACAAGCGACACCGACGAGCGGACTATCGTACATCTTCTTACCGACCAGATTGAATTTGCCGACACCATTGTACTTTCCAAAGCTGATTTGGTTGCAGAGGAGAGGCTGGTTGAGCTACGAGCATTTGTTACTCGACTTAATCCGGGCGCCCGTATCTTGGTTTCGGCTCACGGAATTGTACCGATTAAAGAACTCATCAACACGGGTCGTTTTAATTTTGAGTCGGCAGCGAGTAATCCTGGGTGGCTAAAGGAGCTGCGCGGAGAACACCAGCCCGAAACCGAAGAGTATGGTATTTCTAGCTTTGTGTACACAGCACACAAGCCCTTTGACCGAAGCCGGCTGACGTCCCTGCTCGAAGCAGGAGTGTTTGCGTCGGTATTGCGCTCAAAAGGGTTTGCTTGGTTTGCTGACCGGCCCAAAGTTGCACACGTGTGGTCACAAGCAGGCAATATAATTAATCTTGACCCGTACGGTAGTTGGACTAGCGAAACCCCCGAGCAGAAGATTGTCTTTATTGGGCAACGTCTTAAGCGAGAAGAAATTGAAAAGTCATTGTCGAGCGCGCTTGTTGGGTAGTACGCCAGGCTAACAATCTGATGGGTAGTGAATAAGTCATGATGATACGCGTCGTTGCTTGTAACCCTAGAGCGCAAAAAATAGCCCGGAACAACTAATGTCGTTATGCGAGGTATGGTGCCGAGGTGAGGTAAAATTAGACGCCACAGATACCTATGATACAAATCATTCTTGTTGTTTTTATAATGCTAGGGGCAAGCGTCTGGTGGTTTGAGGGTGGACAGTCCCCGTTCGGGGGGAGTGTGGCCACCACGACGAATCCGGTTGCGGTGGTCGAGTCCGTAGAAACACTCCTAGAAGATATCGCTACAAGGACGGCAGTACGCAGGGAGGATGTGCTGGGGGAATCTCTTGGGTTCGTTGATGGAGATCTGCCGGCTGCCCTAAACGAATTTCCGGTGCGTTACCCAATGCAGATTGGAACGACTGCTGTAGAGGCTTCCGTTGCAACGTCCTTACCTGATCGGGTGCGCGGACTTTCTGGTACTAAAAACTTGCCTGACTCCGTTGTTAAATTGTTTATCTTTGAAACCGACGAACCCCACGGTATCTGGATGAAAGACATGAACTATCCAATTGATATCCTTTGGGTTGATGGGACAGGTACGATTGTACATATAGCACCAAATACGCTTCCTGACACCTACCCGGAGTCATTCTCTTCACCCGTCCCGGCTCGGTATGTCATTGAGGCTGTTGCCGGTTTTGTCGCAAAGCACAACGTCGCTGTCGGCACTCGCGTAGAGTTACCTACCTTGTAGCAGAAAGCTTTCCATTGTATAATAGGCAAGTATGATGATCGCCCTTTCTTCGTAAGAAGGTGGGGAGGAAAGTCCGAACACGTCCTGGGTGACCAGGAGTAGGGTAGCGGGTAACCCCCGTCCGCCGCGAGGCGCGAGGTGCGAACAGAGACGCCCAAAGTGAAAATGATGGGCTTCCTTCGTAAGAAGGAAGAGTCGTCACGGTAACGTGTCGGGTGAAACGGCAAAATCCTTACCTACGTGCAAGGCCGTGCTATCGGTAACGGCGGCAACGCCCGAACTGATAGAGAGCCGCTTGAGGGTGATGGTAACATCATTCCTAGGTATATGATCATCCTGTACGCATGTGCAGACAGAATTCGGCTTATATACATGAAACGCTGCGCCACTTAAGGCGCGGCGTTTCTTTTGTGATAAAATAGTATCCGTACTTTATCAAGTAGCGTGGCGTGATTTATATATGATGAATATGACCTTTTCTCCCAAGTTTCGCTCGGGCAAAGACACTATAGAGCAGTGGTTACTATCAATTGCGCAGTATGTGCTCATTGTTACCGTCGTCGTCACCCCGTTCTTGTTCTTACCGCAGGCACAGTTATCGCTCGGTTTTACCAAAGGCTTTGTTGTTTTGGTGGGTGGACTGGTGGCGGTCATTGTTTTCAGTCTCTTCATGCTGCGAATTGGGGTGGTGCGTATGGTCGCTCCTGTCGTGCTCATTCCATTGTGGACTTTCGTTTTGCTCGCCTTCGCGTCAGCGTTGCTGTCGGGTGACCGGCTTGATGCGCTTGTGGGCGACACAGTGCAAATTCATACCGCTACGTTTATTGCGCTGATGGCGCTTGTTGTGTCGGCTACTGCGCTCATTTTGGAAGGGAAGGGCGTCATAATTCGTTTTTTTATGGCGTTCAGTATCATTAGCTTTGTCGTGCAACTTTGGCACGTGCTGAGACTATTTATTGGTCCGGAATTTTTATCATTTGGCATTTTTACCGCCAACACTGTTTCACCACTAGGTAGCTTTAACGATGTTGCCCTTTTCTCAGGGTTAATAATTATGGTTTCAGTGGTCGCTCTTCAACAGCTCCCGCTGCGTGGCGTGGCGTTTTGGTTTGTTACCGGACTGGTTGTTTTGTCGCTCATCATGCTTATGGTGGTTAACTTCTTCCTGGTCTGGTTGGTGGTTGGGTTTTTCGGGCTAGTGGTATTTCTCTATACTCTGACTCGTGATCGACTGCTCTTGAAAGAACAAGTGGAAGGCGGCGTGCCGCCTAGTCCCACCGTTTCGCGCCAGGTGCTCGTTATTGTTGGGATGATCTGTGCTATTTCAGCAGTGTTTGTTGTAGCGGGAAATTTTGTGGGAGCAGCAATCAGTACAGCATTTAATGTCCAGTACATTGAGGTACGACCATCCTTTGCAACTACACTTGATATCATTGGTGCCACGTATAGTAATGATAATGCAATACTTGGTATCGGACCTAATCGTTTTGAAGACGCGTGGCGTCAGTACAAGAACCCGGTCATTAATGAAACTCTTTTCTGGAACACCACCTTCGTAGCAGGAAGCGGATACGTGCCAACACTGTTTGCAACGATGGGCATTGCCGGCGGCCTGGCCTTTCTGGTATTTTTGGGCAGTTTTTTGTTTGTGGGATATCGTATGCTTGTCGCCTCTGTCCAGGGTGAATCATTCTGGTACTTTGTGGGAACGGCAGCCTTTACTGCAGCGGTGTACGTCTGGGGTATGGCTCTACTCTATGTTCCTGGAACGGCAGTCTTGCTCCTGGGGGCGTTCTTTACCGGACTTACGCTGGTGGCGTATGCCCAGCTCATGCCGCAGTCGCTGCGCGTGATGAACTTTACACAAAACCGTCCGCGTGCCTTTGTTCTCATAGGACTCGTGATGGTTGTTATCATTGCAGCAATCGCTTCATTGTTTGTCATGAGTAAACAATTCGTAGCTCATGTGGTGTATGCGCAAGCAGTGGTGGAGGCGGCAAACACCGCCGACGCGTCGATGGCTGCGGCCAATGCAGACGTAGCGCTCGATCGTGCCTACACATTGTTCCCGAGCGATCGCTATATATCGGAGCGCGTACAATTACGCCTTGGGGTAATTGGGGAGCTGCTTAATCTTCAGTCTCCATCAGAAAATGATATCGCTCGATTTAACACGGCGGCCGCTGAAGCGTTGCGGCTTTCAGTAATGGCAGTAACGGCTGACACTTCTAACCCTGCTAATCATGCGTTGCTTGGCAGCATCTATGGCATTCTGTCTGTAGCTGGTGCGACCACAACGAAGGATAGTGCCACAGCGAGCTTCGAGAAAGCTCGTGCCCTCGATCCGCAAAATCCAGAATATGGTCTTATCGAGGCTCAGATTGCGACCAGAAGTGGTGATTTGGCTGCTGCCCGAACATCTCTTGCTCAGTCATTAACCGTAAAGCCTAATTATATCGACGCCCTCTTCTTGCTTTCACAGATTGAAGTAACAGAAGGTAATGCTGAAGGGGCGCTTGCAGCTACCCGTTCAATTGTAGCTATTGAACCACAGAATCCTGTGCGGTACTTCCAGCTCGGCTCACTACTTGTAGCTAATCGTGATCTTGTTGCTGCTCGGCAAGCTTTTGAGACAGCCATTGCGCTGGATCCGAACTTTGCTAACGCTCGGTACCTTCTCGCGCTCGTACATCTTGAAGAGGGTCGCCGCGATGAAGCGCTCGTACAGTTGCGGGTTGTGCAGTCAACTAATAGTGATAATGCTGATCTGGCGACCCTCATTACTCAGTTAGATTCGGGAGGTGCGGTTCCTCCGCCTCTCGGTCTGTCGACGCCGGTCGATGAACCATCGGTCGAAGTTGATGGTGAAGGTGTAACTACTACAGACACTGCGCCAGAAACAAATCTTATTGTGCCGGTCAATCGAGGCGGCGAAGAGACTGGTGACGCAGAGGCGGAAGCTGCGTCCGTACCGGTGGGTGACGCAACCAGCGCTCCTGCCGAGTAGAACATGGTCCGGCGCGCGCTGTCACTTATGTATAGCGAGATACGCGGCCTTCACCAGGCTGCGTATCTTTTAGCGCTGTTTGCGCTCGGTTCGCAAATCCTAGCAATTGTTCGAGATCGCACGCTCACACACACCTTTGGTGCAGGAGAGGAACTGGATCTCTACTATGCCGCCTTTCGTATACCGGATCTCCTGTACGTGTTATTCGTATCAGTGCTTTCCGTATATGTCCTCTTACCGTTTGTTGATCGGGCAAGGACGAGCGGCGGTAACGCTGCGGGGGCACGAGTGCTCGGCCAGTTTTTCTCGCTGTTCCTGTATGTCTATGTTGTTGTGGCGGGGGCTTTATTCCTTCTTGCTCCACTCTTCATTCCCTGGTTGTTTCCGGGATTGACCGAAGAGGCGGATACGCTGACGCTTCTTACGCGCATACTGCTCGTGCAGCCGTTTCTTCTTGGACTATCAACTTTGTTTGGAGTGATTACGCAGGCTGAGCGGCGGTTTGTGCTCTATGCTATCAGTCCTCTGCTTTACAACCTCGGCATTATTTTTGGAGTGATGGTGTTGTATCCTTATTTTGAATTATCAGGTCTCGTCTGGGGTGTGGTGTTGGGAGCTGCGGGACATATGCTGGTGCAGTGGCCGCTCGTGCGCAAAAGTGAGCTGTGGTTTCGTTTCATTCCCCGTATCGAGTGGCCGCTCGTTCGGGAGGTGTTGTTCGTTGCGGTACCGCGCGCGCTCACCCTGTCAGTCCATCAGCTTATTCTCATTATCCTCGTTGGAGTTGCCACCACCATGACAGCTGGGTCGGTTGCTGTCTTTCAACTTGCATTTAATCTGCAGTCCGTGCCGCTCGCGATTATTGGTATGAGCTATTCGGTTGCTGCCTTCCCGATGCTGGCTGAATCTTTTGCTAAGAATGACCGGGTCACGTTTAATGCTCACGTTGTCAGTGCGCTCCGGCATATTATATTTTGGTCGCTACCAATTGTGGGTCTCATTATTGTCCTGCGTGCACAGCTTGTCCGTACACTTTTTGGCAGCGGTTCGTTTGATTGGAGTGATACGCGGCTCACTGCGGCGGTACTTGCCTTATTTGTGTTGTCGCTCCTTGGGCAATCAATTCTTCTCCTCATTGTACGAGCGTTTTATGCTGCGAGTAAGATGTTTGTTCCATTGTGTGTGGCAGCGGTGGGGGTGGTAGTAACACTTGGTTCGGCTCTGTGGCTTCACAGCGCCTACGCAACCTCTGAAGGGTTTCGTACCAGGCTCGAAACCCTGCTGCGCCTATCGGACGTCCCTGGAACCGAAGTTTTAACCTTGTCGCTCGCGTTTACACTGGGAGTATGGGCCGAAACTATAATCCTTTTAATCCTTTTTATTCGCGGATTTGAGGTGCAGCTTGGAGCATTGTGGCGCCAGACGTTACAGGCAGTCTGTGCGGCTCTCGCGGGCGCGCTCGCTGCGTACGTTACGCTCAACTTTATTGTTGATGGCGTTAATCAGGAAACGTTCATCGGCATCTTTTTGCAAGGTGCAGTAGCTGGCACAGTTGGCCTCATAGCGGTCATTCTTGCTTATATAGCAGTAGGATCACGTGAGCTTAATGAGCTCTACCGTTCGTTTAAAACCAAGCTCTTCAAGTCTGATGTTATTGCGCCTCAGGTGGATACTATCGACGCTCTCTAGTTCCTCATCAAAACATGACATGATGTTATTGTCAGCTTGCTGCTTCCAGCCTATCTTGCGGTCTGTCATTTTCTTTGATTGTGCTTCGGTTATTGCGACTTCTTTCCATAATATTGACCCAGAACATCAGTAGTGCTGGTTTTTGGATAATGAGGCGCTACAAGTAGTTCCTTAACTCACCTGACTAGTCTTTTGGCCTAAATAAGGTAGAGTATGCTCACTAATACCTCACATGAACACCACTATTCGCAATTTTAGTATTATCGCTCACATCGACCATGGAAAGTCGACCTTGGCTGATCGTATGCTCGAAATCACCAAGACCGTCGAGGCCCGCAAAATGAAGGATCAGGTCCTTGACTCGATGGAGCTCGAGCGAGAGCGGGGTATCACTATCAAAATGCAGCCGGTGCGTATGCGTTACGATTATAAGGGGCAACCGTTTGAATTAAATCTCATCGATACTCCCGGACATATCGATTTTTCCTACGAGGTCTCTCGTGCGCTAAAAGCAGTTGAAGGAGTGTTGCTGCTTGTTGACTCTACTCAAGGCATTCAGGCGCAGACGCTTACTACCCTGCAAATGGCCAAAGACCAGGGTCTCACTATCATTCCGGTGCTGACTAAAATCGACGTGCCGCACTCGCGTGTTGCGGATGTGAGTGACGAGGTGGTGACGCTCCTTGGCTGTGCGCCGGCAGATATCATGTGTGTGTCTGGCAAGACGGGAGAGGGGGTTAGGGAGCTCCTGGAGGCGCTCTGCGAGCGTATCCCACCACCGCGTCCCAGCGAAACCACGACAGGTTTCCGAGGACTAATTTTTGATTTTCAATACAGTAACCATCGTGGAGTGATTGTGTATTTCCGTGTCTTTGACGGTGAGGTAAAGAAGGGTGATGTGTTACGGTTTATCGCTAGTGGCAAGAGCTTTACGGCGCTTGAGGTAGGGATTGTTACCCCTGAACAGCAGCCCGTGTCGTCACTCCTCGCTGGCGAAATTGGCTACATCGTGACTGGGATAAAAGAGCCTGGAGTGGCGTCGGTAGGTGACACCCTTACGCAAGACAAAACTCCACTTCCGGCACTCCCTGATTATGCCCAAGCGCGACCGGTAGTGTGGGCGTCGGTGTTTCCCGATAACCAAGATGACTTTACTATGCTTCGCCAGGCTCTCGATCGTCTTAAACTCTCCGACTCATCGTTGTCGTATGAAGAAGAGTCTTCTGGAGTACTTGGTCGTGGTTTCCGTTGTGGCTTTCTCGGCATGCTCCATCTTGAAATTGTCACCGAGCGTTTGCGTCGGGAATTTGATATTGAAATCATCATTACGGCGCCATCGATTGCCTACGAAGTCACCTACCTGGACGATGGGCGAATTGAGCATATATATGCCGCTTCGCGTTTCCCTGATCATGGTGACAAGGTTTCGGTACGTGAACCTTGGATTCTGGGCCAAATCTTTCTCCCCCCTCTGTATATGGGTGGTATTCTCACCCTGTTGTATGAGCATGAAGGAAGTGTGATCGATACTGAAGTGTTTCGGGATGGGCGCAATCTCCTAACGCTCGAGATGCCTCTGCGCGAACTCATGCGAAACTTTTTTGACAAACTAAAAAACGTCTCAAGTGGCTACGCTTCGCTTTCCTACGAAATTGCTGAGATGCGTCCGGCTGATGTGGTGCGACTTGATATTTTGGTTTCAGAAGAACTTATCCCGGCATTTTCACGAGTGGTTGGGGCGCGCAAGGCTGAATTTGATGCGAGGGCAATGGTTGAAAAACTTCACGACACCATGCCGCGACAACAATTTGTGCTTAAGATTCAAGCGATGGTGCGAGGTAAGGTCATTGCATCGCGTTCACTCTCGGCTTTGCGTAAAGATGTAACGGGGTACCTCTATGGTGGCGACATTACTCGAAAAATGAAGCTCCTGCAAAAGCAGAAGGAAGGGAAGAAGAAAGCCCTCGAACGGGGTAAGGGTAATGTGCACATTCCTCAAGAAGTATTCATGAAAATGGTTAAATCAGACTAAATGTCTGATTTAAGACCTTACCAGATACTTTTGAGTTTACGAAAAAGTAGCGACAAGGTGTACTGGCACCTGTAAGGTGAAGAGTGACTAGATGTCACTCTGCCAGACTCATTGAGAATTTTGCGAGTGGGCGAGCAAAAGTCCAATGAGTGGACAGGCCGCTGTAAGCGGAAGGGTGACTAAAAATTGTGTATAATAAGGGGTGTAACGACTTTGTTTTTCATATATAGAATGTTCTCCTAGCAGAGAAAATCCTATGCTTCGCTTGGCACTATCCTGAAATAACGGAGAGTGAAGCTCCGTGGTCTTCGGAGCTATACTCCGCTTGAGTAGGCCAAAAGCATGCTGAGAATAATCACAATAGCAATTGCACCCCAAATCCATTTAATGGCCGTTTTTGTGTTTTTGTGAAAAAGGAAACTCATATCAGCAAGCTATTTTTGTAAGTGCTACAATAGTAGCACATGCTAAGTTTTAACCAAAAACGGCAATTACGGCGAGTTGCCACTTCGCCGATTATGCAAGGGGTACTCCTCCTTGTGTGTATCTTTATGGCCCACAGTGCCTATGGCCGCTACGCGATTGCCCGAGATATGGCAGAGCGTCGTATTGCTGCTGAGCGAGAAGTGGCAGAGCTGGAGGGCCGTCGGGCCGCGCTTAAAGAACAAGTGCAGTACATCACGAGCGAGCGGGGAATTGAGGCTGAGATGCGCCGGCAATTTGATATCGCTCGTGAGGGCGAACGGGTCGTTATTATTTTGGACGAGCCTGTGGCTGCAGAGTGAAAGAAGCTACCGTAAGGCTGCGTATATTTGGTATACTAGAAAGACTTAGCCATAAATCAATCTGATCATGTCAAAGACCGTAACTATTTACAGTACCCCCGTTTGTCACTTCTGTCACAAGGCGAAAGAGTTTTTTAAAGAGAACAACATCGCCTACACGGAGCATGATGTGGCGTCTGATGCCGACAAGCGCACCGAGATGATTGATATGACTGGCCAAATGGGCGTGCCAGTGATTCAGGTCGATGAGGATGTAATCATTGGGTACGACGAAGATAAGTTGAAGGAGTTGCTCGAGATTAAGTAAACAGTTCTGTAAAAGCCAAAAAGCCACCCTAGAGAGGTGGCTTTTGTGTTGACAACTGTATCTATAAATAATCTATAGATAGTATTATGGTTCATACATGGCAAGTCGCCTTACAAGTGAAGCCGTAGAAGAGATTATAAACTTAAGAAAAACTGGTCATAGTTTGCCAGAGATACGGCGAATTACAGGTCGTTCAAACGGTACCGTTTATAATTTGATCTCAAAAACTAATGTTCTGCCAGAATTCGCGTCACTTTTAAAATCAAAGCAAGGTGGTAGTAAAGAAAGGGCACGAATAGCATGGGAAAGTGCACGCTCTCATGCAAGCAGTATCATTCCCGAAATTTTTTCGCAACAGAGTATTCTTTTAGTGCTTGCGGCACTATACTGGGGTGAGGGGACGAAGCATGAGCTCAACATAATAAATGGTGACCCTTGTCTGCTACGCACAACCGTTATTGGACTTCGTGCGCTAGGCGTTCATGATGATGAATTCCGCGTTACGGTTAGGTTGTTTGGAAAGATGCCCGAAGTAGATGCTATAAACTACTGGTCTACAGCTGTTGATGTTCCAAAACACCAGTTCATAGGTATTGAACGATTGCCGGGTAACGAAAGTAAAAAGCTCCCTCGTGGAATGTGTCGTATCCGAGTTGCAAAAGGAGCAAAGTATTTCAAACTTATTATGAGTATGATAGATTTGATCAAATCTCAAAATTGCCCTGGTAGTTCAATGGATAGAACTTCGCACTCCTAACGCGAGAATTCAGGTTCGACTCCTGACTAGGGCACAGAGCTGGTATACTAAAGTTATGAAAGACATCCCCGATGTGGTGACAAACGAGCAGCTAAAAACCTTGCTCGAGGAAAATAAGCGTCTTCTGTCGGAGAATAACGAAATGCTTCACAAGCTCCGTCGGGGAGCACTATGGGCGACCGTCTTTAGGGTGGTCTGGTTTGCCTTTATTGTAGGGCTTCCCATTGCTTTGTACTACATGATATTAGAACCTAACCTGGCGACGCTCGAGCGTGCCTGGGGAGTGATTGAATCAAGCGTGCAAGACGTATCTGGGTGGCAGCGTTTCTTTGATCAAGCGGGTTCGTAACCGCAGGAGAGGAGTGGTTGAAAATACTGTCAAAATAGGTACAATACTCCATACCGAAGTAGAGGTGCCTGCGTGGGTAAGAGGAAACTTACCCAAGCTGCATTCAAACAGAATGTATGCCTAGCATCCATTTCGGTTCTCATTTGCTTGGGTAGCTCAGTTGGTAGAGCATTTCCCTGAAGAGGAAGGGGTCGCCGGTTCGAGCCCGGCCCCAAGCACAAGAAAAGCGCCTTCGGGCGCTTTTTGCGTGCTTGGGGCCGGGCGTGAAGGGGGTCGGGGAAACAGTTGTTTCCCCGTGGAGGAAGGCAGTGAGCGACGTTAGGAGCGAGCGTTGGAAAACCGTGGGTTTCCAAAGTGCCTGGGCCCTAAGCTATATTACAAACTAATGCACCTTTCGTCCGGGCTCGAACGCCGGAGCGTTGTCACGAGCGTGCTTCCTAGCGCGAGTGATCACGAGGCGCGTCCAGCGGTCGTAATGACCGTAGCGTGAGAAGTGAATAAATGTCACTTCGCAAGACTCATTGAGGCACTATATGAGCGGTAGCGAAATATAGAACCCAATGAGTGGACAGCTTCTGTAAGAAGTTAGAAAAAGCGGGACGAGCCCGGCCCTAATATGTAACCAAGCCCTGGATTGCTTCGTTGCGACTCGCAAAGACGAGGACCTCGCCGAGTGGAGGTCGAGCGAGTGAGATAGATTGTGAGCGAAGCTAAACAAAGTATGCACAAGAGTGACCGAGCCCGGCCCAACATTCTCGTGGGTTTCCAAAGTGCCCAGGCCCGAAGCAAATGTATCCTACTAACTTCGAATAAAAAAATATGATATCCGCAAAAAGAAACCGCTCCTTTAGGAGCGGTTGTCTCGTATTACTTCTGTACCGCGTTTGTCCGAACTCTAAGCTGCGTACTCCTTTGCTTATCGAGCTTTGGTAGGCGAATCTCAAGCATGCCATGCTTTTCCTGTGCTTCTGCCTCGTCAATTACAATTTCTTCGGGAAGAAGAATCGACCTCGAGAAGCTGCCCCAGAATAGCTCCCGGTTCTGGTAGTTGTCTTCATGTGTTTCTTGGAACTCTTCGCGCACGCCACGAATAGTAACCATATCCCGGGTGATTGAAATATCTAAATCTGTTGGACTAACACCGGCCACCAGGGCGCGAATGACGATAGTGTCGTTTGTTTGGTACATGTCGACGGGAAGTTCGCCCTCTTGTGGGCTACGGGCTGCGCCGGGTTCGCTTTGCCAATTGTCGTCTTCGTCTTGGGTCTCATCCTCGGCACTATCGTCGTCACCAAAATGGCGATTATCATCCAGGATGCGGTCGTAATCTTCGCCAGGTGTGGCGCCGGTGAGTCGTTCTAAGAATGACGGTTTTTTCATAGTGATGATGGCGCGGGGTTAGTGTCTGATGACTCAAGCAATTTTACTTTTTCAAAGAGAAGAAACAGCATGATGATGCCCATCCAGACGAACAGAAATACTCCGAGAATCGTCTCTCCGCTTGCGTCTAGTATAAAAAAGTTAAAGAGCGCATGCAATACGATGGCAATGAATAACCCAACGGTGGCATAGACGAGTCTCATGAAGGGTCGTTTATAAAAACCGAGCGCTAGAGCCATACCAACGGTTCCGGAGGCAAGGACGTGAAGTAGGGTGGCGCCAAGGAAACGGAAGGTGCCCGCGAGCGCAGAGTCGAGATAGGCTCCTTCGCCCAATGGTCTAAAGATAAAGAGTGCGTTCTCTAGGGCAGCAAACCCAAGCGCAATCACAATCATATAAATGACCATATCAATCGGCTCATCGACTTCACGGCGCCACAAGATCACGATGAGCGCGACGGCGTACTTGAGCACCTCTTCAATAATTACCCACAAGGTCATCAAATTATCACTAGGCGGATAGCACATGCCGGCCTGCATTATGTCGCAGGCAAATTTCTGCAGCGGTAGAGCCAGGGGTACTACCATCATGCCCGCGATAAAGGTAATGGCGATAAGGAGGTATGGTTCAGGACGGGTACGGTCCTCTCGCAGCCAAAACCACAACCAAAATAGGGCGGGAATAAGACCGCCGAGAAAGGCTATGGCAAAGACGGTTGACGTCATGGGTGTAGGTATTGTAACAAGCGCGGCGGCCCTGTAGGGCCGCCGCGCTTGTGTTCTGGGGACGTGGCTATGATGTAGAGTAGCTCGCCACCGCTACTTTTTTAGTATTGAGACAGAACTCGATTCCTTAGTAAGTCGCTGCCACTGGTTTTTTCGCTCCGAAGCTTAAAACCAGTGAAGCGATTACATAAAGAAAACATAGTCGGTACTTCGTACCTTCTTGTTTCTCCTTAGTAAGTCGCTGCCACTCGTTATCTCGCTTTGAATCTCGAAACGAGTGAAGTGATTTCACCACAAGGGTACTTCATTTTTATAGTCGCTAGGCTCCTTAAAAATTGGTCGCATAAGGAAAGTATAGTCGGCCTGTGGCCTCCTTACTTCTCCTTATTATTTCTGCACAGCAGCTCGCCGCCGCTACTTTCCTCGCTTTGATGCTCGAAAGTAGCGAGGCGCCTGCATAATCAAAATATAGTCGTAGCTGCGCTACTCCTTATTTCTGCACAGGCCACTTCGCAACCATAAGGATTTCACGATCTTTGAGGTTTTTTGGTAGTTCTTGCCAAATCGTTTCAGTAACAAACGGCATGAACGGGTGTAGTAATTTTAGGGAGGTGACTAGACATTCAGCTAATACGGCTTGTCTCGATTGTTTTGCTGCCCTGTCGTTACCGCTAAGAATGGTTTTAGACTCCTCTAAAATCTGATCGGCTAATTCGTGCCAGACGTAATGGTACGCTTTTTCAGCAGCGAGGTGCAAAGAGAATTTTTCAATATCGGTTGTTATTTCATTGACCGTGCTCTTCAGTTGACTAAGTATTTCTGTGTCACGTTCAGTTAGCGGTATCGATTCCTGTGGCGTGTAGCCTTCAATGGAGGTCAAAGTAAAGCGTGTGATGTTCCAGAGCTTGTTGGCAAAGTGTTTGTAGCCTTTAGTCTTTTGCTCAGAGAGAGGGAGATCGTTTCCGGGAGCGACACCAATGATAAGCGAAAGGCGCACGGCATCTGCACCGTACTTGGCAATCATGTCGAGCGGGTCGATGATGTTACCTAGACTCTTGCTCATCTTGCGATTCTGCTCATCTCGAACCAGTCCGTGAAGGTACACGTTCTTGAACGGCACTTGTCCTAGGTGGAATGTGGACATAAGGACCATTCGAGCCACCCAGAAGAAGAGAATGTCATACCCGGTTTCAAGAACACTCGTCGGGTGGTAGGTGGCAAGATCTTTCGTTTTTTCTGGCCAGCCTAATGTTGAAAAGGTCCACAAACCAGAAGAGAACCAGGTATCGAGTGTGTCGTTATCTTGTTCCCAGCCATCGCCCTCAGGTGCCGTGGTGTCGCAAAAGACTTCACCGTTTCTGTACCAGACTGGTATTCGGTGTCCGTACCAAATCTGCCGTGAAATACACCAGTCTCGTAGGTTTTCAATCCAGTGGTAATAGATACGCTTGAATCGCTCGGGGAAAATATCGGTTCCACCGTGCTCTACCGCAGCGACCATAAGTTCCTTTAAGGTTACCGAGCTGCCACTTGCGACGCCAGGGATTTCTGAGTGTGGAAGAATAAACTTTTTATTGACGTCTATGAACCACTGCTCTTTAATTTGCGGTTCGATAGTACCGCCACCGCGACTATTGGTGGCGACATTGTGTACATATTTTTCGTCGATTTTATCCACTAAGCCCTTTGACTGTAACTTTTCGATAATAGCAGCACGAGCTTTTTTGATGTGGGTGCCAGCAAACTCTCCGGCAATAGGGAGCAATAATCCACGCTCATCGATTACTTGTTGTGTATCGAGTTTGTGTCGTTCAGCAATTTCAAAGTCGGTTGCATCATGCCACGGAGTAATCGTCATTACGCCCGTACCAAACTCCATGTCGATACTTTCGTCCTTGATTACCGTTGCGGTAATCGGACCGTTAATCCACTCGACCTCTAGCGTTTGTCTGTGGACGTAATCTTTGTAGCGCTGGTCTTCTGGGTGCATGACCACGTACTTATCGCCAAACTTTGTTTCGGGGCGGGAGGTACCAATGACAAATGGTCCGTACTTGAGGTAGTAAAACTGATCAGTTTGCTCAACGTGTTCAATTTCGTCGTCAGACACCGTGGTCTGCATCTTTGGGTCCCAGTTTACAATGCGGGCCCCGCGGTAAATGAGACCAGCTTCATACATGTTCTTAAACGCCGTCATAACTGCCTTGTATCGCGGTTCATCGAGCGTAAAGGCATACCGTGACCAATCAAGGGAAGATCCCATGCGTTTGGTTTGGTTGATGATGGTGTCTTTACTCGCTTCAGCAAAGGCGTACACGCGCTTCAAGAACTCTTCCCGTCCAAGGTCGTGCCGGGTTTTTCCCACTGCCTTATAAATTTCACTTTCCACTTTTGATTGTGTAGCAATGGCTGCAGAATCAGTACCTGGTATCCATAAGGTACGCTTTCCGAGCATTCGGGAATAACGAACAAGGATGTCTTCAACAGCGAGCATAGCGGCGTGTCCCATATGAAGAGTGCCTGTAACATTTGGAGGCGGAAGGACAATCGAAAAGGTATCTGCGTCTGGTGCCGCAACGCCATGTTCTATGCAGATATCCGGATTAAAAAAACCGCTCTTTTCCCAGTGCGTATAGATACGGTCTTCGTGATCTTTAGGTTCAAACGGTTTAAGAAAAACTTCGGGAATGTTTGGGGCGGAGGGCTTTGTTGAATCGCTCATAAATACGGTTAATTTAAAGCGCATCGTAGCATAAAACAGGCTACGCTTGAAGTGTCTAATGAAATTTTATTTTGGTCTTACGAAAGAGATTTGTTCCCCTGTGCCCGAAGCTCCCGGGCACCGATCGGAGTGAGCGATGACGAAAGGTGGGCATGGGCCGCGAGCGCAATCATTACGCTATTATCAGTCGAAAGAGCGATACTCGGTAGGTGGACCTGAAGGTGGGGAAAGGCCAGGGTGGTGCCAAGAGCGCTAATGCTTTCCCGTAGACGCGCATTAGCAGCGACGCCACCACCAAGAATGACGCTGGCTGCTCCATGCGTCTCTACTGCCTTGGTTAATTTAGCAATAAGAACGTGAACGGCTGCATCCTCAAAATCGCGCGCCAGCGCTCTGACCTCGTCGTCAGTGAGGGACTTTTCAGCAATACCGTAGCGGACGGCGGTCTTGAGTCCAGAAAAAGAGAAGTCCAGGTCCCCTGAATGCAGCATTGGCCGGGGGAGGGAAATATACTCCGGTAGGGAAGCTTTGCGCGCTTCGTCCGCTCTACGGCTGATTTCTGGTCCTCCGGGATACGGAAGTCCGAGCAGTCGCGCTACTTTATCAAAGGCTTCGCCAACGGCGTCATCGCGCGTCTGTCCGATAAGTTCATAGCGGCCCCATTCCTTCATGAGTACTAGTTCGGTGTGGCCACCTGAGACGAGGAGGGCAACGGATGGGAAGGAGAGGTTTGCTAAGCTGCTTCCGTCAAAGACGGAGGCGAGGATGTGCCCTTCCATATGATTGACGGGGATTACTGGAACATTCCACAGGTGAGCTAGCGCTTTGGCAAAGTTTATGCCAACCCAGAGGGCGGGCTCAAGCCCGGGTCCATTCGTAACACCGATAGCGTCGATGGGCGGAACGCCATGCTCCTCGTGAAAGGTGAGAAGTTGGTGACAGAGACCTGGTTCACGGGTGAGTAGGTCTTCTAGCAGAGATTCATCCCGGGTACCGTGCGGATGGGCACCGGTTAACCCGGCTTCCTTAATCGCTTTCTCCAGCATCGGAACGACCGTCGCTATATGTTCGCGTTTTGCAATAAGCGGAAAGACGCCGCCGTACTCACGATGTATATCAATCTGTGAAAACAGCGCGTTACCAAGCACCTTATATCTAGCATGAGGAAAATCGCCCGCTGCTTCGACTATACTGATAGCGGTTTCGTCGCAACTGGTTTCGATAGAAAGGAGAAGCATGGGTGCTACTCTAGCGTGCTCTTAGAGGAAGGTAAAGGGGAGGTCGTTAAACGTGGCGACGCGGATACTGGCCGCATGTTTGTGTCCACCTGCGTTATATTTTTCGGCGATTGCTCCGACGTCTATATCACCTTCGCTCCGCAACGAAAGGTGAACCGCACCGCCATAATGATAGTAGACAATACCAAGGGGGATTCTTCCTTCGGCTGCATTGAGCTTTGCGAGGTGGTGACCGACAATTGACCGGTGTGGTCGAGCTATATTAACGGCGTACACTTCATGGCCTTCAAAAAGCACACGTTCACGATAGGTAAGAAGTTCAAGAACGAGGGCGTCAGAAACTTTTGCAGCGGTGGTGCCGGTGGTGACACATTGTCTAAATTCCTGATCGTCTTCTAGTAGTGTCGCGAGCTGGTCCCAGCGTTCAAAGGATACAGGCTCGAGTGCGACGGCGGCGTTTATTTCGCGGTTATATGGCAGTACAAATTTCCATAAGTCGTGGTCTTCGACGTAGGTGAGTAATCGGGGAACTGGAGTGTTGGGATGGAAATAACGCCAGGCAAGGACCGCTCCAGAGTGGTCTAGGTCGAAAACGTTTTCAGAAAAAGCAGTGACGGCTGACTGCGCAGTTGCGTGATGGTCAATGACGACCATTGATTTGTTTACCGAACGTAGCCTGGTAAGTGTCGGAAGGTCAAAGCTGTAATCGACGACGTAAAGTTCCTTTTCAGTAATTCCGTCCGGCAGGGGTGCTTGTGTCTTCTGTGGTATATAGGTGGCAGTGTCACCAAATTTTTTCCAGGCTGCAAAGGCAGCACCGAAACCATCTTTACATTGGTCGTGGTAGATAATGACGATGTCTTTCATTAGTACAGGGTAGCGCGTAAGTGAGTGGAGTCAAGGAAGGGTGCGGGACTCGACCCGCAATCGCGGATTTTGTTGCGTCTTTAAGAGTAATTATTTACGGACTCGGTCACGAATCACTAAGTATATTTGTTCGTCTGCGACTCCAAATCTACTAAGTGTTCTTGACCACGGCTCACTGGTTCGTCGCCCAAGGGAAGGGGCGACTCACATCGCTGCGCCTTTCGAGTCCTGTGTCGCGCACATAAAGCAAAGAAGGGTCATGCTGTGCATGACCCGACTTATTGCTTTAGTGCGCGATACAGGACTCGAACCTGTGACCTCCACAATGTCAATGTGATGCTCTACCAGCTGAGCTAACCGCGCAAATGTGTCCACGATGGTAGCATAATAAATAAGGCACGTAAAACCAGAGTAAGCGGTCAGGACTGGGTTTGTCGGGGTCCGAAAAAAGTCACCTTAACATCGAAACCTCGATGGATTATGAGAGGTGTGGCTAAGAATTGATATTTTTTATTCACCAGTACTGGCACAAGAACAGCTCGTTTCACTCTTTGTCTTGATATAATAGAAATGCATTATGATTCGTTTACCGCATCCGTTTCTTCGAGGAATGATCGCTGGTATTTTTGTTATCGCATCAGGCCTCGCTTCGGTTAGTACATTTAATTTTGCCCGTACCGGCGAGGCGTGGCAGCAGTGGCAAGCAGGAAGACTGAGTGCGTCTAGTTTCTATTTTCAGCGCGGCAATTATTACTTTGGTGGTACAGAATATGACGTTGATAAGGCGCTTGCCAGCTTTGAAAAGGCGCTCAGGTACGATAATGTTCATAATGACCCGATTAGATATCAGATCGGCAGGGTTTATTTTATTAAAGGCGATTTAACGAAAGCGCTCAGCGAGTTTGATGCGCAGCTCGCGGAGGATCCGGACTATGTGAAGGCATATTATATGCGCGGTCTCACCTACGGCTACCGGCATCAGTTTAAACAAGCTGAAGAGGATTTTTTACGGTATATAGAAGTCGTGCCAGAGAGTTGGGCAGCGCATAATGATCTTGTCTGGGTGTACTTTCGCTCAGGTCAGTATGAGAAAGCAGAAAAATACGCTCGGGCGGGATTACAATTTGCTCCGGGTAACGCCTGGCTCTCTAACGCGCTTGGAGCAATTTTAATTAATCAGAAGCGCTACGCTGAAGCTAAAGAGCCTTTAGAGGTTGCCTTGGCCGGGTTTACTGGTATGGGAGCGGAAGGATGGGGAGTTGCCTATCCGGGTAATGACCCGGCGATATACCAGCAGGGCTATGAAGCATCTGTTAAATCGGCAGAGGACAATTTGCGAGTAGTGCGGGAGAATGTAGAAGTCGAGTAATTTCAAGATCACGTCCGCATAGTTCTGGTTGTTGATATATAAAGGTGTATAAGCATTATTTATACGTTCGCGACTTGCTATATAATAAATCAGTGGCTTTCTTCTCTATAAAATCAGGGGTATGTGCAAGAGTGATTGCATTGCGTAATCAGGAGGCACTGTTTTTGGGCGGTGTTATAAGCGTCCTTGTTCTTTTTTTGTTTATAGTTTTTTTTATACAGTAGTACAGTCGGACCCGGTCCCAACAGCTTGCATACGGCTGAGCTTGAATATGCGACCTACTCCCTCGCTACCGGTGAGTCGGGTGGTTCAGTCATTCCTGCTTCGTGCGATTCAAATCCAAGGGAGGCACACAGAGCGGGGGACTTAGATGGTTGTCTTAATTGGATACCTTATTGCACCGGTGCAGAAGGAGGGGCGAATGATTGGCAGTGGTGGGAATATACCGATTCTGATCCTTTTGTGGGACGTCAGACAAGATTTTTAAGGGCGGGTGACGGCTCTTGTGTGCCCCCGACTGTTGTAAACTGGACCACGTACTGCACTGGTGGCGCTGATGTTAATGGTAATAATTGGCAGTGGTGGCAATACTCTGATCAGCAACCTCCTCAGTATAGATTTTTGAGGCCAGGGGATGGGTCGTGTGCCCCCGGTCCGCGGGGTGACGTGCCATGGATTAACGCTTCATGTTACAACGCGCAAAATAACATGTACTTTGATTGGGGTCCCGTTGTGGCTGATCGGTACGGCTTAAGCTTTTCGGGCTTATCAGCTGGTGAGTGTGCGGCGATGGGTTGGACATATGAAACGGTAGGAAATTCTTGCTACCACCTTAACTGGCCGACTGCGTGGACCGCGGTTTCTTTGGGAGCAGGAGGGTCATATAATCTTGGCAACATGACCGGACGTACGGTAAGTCTATCAGTTATTGCTGGATTACCCTGGGGTAACTGGACTGGAAGGTGGTTAACCTGCCGTCCGCCGACAGTTGCTCCTACTGGCCTCGCGCGTACCTGTGGGGCTGGGGGAACTAGCGCCACCATTACCTGGAATCAAGTACCGGGGGCGGTCCGTTATCTACCCCGCCTGCAAGGAATGACTCCCGCTCAGTGTGCAGCTAATGGGCTGACTTTATGGACTGATAACGTTACGTGCTACCACAATAACTGGACGTCTACATCCCTGACGGTAGCAATAACTCCTGATACCTGGCACAGCTTTTGGGTGCACGCCGGTGATTCGGTGGGTGATGCTAGTGTGGGACTGGGCTTCTCGTGCCCGTCGACGGCACCACCCATACCACCACCTACAGCGGTTACTGGGTCATGCAGTGCTGATGGTCGAACAGGTACGTTTTCGTGGACCGCTCCAGCTGGATATACTACATTCCAAACTCGAGTAAGTACGGATGGTATTGGGCTTCTTACCAATTTGGTTATCAGCGGCACGGACAATAACTGGGTCGGTACTTCTAAAAGTTTTACCACCACGCCAGGAAGAACCTACTATTACTGGGTTGAAACAAAAGATCCGAGTCGGCCTGGCCAGAACTGGAGTGCGTACGTAGGGGGGTCTATGACGTGTCCTGCTGCTTTGGTACCATCTGTTCCGACTGGACTGACGGCCAGCTGCTCGGTAACCGGCAGTAGTGGATCGGTAACGTTTAATTGGTCGCCTGTTACTGGTGCCACGCGCTATGAGTTGACGGTGGGCGGCACAACATTTAACACCGTTTCTCCAAGTCGTGTTGTAAATAATCTAGCTGTGCAAAGTCACTCGTGGTCAGTGAGGGCTTGTAACACTGCAGGCTGTAGTGCTGCGGCATCAAGTATTGTAACGTGCGCGGCCCCTCCTCCTCCCGCCATCACCCTCACCGCCACCCCGTCCCTCATCCGGTCCGGTGATCAGGCTCGTCTCACCTGGAGTGTGACAGCACCGTATCCAGTGCGCTGTATCCTTACCGGGAATGGTTCGAGTGCAACCTTCGATTACACAACGGTAGGTACATCAGTAAATTCACCTAATCCTTACCTGACGACACCAATTAGTAATTCGACAAACTTCACCTTAACCTGTTCACCAAACCCTGCCGTTGCAGGAGTAACGAGCGCTAGCGCCAGTGCTCGAGTAGACGTGATCCCAGAACAGCAAGAAATCTAGCGTGACAGGACTATCAACAGTACCTTCGTTACCGACACTCGCGGGTCCGTGCGTAAGGGTATACTTATTAGTACATGAGAATTCCTGGGTTGCGGATTATCAAGAGCGTCCTTTTTAGCGCAGGACACTACCGGTCGACCACTTTTATTTTGGGATTAACAACCGCACTCTTTCTGTTTGCGGTTTTTTTTATAACAGCTCCGGGGTTTAAGAGTGACAACCAGGTTTCTACTGCTGAGCTGGAATATGCATCATTTTCGCTGCGTACTGGCGCCGGTGGCGGTTCCGTTATTCCCGCGTCATGTGATTCAGGAGTGGAGCACTGGGGAGGGGATTTGGCTGGGTGCTCCAACCCAACAGGTTGGCTTGATACCCGCAGTTGTACTGATGGTTATTTGCGTGGGTGGAGTTGTGATAAAAATAATATCAACCAGCCGACCCGAGTATACCTGTACGCAAATGGGACTTTAATGGCCAATGTTGAGGCTGGTGAATATCGTCAAGACCTGGTTAACGCTAATGTGTGTGGTGGTAACGGGTATCACGGCTTTAGTTTTCAACTCCCCGGCTGGGCCTGGAATGGGAGTCCAAACACCTATTCAGCTTTGGGTATGAATATCGGGGCAGGCGACAATGCGTGGCTCAGTGGATCGCCGGTGACGTTTGCCTGCGGCAGTCCTCCACCACCTCCTCCACCACCTCCTCCACCTCCTCCACCACCAACGTCTGCAATACAACCACCGGTAATTACTGGTCGTACCTGCTATCCAAATGCTGATGCTCGCGGACCCGTAGTACATATTACTTGGGCCGGTGTGGCGGGAGCGACACGCTATCTTCCACGCATGGCGGGAGCTAATGGCACTTGGTGTCAGCAGGTTGGCTGGACCTGGGACGGTTCTACTTGCTATAACGACTGGATTGGTACTGCTCAGACAGATGGCTGGTTCCTGTTGGTTCCGGGGCAGCCAGCAAACTTCTGGATCCATGCCGGTGATCCGGTGGGTGGTTATAATCAGACCGGGGCTTTCAGGTGCTCAGCGCCGCCAATCGGTTATATTGGTGACGCTACCTGCGGCAGTACACCGGGCAGTGGTAATGTGTGGGGTTGGGCCTGTGATCCGGATAGTTGGGGAACAGCGCTTAACGTTCACATATACCGGGACGGTCCGGCTGGAGTGGGTGTGTTTGTTGGATCAACGGTAGCAAATCTAGAAGGACCAAGCCTGGCCCCATACTGCGGTGGTACGACTGCTCACGTATTTAGCTACACCATTCCGGAGAGTCTTCGTGACAATGGTTATCATACTTACTATGCCCACGCCATTGACGTTGATCCGGGTGGTGTACCGGGAGCGTCGGGCAACCCATTGCTGCTTGGTGGACCTAAGGGTGCAACTTGTACAATGCCGGCACCAACCAATGCCAGTGTTACCTGTGATCCTTCTGGTACTCAGGCAACTATGAGCTGGACTGGAGTGCCAGGGTACAGTACCTATTACACACGTGTGTCGACTGGTGGTTTTGGATTGGGTCCATTCGTAGCTGGTACAAGCGATAATTTCGTTGGTACGAGCAATACCTTTCCTGTTACTCCAGGTCAGCCATACTTTTGGTGGCTGCACACCAAGCACCCTACAACCGGTAGTTGGAGCGCCCATACACCGCTACCGACTGGAGGAACGTTCACTTGTGCCGCCGCACCCCCTCTACCACAACCTTCTGGGGTCGTCTGTCATCCTGCTGGCACACAGGCCGCATTGACCTGGCCTACCACTCCAGGGGCAACTCATTACTTCCTAAACTTTTATGGATTAACCCAAGCCACATGTCCTTCTGGATTTATCTGGGACGGTATCTCAGCATGTTATTGGCATAACATACCGGACTGGTTTGGAAGGACAGCGAATGTGCCATTGACGCTCGGAGGTTGGCATAGTGCAAGAATTTGGGCCGGAACCTTAGGTTCAATAAACCCAGCTACGGAATTTTCTATTAGCAGTTTTCGTTGTCCGATTCCACCTCCTCCTCCGCCACCACCTCCTCCTCCGCCACCACCACTGGGCGCTCCGACTGTCTCAATTGAAGCTTTCATCCAGCCGTCTGGCACACCGACTGGTGGTCCGCTCAACGTCACCGCTGCTGACAACGTGACTATAACTTGGTCATCTACGAACGCCACGGCTTGTACCGCCACAGCAGGAGCTGGTTTCAGTACCGGCAACGCAACCGGTGGCTCCGACACTGATGTAGTAGAGCCCGCAGCGGGAAGTAACACCACCTATTCAGTGAGCTGTTCGGGAGCTGGTGGTACGGGAAGTGATTCGGTTACAGTCTCAGCAGCTGCACCTCCAACTCCTCCCGCCATCACCCTCACCGCCACCCCGTCCCTCATCCGGTCCGGTGATCAGGCTCGTCTCACCTGGAGTGTGACAGCACCGTATCCAGTGCGCTGTATCCTTACCGGGAATGGTTCGAGTGCAACCTTCGATTACACAACGGTAGGTACATCAGTAAATTCACCTAATCCTTACCTGACGACACCAATTAGTAATTCGACAAACTTCACCTTAACCTGTTCACCAAACCCTGCCGTTGCAGGAGTAACGAGCGCTAGCGCCAGTGCTCGAGTAGACGTGATCCCAGAACAGCAAGAAATATAAGCACCGTCTGTAGATTAAAAAAAACCGCCTAAAGGCGGTTTTTTGTTAAGGAGAAATAAGGAGCAGCGTAGCTGCGACTATATTTTCCTTATGCAATCGCTTCATTACTTTTGAGTTTCCCAACGAAAAAAGTAATGGCAGCGAC